>JAKSAW010000668.1 GCA_022361455.1 Pseudomonadales bacterium | reverse complement strand
TTTTGCCTGTGCATTAGATACTACCAGGGGAAATATTACCGCTAATTTAAATGTTTTTGTTCCCAAGGATATTGATTCGTATATGTCTGGAGAGAATGTATGACTAGAAGCGTCTTAGTAACTGGTTCTAGTCGAGGAATAGGTAGGGCTATCGCTGTTCAATTGGCAAAAGATGGTTTCGATATTGTTTTACACTGTAGAAGCAATCTATCGGTTGCCGAAGAAGTAGGTGAACAAATACGCGAGCTAGGTCGGAATGCTCGCGTACTGCAATTTGATGTGTCCGATCGAGCTGCGTGCTTTGAAACACTTGAAGCTGATATGGAAGCTCATGGGGCTTATTATGGCGTGGTTTGTAACGCTGGAATCGCTAGGGATAATGCTTTCCCCGCCATGAGTAGCGATGATTGGGATTCTGTAATACACACCAATTTGGATGGCTTCTATAATATTCTAAACCCCGCCACCATGCCGATGGTGAGAGCCAAGCAGGGTGGCAGGATTATTACTTTGGCCTCCGTTTCCGGCTTAATGGGAAACCGCGGCCAAGTTAATTATAGTGCCGCGAAGGCGGGTATTATCGGCGCAACTAAGGCCCTTGCCATTGAACTAGCTAAGCGCAAAATTACGGTAAACTGCGTAGCTCCTGGTTTAATTGAAACCGACATGATTGACGAATCTATATTGGAGCATGCCAAGGGAATGATCCCTGCGAGAAGAATGGGGACACCCGATGAGGTTGCCGGTTTAGTTAGTTATCTTTGTTCAGATATTGCGTCGTATGTAACAAGGCAAGTTATCTCAATTAATGGTGGTATGGTTTAATGCGTCGAGTTGTTGTTACAGGCATGAGCAGTATTACTGCACTTGGTGATGATTGGACTACGTTCGAGGAGCGATTGAGAGCAAAACAGAATGCAATTCGCTATATGGAAGATTGGGACATTTATGAGGATTTAATCACGCGCCTTGGTGGCCCTGTTCTAGATTTCGTGAAGCCCTCACATTACTCAAGAAAAAAAGTACGCAGCATGGGGCGTGTGGCCCTAATGTCTACGGTCGCTACTGAGAGAGCTCTTACAGACGCAGGCTTAATAGATGATCCCCTTTTAACTAGTGGTGACATGGGTGTTTCTTATGGCTCATCTTCAGGTGCCACTGAAGCCTTTAAAGAATTTGGTCATATGCTCATAAACCATCGAGCCGATAGTTTATGCGCTAACAGCTATATCCGAATGATGGCCCATACTGCTCCCGTTAACATTGGCGTTTTTTTTGGTATGACTGGAAGGGTTTATACAACCTCTAGTGCATGTACTTCCGGTAGCCAAGGTATCGGCTATGCCTACGAAGCTATTAAATACGGCCAGCAAAAAGCTATGGTTGCCGGTGGAGCGGAAGCCTTGTGTGCAACTCAAGCGGCAGTTTTTGATACGCTTTATGCCACAAGCACATGTAATGAAACTCCGGAACTTTCACCACGGCCCTATGATGAGAAAAGGGATGGTCTGGTGATTGGTGAGGGTGCGGGTACACTGATACTGGAAGAGTACGAGCACGCCAAGGCGCGGGGCGCTAAGATTTATGCTGAGATTGTTGGTTTTGGCTCAAATTCAGATGGTAAGCATGTGACCGCGCCATCTGCGGAGACAATGCAGCGGGCGTTAGAATTGTCTCTAGACTGCGCAGGCTTGCCACCCCAAGCCATCGGGTATGTGAGTGGCCATGGTACAGCCACTGAACAAGGCGATATCGCCGAGACTATTGCTACCAATCAGGTTTTTGGTAATGAAATGCCTCTCAGTAGTTTGAAGAGTTATTTGGGGCATACCTTAGGTGCATGCGGCTCTGTTGAGGCTTGGGCATCTATTAACATGATGCTCAATAATTGGTACCACCCAAACGTTAATCTAGTGAATGTGGACTCAAGATGTGGCGAATTGGATTACATCACCGGCGGTGGTAAGGAAATGGAAAACGAATTCGTGATGTCTAACAACTTTGCATTTGGTGGAATTAATACATCCCTGATTTTCAAAAATATGAGTTAAACTTGTTCCGCTGTAATCAAAATCTGCATGCTAATACCGTGATGCCTAGGTCGTAAATATTGGCATTTACTAGAAAACTCTTGATTTAGTAAGGCGCTGTAGATAGAGTTGCGACCAGTCTGAAATTGGACAGACTTTCGTTTGTTAGTTCATTAACAAACCATAAAATGCAAGGACGCCGAAGATCAAAAGTCTCTACCACTGTTCCTTGCCGATGAGTTTTGTTGAGTTAAAGGAGCAGTTTATGAAGAAATACACTCTCATCCCCTTATTCGCTTTTCTAGTTTCCGGTACCGCTGTTGCAGATGATCACCAAGGTCTTTATGTTGGTGTTAAGCACGGCCGATTCACTGTTGATATTGAAGATGCAAATGATCCCACTGATAGCGGATTTTTGCTTGGCTATAACTTTGGCAATGGTGGTGCCATCGAGATTGAGCGCAATAGTGCCGATATCGAAGTTGAATATAATACTTGGTACCGAAATGACGTATCACTTGATTTAACCACCACTGCTTTATATTACGCTTTTCGTTCAGAAGGCACAGCCTTCTTTAAATTTAAGGCGGGAGTCTTAAAAGAAGATGTTTCTGCGAAGGGTTGTGGTAGCTGTAGCTCTATAAAGGAGAGTGATACAGGTCTTTCTGCTGGTATTGGTGGTGGTTTCAATATCGGCCCAATGGCTCAATTTGAGGCCGAATACACCATTTTAGAAACTGATGTCGATTTCCTAAGTGTCGGATTGAACTTACGTTTCTAGTCTAACTTTTGTTGAGCCGGTGGATGCTGGCTCAACACCTCTATTTTTTGTTCAGAAACAGCTTTTTATTAAAGAAATTGCCGTAATTATTTCTTTTTTCTACATATTTTAACGTTCTTTTACATGCTTTAAATATGTGAGCTGGTTCACATCTAGTAGAATGCCTCCGATAAACATGACGTTTATTCATGATTCTTGGAGGCAACATCAAAGAGCGTTTGCAGTTGATAGGCTGGGACAAGATGGCTTTGGCCATGGTGTACGCGGTTCTATCCTATTTCTTACTCTTCGAAGTGCTAACAACCCCCATTTATTCTGATGCTGATCTCGACAGAGAGCGCGAAAATGCGGTTCTAACTGCTCGAAATGGGGATCTTGAGCAAGCACTATTGCGGCTGGAGTCGCTGTCTAACTATGCTAAGTCTAATCAGAAGCTTTGGCAGGATTTCGCCATCGTTCTAACTTGGGCAGGTCAAGACCGAAGAGCCCTCGATTTGATTTCACATATACGTTTGGAGGAGGCCCCAGACTATTTCATAAAAGATATGTGGGGAGCAGCCAAAAGAATTGATAGTCAATCTTATCAAACGATTCTTTCACCCTATCTAGCAACTATTTTCGTAGCAAAACAAGAAAATGAAGAGCCTATGGTGGTGGTAAAAACGCGGCCCGGTCTCAGCGATGAATTGACGATTACCTTGAAGGATACGCCAGCGATCGTCCCTAAAAAACAAATAAAGCTAGAGCAGTTACTTCGTTCAGAATCAGAGTTGGAAGCAGTCGCTAAACAGCTTAGAGACAGTCAAGATTATGCTGGCGCTTTAGAAGTTTATCGAGAAGGTATTGAAAGATTTCCAAGGAATAGGCAGTTCGGATTGGGGGAGGCGTTGTGCCTCTTTGAATTGAATCAGTCCTCTAAAGCTTCCGAAAAGCTCGAAAAACTTTTGGCAAAACATCCTCGAGCCCGTGACGTAAAGAAAGCTTGGATATACGTATTAAATTCTCTGCGGGATTATCCTGCCGCGTTGGGTTTGCAAACCCAGTTGCTAAAAGACCGGGAAAACCTGAAAACAGAAAGCTCACGTTGGTCAGATTTAGCTCGGTTAAGTTATGAAGAAACTCCCCAGCAATGGCTTGCTGTTTATCAAGATGTTGTCAATCGCTATCCAGATAATATCTGGTTAAGAGAAGATTACATGCGGCGACTAAGTTGGTCAGATCAGTATGAAAAGGCTCTTACGCATCTCAAAAAACTTAATCCAAAAAATATAGAGGAATCTAGCTTGGAGGCTGCAGCCTATGCTGCACGCCACGTGGATCTACCTCTTGCCTTGAGCCTGTATCAATTGGGAGAAGCTCGATTTCCTGAAAACGTAAGTTTCTCACGTGGTATAGCGTTGGTCTTGGCAGAAATGGGTAAGCTAGATGAAGCCAATAAAAAACTGTTATCAGTCGATCGAACTCGCATGGAAATTCGAGCGCTTTACGAATTGGCAGAACAATTCGAAGGCAACCAGGCATTCTTGGATGCACAGGCAACCTACCAACAAATTCTTGCATTTGATCCAGCTGAGGAACGTGCATTTCGACGTCATGTCATTAATATATCTCGTCTAGGCCTACCGGAGCTTGCCTATTCAAAGGCTCAAACTCGACCACAGTTGTTTTCCAACAAACATTGGCGAGAGCTATTGGCTGATAGAGCCGCCATTGCGATTCGTTTAAGCCAGTTATCGGATATCGACCAGTCTGTTAAGCAGCAGCGGCTGCAGACTGCAATTAAGCATCTAAATGATTATCAAGCGTTCTTGAAAGAGCACTACCCAAATGAAGATGGCTTAAACTACAGTGCCAGTATTGATCGCTTACTGGTATTGTCTTTGTCCAATCAGTTTGAAAAAGTTCTACAACAATTTAATGATATCGAGGAGCGTTACGACGTTGAGCATGCATTAAATACGCTTCTACTTATTGCGAATGCCAATCTAAATAAGCGAAGACCAAAGCAAGCGGAAAGGTATGCAAAACAGGTACTCAGCGAAGAACCGAATCACTATGATGGTTTAACTATTTGGTATTATTCTTTAATTGATCAGGGCAAATATCACCAAGCTGAGCGTGTTGTAGAGCAGTTTGTTAACTCACAGGCTATTTGGCGCTATGGTGAAAAGCCAAATATTATAAAACCCAATTTAAGACGTGCGAGCGCTGAATTACTCAGAGCAATGAATCCTGCCTATAGCAATCAGCTTGCGGATTCTGCTGCGGCATTGTCAGAGTTATCTAAAAAAGCGCCTACTAATACAGACATTCAAACTCAACAAAGCGTTGTGGATCGATGGCGTGGTCATCCTCGGTTGGCGAAGACAAAACTAACACGAATTTTAAAAGGTGAACCTAATCTGCAATCTGCTCAGATCGCATATGCTTATACGTTGATGGATCTCAGGGAGTATGAGGCTACAAGTGATGCGATCAACTTGCTGAATGCTCAATACCCCAATGATCCAGCGATAGAGAAGTTAAATAGAACTTGGGCTTCTAACCAACGTCAATCGTTACGACTTGACGCTGGCTGGGGCGAAAGTAAAGGTTCAGAGTTTTCCAGCAACGATTTTCAGTGGGAATTGACTTATACCACTGCTGCCCTAGATAAGGACTATCGTGGCTTCGCTCGTTTACGCCATTTGCAGAGTGAGTTTTCTAGTACCGACGCCGCTATAAAACGATTGGGTGTGGGTGCTCGAATGGATAAAGTATGGGGAGGACTGAGTATTGAACTGAGTCAGTCTTTGGAGACTGATGATCTTGGTCTTACACTTTCTGGTTATGTGGAGACTAATGATGTATTGAGCTTCCAGGCTGCGTTACAAACTTATAGCGACAGCACCCCCGTTAGAGCTTATGAAAATGATATTTCCCTGAGTACTCTGTCTTTGAGCTCTATCTATGAGCCTCATGAGAAACAACTGTATGGCATATCAATACAAGCTGGCGAGTTCAGTGATAATAATCGACGCTTGCTGTTTGGTGCTACTGGCCGTCAATCACTGATCATTGAACCCAGATATGATATTCGCCTTCATGAGTACTTTTCTTTGCAAACAAATTCAGAAGACGACGCTCCTTACTATAATCCTGAGTCTCGTGCTGAGATTGGTTTGGGCTTGGAATACAATGGTTTGATTTCGCAGGAGTATGAGAAACATTTTAAACATCGAGTAAGAATGGACTTGGCTCAAGTTAAAGAAGCAGATCATGATGCTGGCGCTGTCTGGAGTCTCGATTATAGGCACTTTTGGCAACGAGATATTGATTTGAAGTGGTATTATGGCGTTGCTTTCGGTCGACAGATTTACGATGGCGATAGCGAAACTTACCGACGTTTATTTTTTGGTGGGGAGTGGCGTTTCTGATGAGCTATTTTTCCGCTGTTCTCATGTTTTTATTTGGAAGCTTTGCTTTCGCTATATCTGCACAGGCATCTCAGCCAGGTTTTAATTTCTCTACGCAAGAATATGATTATATAGCGTTGTGTTTTCACGATGTCCGTGATGATGTGGTGGGTGATTTAGATAATGATCCAGGTGCGGTTAATACCAACCATTTGGCACTGTATTTTGAATGGTTGCGTACAGAAGGATATAACCCAATCTCCCTAAAGGATATTGAGTTAGCAAGAAGTGGTGAAAAAGATCTGCCTGAAAAAGCTATCTTGTTAACGTTTGATGATGGCTATATCAGCTTTTACAGCAAGATATATCCATTGTTGAAGCTGTATCAATATCCCGCTGTTTTTGCACTAGTAACCAGTTGGCTTGAGAAGGGTCCGCAAGATAAAGTCCCTTACGGAAAAGAATTAAGATCTCGATCGGATTTTCTAACCTGGGATCAGGTGAAAGAAATGCATGCCTCGGGGTTAGTAGAGATAGCGTCACATAGCCATAATCTTCATCGTGGTGTTCTCGCGAATCCTCAAGGGAATATTCAAGCTGCTGCCGTTACGCGACAATTAAATGGTAATGGTGAGTACGAAGATGACGTAAAATACCGCAAGCGTATTTACCAAGATATAAAGAAGAGTGCTGACATCCTTGAAGCTAGAGCGGGTGTCCGACCGAAAGCTATTGTTTGGCCATATGGCCGTTTTTCTGGAGAAACATACGAGCTTGCTAAGAAGGCTGGGTTAGAGCATTCCCTGATATTAGACGATGGGCTCAATGAGCTTTCTGACGGTCCTCATATAAAACGAATATTGATTTCTGATAATCCAGATCTAAACCAATTCAAGAGTTTGCTTGATCAAATCAACTATCAGCTGCCGGAAAGGGTGGTTCACGTAGATTTAGATTATGTGTTTGATCCTGATCCTGAGCAGCAAAATAGAAACCTGAGTGCTCTAATCGATAGAATCTATAAACTCAATATAAGTACTGTTTACTTGCAGGCTTTTGCGGATCCTGATGGAGATGGGAATGCGGATGCACTCTATTTCCAAAATCGGCACCTGCCCGTAAGAGAGGACTTGTTCAATAGAGTATCCTGGCAATTGCAAACTCGGGCAAAAGTCAAAGTATTTGCTTGGATGCCTGTTTCAGCATTCTGGATAGGCGAGGAATTTTATAGAGATCATGGTGTTTATGCTTTGGAAAATGGAACACCAAAACTTTCGCAAGCTCCCTATAAACGCCTATCCATTTTTTCTAAGAAAGCACAAACAATCATCTTTGATGTTTTCGAGGATCTCGCAAAGCACACTCAGTTTAACGGGATACTCTTTCATGATGATGCCTATCTTTCAGATTTTGAAGATGTTCGACCAGAGGCGTTAGCTTACTATCGCCAAAAAGGGATGAAGTTTGATAGTCCTGCGGAACTTAGAAAAAATGCTGAAACTATATCGCAATGGGGGCGTGTGAAGACGCGGGCAATTGTCGATTTTACCCATCTTATAACACAGAGAGTAGAGCGCTTTAGGCCACTAGTTAAAACGGCTCGCAATATTTATGCGCAGCCAATTATTAACCCAATGAGCGAAGACTGGTTTGCACAAAACCTTGTTGAATTTACCAAGGCTTACGATACGACAGCGATCATGGCAATGCCATTGATGGAAGGTGCATCGGATTCAATTGAATGGCTGAGGTCGTTAGTTAAAAAAGTGCAAGCAGCAGGGGTTGCTACTGACAAGGTTTTGTTTGAGTTGCAATCGGTTGATTGGCGCAAAAATGGAAGCCCCATTGAGCCAACATTGTTGGTAGAGAAGATGAAATTGCTCCAGGAAATGGGCTGGTATAACTACGGTTATTATCCCGATGATTTTATTCAAAATCGACCTAAGCTAAGCGCTATTTTTCCTGTTATGTCACTTAGTGATTACCCGCATGAGAGAAAGTGATGACTGATACGATTGAAATAATCATGCACTTTGCTTTCTACTATCCATTGTTTATGGCTTACGTTTGGATGATCGGTGCTTTGTATTATCGGTTTCACTGGGAAACTGTAGAGGGTGATGATGTCGAACATCCCAAACCATTGGCAAGTTACCCCCCCGTTTCCATTTTGCTGCCATGCTATAACGAAGGCGAGCTTGTTGAAGAAACGATTGGCTGTTTATTTGAGCAAACCTATCCAAACTTCGAAGTAATCGCTATCAACGATGGTAGTTCCGATAATACCGGTGAGCTTCTTAATCAACTTGAGAAGCAGTATCCCAACTTACGGGTTGTGCATCTGGCTACTAATCAAGGTAAGGCCACAGCAATGAATGCGGGTGCCATGTTGTCAAAGAATGAGTTTCTGATTGGTATCGATGGCGATGCGATTTTAGATGCTCATGCGGTTCACTGGTTGATGTCCCACTTTACTTCTGGTTCAGCGCGGGTCGGTGCTGTCACGGGCAATCCGCGAATCAGGAACCGTACTACATTGCTTGGAAAAATTCAGGTTGGGGAGTTCTCCTCAATTATCGGAATGATAAAAAGAGCACAACGAATTTACGGACGAGTTTTCACTGTGTCTGGTGTTGTGGTTGCGTTTCGTAGAACGGCGTTACAACGCATTGGCTATTGGTCTACTGATATGGTGACAGAGGATATCGATGTGAGCTGGCGGTTACAGCTAGATCATTGGGATGTTCGTTATGAACCAAATGCATTGTGTTGGATTCTGATGCCGGAGACTTTAAAAGGTTTGTGGCGCCAACGAGTACGTTGGGCGCAAGGTGGTATGGAAGTTTTTAAGCGATATTTCTCACAGCTGTTTAGTTGGAGAAAGCGTCGCATGTGGATGGTGGCTCTGGAATACTTAGTGAGCGTAATATGGAGCTACACCGCTGCCACGATTATTGTTTTGTGGGTATTAGGTAAGTTCGTAGAGCTACCCCAACATCTTTATATTCAGACCATTGTTCCTGGTTGGAACGGGGTGATTTTAGGGATTACTTGCCTGTGTCAATTCGCCGTGAGTCTTGCCATCGATTCTCGCTACGATAAGGGGTTGGGGCGTTACTATTATTGGATGATCTGGTATCCATTGATTTACTGGATGATCAACACCTTTACCATTGTTTACGCTGTTCCCAAAGCGTTGGCGAAGAAAGATGGTCAGCTTGCCACATGGAAAAGCCCCGATAGAGGAGTGCAGAGCAGGTGAAGCATACTCATCTTAAACAGCCGCTCATCATCGATGAAAAAACGTTGTTGAGCACATCGGAACAACTAGCTGCGAAAGGTATAACGCTAGCTTTTTGGTTTGCAATGTTTTATCTGTGGCAGCCCTTAATCAGCATGGTGGCTTGGTTCTTCAACATAAAGCTGTTTTATGACCACATGATTATTTTGGGTGGCTATAAGGGTTTCTTCGAAATACTTGCACTTTACTTGTTGATCATCACTCTACTGGGGGGAACGCTAATTCTTTGGGGTAAAATAAACCAGTGGCGATTTCGAGGCAAAGAACGCAGAGAGCCTCAGCCTGAAGCTTCAAATCAGGAGATCGCCGATTTCTTTAGGGTGGATGATTGCCAGCTAAGCGAATGGCAGACCTATAAGAATGCGACCGTTGTCTTTGATAAGGATCACCATGTAGATCAAGTGACCAGCCTCGGTGATAGTGTTTCAGATCGCTAATACCCTTAGGCCAGCTTGCCCCCAGGCCATTTGAAGTGAACGCCGCATACCAAGAAAAATTTGGCAAAGTGACTAATCACCGATATAGTTACCAATAACTAGGTCATTTAAGTTAAGAAATTACAGCAATGAGCCATTCAAACACTTCAAATCAGGCAGAACACCAGGTAGCAATCGCAGCTAACCTGTCCATGCCTACTCCTTGTGAAGCTGTTTCTCTCCTCGCTCTCGCCCTCCTGCCTTAGGGCAGACATATTTATTTCTTATTCACATCACATTAGTATTACACCCAAAATTTTTAGAGCTCTGGCAAGAGCCCACACCGACTTTGGAGAACCTCATGAGCGGTAAGGACAAATTAGTCATATTTGATACCACTTTGCGCGATGGCGAGCAGAGCCCCGGCGCGTCTATGACAGCAGACGAGAAAATGCGTGTTGCGAAAGCCTTAGAAAGGCTTCGCGTGGACGTCATCGAAGCCGGCTTTGCCATTGCTAGCCAAGGCGATTTTGAATCCGTAAAAGCCATTGCTGAAGCTATCAAAGACAGCACGGTATGTAGCCTTTCACGGGCGAAAGATGCAGATATCGATCGCGCTGCAGAAGCGTTAAAGAACGCGAACTCCGCACGTATTCACACCTTTTTGGCCACTTCCCCAATCCACATGCAGCATAAACTACGCATGACGCCTGATGAGGTCGTTGAGCAAGCGGTTCGCTCCGTTAAGCGAGCACGTAACTACGTGGATGATGTGGAGTTTTCCTGTGAAGATGCAGGGCGTTCAGAAGTCGATTTTATGTGCCGTATTATTGAAGCGGTAATCGATGCTGGCGCTACCACCATCAATATTCCAGATACGGTTGGTTATGCTATGCCCCGGCAGTACGGTGAAACTATTCGTACGCTAATCGAGCGTGTGCCCAACTCAGACAAAGCTATTTTCTCTGTGCATTGCCACAACGATTTGGGTTTAGCGGTAGCTAACTCGTTAGATGCCGTTGCAAATGGCGCACGCCAAGTGGAATGTACGATTAACGGATTGGGTGAAAGGGCCGGTAACGCCTCCTTGGAAGAAATAGTAATGGCAGTGCGTACCCGTTCCGATTTCTTTGCAGTTGAAACCGGCATTAATACTGAAGAGATTGTGCCTGCTTCGCGCTTAGTGTCTAGCGTTACTGGCTTCCCTGTACAACCTAATAAGGCCATTGTTGGTGCCAATGCGTTTGCCCATGAATCTGGTATCCACCAGGATGGTGTCATTAAGCATCGTGAAACCTATGAAATCATGAAAGCTGAAGATGTTGGTTGGAAAACCAATCGCATGGTGTTGGGTAAACTATCTGGCCGCAATGCCTTCCGTCAGCGTTTAGATGAGTTGGGTATTTCGTTAGGCTCAGAGCAAGAATTGAATGAAGCTTTTACCCGTTTTAAAGATTTGGCCGATAAGAAAAGCGAAATTTTCGACGAAGACATTCAAGCCTTGGTTAGCGATGCCAAGAAATTTGCGGAAGCGGAACGCTGTAATTTGGTGTCCTTAGCCGTAGGTTCGCAAACGGGTGAAACGCCTATTTGTAATATCGTGGTAAGTGTGGATGGTGATGAGAAAACGGCATCCGCAGAAGGTGCGGGTCCTGTGGATGCCACCTTTAAAGCCATCGAACAGATAGCTGATAGTGGTTCCGTGCTAGAGTTATACTCGGTTAATGCCATTACCAGTGGTACGGATTCCCAAGGGGAGGTTACTGTTAGGCTGGAAAAAGGTGGACGCATCGTCAATGGCCACGGTTCTGATATAGATATTGTGGTAGCATCAGCTAAAGCGTATTTAGATGCTCTTAATCATTTATATAGTGATGTTAAAGAGAATCCTCAGCATGGTGTGTAACGACATCTAACCTATCGAAGATTGCAAGCGGAGATTTTCCTTGTTCGAACTTGAACGACAAGCCTACTTAAAAGCATTGGGGATTGTGCAGTACATTCCCCAAGACGCTATTGAAGGTGCCAAGGAAAGTGCTCTCCTCACCGATGATGATATTTATCCTCCCGGATATTTTGTTGAAGAATCAGAAGTTAATACTATTCAGCCAAGTGAGGCCCATTTAACTCAATCACCTTCAGCAGCACCAGTCGCAGCGCAAAGGCCTGCAGTGCAACCTAATGAGGTCAAGCAGCAGGCCCCCTCTGTTCAACAGGCTACTCAACCCGAGTTGGCTTCTACAGAAGGCTTGCGAGTATCAATACCTCAAGAGCTTCTTGGCGAAGAGGCACCAAGAGCAAGAGCTGGCAAATCTACACATCTTGCCTCTAGCTCTAGTTTTGAGTTTTGTTTAGCCTGGATTGAAACCCGCCAGGGTATCGCATTCCTAGTGGAGCTGGGTGATGCGGGTGTGAAAGATCTCTCTGCACAAGAGCATCGTCTAATGGGTGATATCTATAAAGCGCTGCAGGTACCGGAAGATCAATGTCGCCATCAGTTCTTTAAGTGGCCTCTGGTTAACAACCCTAAAATCAAACAAGGTGAAGAAGAGGCTCGCGAAACCCTCTCGGGCTATTTAGAAAGTAAAGTGGCTAATCAGCCAGTATCCGCCGTGGTGTTGATGGGGGAATTGCCCGAACGACTACTGGCACCTAATGGACAGCAGTTGGTGCTAGGTGGTCAACAACTCATTACCGTAGCGTCTCCATCATTAAATCTAATGCTGAACCAATGGCAATCTAAAGCTCGCGCATGGCGAGCACTTGCACCCCTTAGAGGTCGCCGATTCTAATCAATGTTTGATGCCCTTCCTGCCGATTGGCAAATTGTAAATATGGCCGAGTCGCATCTAGCACAGGTGCGTCAGGTGGAGATAGCGTCTTATCCATTCCCTTGGAGTGAAGGTATTTTTAAGGACTGCATTAGTGGTGGTTATCTTTGCAAGGTGGTTCTGAATGCCGAGGGAGAAGTTGTTGCCTACGCCATTGTGTCTGTTGCCGTTGGGGAATGTCACATACTCAATATTTGCACTAGTCAACAATTAAGAGGGCAAGGGATTGCTCGTTGGTTGCTACGCTACATGCTGGATGAAGCGATCACTTTTGATGCCAAGGATGCATTTTTAGAAGTTCGGCCTTCAAATCCAGCGGCCTTTCGTTTGTACGAAAGTTTTGGCTTTGCAGAGGTTGGAAGGCGAAGGAACTATTACCCCGATAAAGAGGGCCGTGAGGACGCAATCGTGATGGCTCTGTCGTTGGTTGAATAATAACCGTTATTTCTTTTTTATCTAAGCTTATAAAAAATCGATAATTGCCACTATTGTCAACTTTGGGATACACATATGGGGTACGTGTTTCTCACCCAAAATAAAAACATGAACCCAAACAGGAGGTGATCCATGAAGCGGATATATTATTTGTTTGATGGTACATTTTCGGCTCGTGGTATTTCCGATGATCTTCTCGCAACCGGCTTAGATTCTGGCCAGCTTCATTTTTTAAATCGAAATTTTCAGGCATTAGATGCTCAGCATGTTCATCGCACTAATATCTTTGATGAAAAAGACATTGGCCATTCAGGTGTGTATGGTGCCTTGATAGGTCTTGTTTGTGGTGTGCTCTTTAGTGTTATCGTTGGTGCTACTTCATTAAGCCAATATATGAGTTTGCAGGCCGTGTTATTTATATGGATGTTTTTTGCATTCTTTGGTGGTTGGGCTGGTGGCATCGTCGGCATCTCTAAAGATAATCATCATATTGAACGTTTTCACGATGCAATTGAGCACGGTGAGACGTTGTTAATGGTGGATGCCTATGATGATAAAGAAGAGGAAAAAGCCAAAGATGTGATGTTCAACCATCATAAAGAAGCGACTTACCAAGGAGAAGATTCCCATTATCGTGAGTTCTTGTAATGGGAATTTAAATTCTTAAAAACAAAAAGCCGGCGAATAGCCGGTTTTTTGTTTTTATCTAAGGTGGAAGTACTTTTACGAAATTAAGCTGTGTTGGTGTTAAAGAAACTAATTGCCGATTTCATTTGTTCTGTTCGCGCAACCATCTCTTCACCCGCGGCTGTTGCTTGTTCAACTAATGCTGAATTTTGTTGGGTGCCTTGATCTATTAAACTAATGGCAGAATTGACTTGCTGAATACCAATCGATTGTTCCTTCGAGGCATTGGCAATATCAAGCATCGTACTACTCACTTGCTTAACCGCATCCATGATTTCCCCTAAAGTATCGCCGGATTTAGTAACTAACTCAGCGCCAACATTTACCTTATCAACAGAATCACTAATCAGTTCTTTAATTTCTTTCGCTGCATTGGCGGATCGCTGCGCCAAGTTGCGAACCTCACTAGCCACTACCGCAAACCCGCGTCCTTGTTCCCCTGCTCTTGCTGCTTCGACAGCTGCGTTCAGGGCGAGTAGGTTTGTTTGAAACGCGATTTCGTCGATCACAGTAATGATTTCGTTAATCTTATTGCTGGCGTCGCGAATGGAGTTCATGGCAGATACTGCATCTTTTACCACTTGTCCTCCCTCGGTGGCTTTTTCCTCAGCTTGATTAGCGAGGCCTGAACAGATGGAGGTGTTATGGGCATTGCTCTTAACCGTCTCAAGCATCTGAGTCATACTGGCGGCAGTTTCCTCTATAGAAGAAGCTTGCTCTTCTGAGCGAGAACTTAAATCGCGCATTCCCATTTCAATCTCGCTGGTACCACTTGCTACCCCCACAGAGGCTTCTGTGATATGGCTAATGACATCGGTAAGATTATCGATGGATGTATTTAAGTCGGTTTTAAGTTCGCCAAACATTCCATCGTAGTCGCGAGTGATTTTATTAGATAGATCGCCTTTAGAAATACTGGCAGCTACCAAAGAAATATCACTGATTGCATCTCTCGTGACGGATTGCAGTTGATTGAGTCCTTCAGCTAGTCCTTTAAAGAAGCCAGTTTTACCTTCGCTATTAATCGTTTGAGTAAAGTCTCCCGCGGAAGCAGCTTCCACAAAAGATGCGATTTCTCTTTGTGTATTTATCTCATCGGTTTTTTCAGTCCACTCCATTACAAAACCTAGAATCTCTTGGTTCTCGTTTAACACAGGTGAGGTGGTCACCGTAAAATAAAGACCATCCATTTCCCAATCACAGATTTGAGCGCTATTGATGGTTTGCATGAGTTGCTCAAACTGTTCGTGTCTAGGTGATATACTCCAAATTTTCTCACCGATTAGTTCTTCAATGGCGCTTGGAAGACTAATAAAATGCTTCGCTAGATGAGAAGCCTCACGATTTAAAAGCTGAGTCATGCTGTTGTTGATAAATACAATATTGTGATCGCTATCTGCTACCACTACATTGGTAGTAGCACGATCAAGAGCAACACGAATACGGTGATTGATTTCTGCTTTTTCCAATTCAGCTTGAATTCGTTGCTTTTCTTCTGCTTGTTGTTTTAACTCATCGGTGCGATCAACAAGCTCATAAACCTTGGCAATTTTGTTGCCTTTGGCATCTGTTATGAGGGTATAACTAATTTGCAGGTCAACACCATTCACATTGATGTCGGCTGTGTGTTGCCCTTGCATGAGTCGATTAACTTCTACGCCTGACAAGGTTTGTGGCCATTGATTTGGATTGTTATCCATATCATAACCAGTGTCGAGTTTATGAAATATCTCTTGGCACTTTTCGTTGCAAAAAACAACGTCCAGCTTGTCATCGGTAATGAGAACTGCGCTGCCGGCACCATAAAGTGCATTTCGTACTCGCATATTCTCCTTCAGACTATTTTCAATTTCTACGATATTGTCTTTCAACTGTGCCCTCATGGTTTCGAGGCCGTTTGCCATAGTGCCAAGCTCGTCGTTACTAGAGCTGTGTATGGCGTGGTCATAATTCTTCGAAGCAATGGCATTGATTGCTTTATTTGCAGATTCGATTCGGCTAATGATCGTTTTGGTGATGTTTGTGGCTAACCAACCGATGCTGGTTAATAGCAACGCTGCGATGACAATATAAATATTACGAGTTAGCTCAATGCTGCTTAAAGAGCTATTGAGCATGGTTTTTAGCAGGGTGATTGAGCTGGCTTCTAGATCAAATAGACTGTTGATGCTTGCGGTGCCTTGTTTAAAAAAATCCTCCGATGTTAAGGGGCTGCTTTTGCTCGCAATAATGTTGTTGGTTAGTTTGATATAGTCTTGGTTTTTCTGTGCCGCTTGGTTTAATTGCTCTTTGATTGCGGCGGCACTTTCGGGTGCTAGTTCTTCGATGACTTTGAAAGAAGCGTTAATTTGTTCAACGGCTTGAGAAGATACCCTACTAAGGTCCGCCAGCTTTCTTAAATTGTCATCATTGTAGTTTTTACTAGCGATTACGCCGCTACCGAAGCCACGTAAAATACCCAGCTGGTTAGTCACAGGGGGAATTGCTTGCACTGAAATTTGTAAAAGGTGGTATTGCTCGCGTCTTTCAGCGGTGACTAGCGATTTTTCATCGGCTACAAACACCATTAAATTTAGTAGTTCAACAATGAGGTTTGTGTGTGCCTGAAAAACAGCTTTTGCTTCTCCACCAAAGGCACCTTCTGATAAATTCACCCACTCTGCATTAATGCGTTTAAGCTCGGAAAAAAAGGATGGTTGTTGTTTAAAGTCTCGCAGTAAGTCGGCGTAAGTTTCGTTTATATTTGCACGAATTGTCAGAACCTTGTCCTTGATGCCTGCGTTACCATTTAAGAAGGCGTTATTAGTACCGCGATGTTGAGGGGTTAACTTAACCAACGGGATCAAACGCTCAATCAGCTCTAAACCAACCAATTGACTTTGCAATTTGTTAGCTACCCTATTTTGGTCGCTGATGAATAACCCAGTTACCACTAAAGCAAAGATTGCTAAGGGGATTGTTAAAAGCTGTAGCTTCCTGCGAATAGGAAGATCATCTAACCATTGCATACATCAAATCTCACTTGCTCGAACATCAAGGGTGAAGAGGAAAAATCGTTAACAGCTAAGTATTGACCTGGCGCATCATTTTTCCAGCGCGTAGATGTGTTCAATTAGCTGAGGCTGCTTTTTCAGTATTCGATTTTATCGGAGTTTTGTCCAATCAGATGTTAGACTAAATAGAGATTAGATGAGTTTTTGTCCTATATAAAGGGAATAATGACCTAGACAAATGGTTCTTGTATGCACTTTTGCTGTGTTTTTATACACAACTATCGAGGAAGATCATAAAAAATAGAAAGGTCTTGGTAGAGGTCGTGTCTATGGTATTTCAAGCCACGATATAGCGAATATTCATCCCTGTAATCACTAAGGTCTTTATAGGGGCCAGATATCATTCCCCCTAGTTTTGAATCGCCAAGGACATACCATGCCCCTTGCCATTCATACGCGGCAGACCAATGGCTGATAAAAGGGTTTCCTCGAAAATCGTTTGGGGTGACATACTCCATGCGAAATAGGTAGGGCTTTATCTTCGGATTAATGGCATTTAGTGTGGTTACGATGAAATTGCTAAAGTCGATACAGACTCCACAACCTTTGCTAAAAAATTCGTTGGGTTCGTAAACACTTAGCTCGTTGGAACCTGCCATAATGGTGCCGCGATTAAAATCATAGGAATAGTTTTTACCAGCCCACCTAACGATATCCGAGGGCTTTGACCAGAGCTCTAGCGCTGCTTGGTAGTCCTTTAATGAACTCTCCGGGGCGGATTTGGAACTAAATGCATCGATGGTCGTTTTACCGATCTTGTCTGCGTCGAGAGGGCGAAAAAAACGATGGGGCATTTGAAGGTGGCTTTTGATTAAGCTGACAGTAAATTCTTTCCCATAAATATCCAGCGTTTCCTCTAAACCAGTCTTAGCATGTTGCCAAAAGGTTTTGGACTTGCTGACATTGAGCAACTGTCTTACAGGAGCCATTTCACCAAAGGAAAGTAGTGACTCGATGTTAAGCGAGGTTGGTGCGGCATCGGCCAGTTTCTGCAACGTTACAAAATGATCCAACATTCCCAGGCTTTCAAAATCTGCCATGGTGTCTTGCGATCTGATGGCGTAAGTATCTAAAGCTAGGTTTAAAAAAATGTCGAAGTGCTGACTTGTTTCAGGAGAGCGTAAAACTCGTTCGAGAAGCTTAACAGCCTTAGTGACGCGACCAAACTTGTGGTTAAAGTAACGACAAGATGGGATCGGTTGGGCTTGAATCTTTTCTAGTGTTGCTGCGGATAGCGGAAAGTTTTTTGAAACCAACTGCGCGAAGCTGATCTGGTGGTGACTCAATTCTTCATCCGAGTACTGTACGAATCTTTGCTTGGGGTAATCACACAGATCCAGGGCGCTAGCTTGGTTCATAGGGGAGCTCTAGTCGGGTGCTATAAGTTATAGATGACTGATTAGTTTTGGCGCATTTTACGTTATTAGGTTAACGCTGTATACCTGGTACAGGCCTGGGGGTTAAATTTCTGAGGTGGCAGTTAAGCAATGGCGCTGAATCCGGTATAATCGCGCCTCCTTAAAAGCACAGAGTCGAAGGGCTCTGCGAGATGGCCGATTGGGCAGAGTCAAAAGGCCTGATGCTAAAGATTGAAGCGATAAGAGTTAATGACCGTATGAGTCACCTAGAAGAAGTTAATAAGCGACGCACCTTCGCGATTATTTCCCACCCGGATGCGGGTAAAACCACCATAACTGAAAAGCTGTTGTTATACGGAAACCAGATTCAGGTTGCAGGTACCGTTAAAGGTCGTGGTTCCGACAGGCATGCCACTTCAGACTGGATGCAAATGGAAAAAGATCGTGGTATCTCGGTGACTACGTCGGTGATGCAGTTTCCTTACAAAGATGCGATGGTCAACCTGCTAGATACACCAGGCCACGAAGACTTTTCTGAAGACACTTATCGCACACTAACGGCGGTTGATTCTGCGTTGATGGTTATTGATGGCGCAAAAGGTGTCGAACCGCGAACCATTAAATTGATGGAAGTTTGCCGACTGCGCGATACGCCCATCATTTCCTTTATCAATAAAATGGACCGCGATATTCGCGATCCCATCGAATTGTTAGACGAAATTGAAGACATCCTAAAGATTAAATGTGCGCCAGTTAGCTGGCCCATTGGGATGGGTAAATTGTTTAAAGGCGTGTACAACATGCTTGAGGACACGGTTTATCTATATGAAACCGGTCAGGGTCACACCATTCAGAATGTTAAACCTATTAAAGGCCTGGATAATCCAGAGCTCGATGAAGCTGTGGGTGATTTAGCCGATGATTTACGTGAAGAGTTAGAATTGGTGCAAGGCGCTAGTCATGAATTCGATCTTGATGAATTTTTGGAAGGTAAATTAACTCCAGTATTTTTCGGTACTGCATTGGGTAATTTTGGTGTGGATCATATGTTGAATGGCTTGGTGCAGTGGGCGCCAACACCCCAGCCACGTGAAACAGATTCAGAAACTATCCCTGCAGAAAGTGAAAAGTTCACCGGTTTTGTTTTTAAGATTCAAGCTAACATGGATCCCAAACATAGGGACCGGATCGCCTTTATGCGTGTATGTTCTGGTCACTATTCGAAAGGCATGAAAATGCACCATGTGCGCATTAACAAAGATGTTCGCGTATCAGATGCGTTAACATTCTTAGCTGGTGAAAGGGCCCACTTAGAAGAGGCCTGGCCTGGCGATATTATCGGTTTGCATAACCATGGCACGATTCAAATCGGGGACACTTTTACTGCGGGCGAAAAAATTAACTTTACCGGCATTCCTCATTTCGCACCGGAACTGTTCCGCAGAGTGCAACTGAAAGATCCTCTAAAAAGTAAGCAGTTACAAAAGGGGATTACTGAGCTGTCGGAAGAGGGCGCCACCCAAGTATTTATGCCGCTGCGCAATAATGACATTATTGTAGGCGCTGTGGGGGTGCTGCAATTTGATGTGGTTGCTGCACGCTTACAAGGTGAATATAAAGTGGATTGTGCTTACGATAATATCAGTGTCGCCACAGCACGCTGGGTTCATTGTGACGACAGTAAAAAGTTCGAAGAATTCAAAAAGAAATGCCATGATAATTTAGCTGTTGATGGTGGTGGTTATCTGACTTACTTGGCGCCAACTCGCGTTAACTTGGAGTTAACCATTGAGCGTTGGCCTGAGATTGAATTTAGAGAAACCCGCGAACATTAACGATTTACCCAAACCCTAAGCCCTTAATAGGCGCTAGAAAAAGGAGCAAAAGCAGGCAATGGCTGGATTCCTAGTCGGTAGTGCGATACTTACATGGGTGTTATGCGGGGCTTTGAATGGCTTAATTGAGTATGCAGCCATTAAAGACTGGGTTAATCGCACTCGCGCTTTTGTGGCCATGGTGGTGGGGGTTCTTGTTATCGGTGGCCTTATGGTGACCTTGGCTCTGTATGGTTTTCCGGATTCTAGCTTAGCCAACGAGCATCTCACACCTGAGGAAATTCAATCAGCAGCTCGTTCCAGTTGCTTAATTAACTTGTTTGTAGCGGTGGGCTATTGTTCATTCCAATTACGGCGTTTTTGGAGCGATGACTAATCTATTGTTAAGAAATAGATTGGCGATATGCTCGCAAGTAGTTTGCGTCGTAATAGGCTAAGCACAGCTGATAGTAAGCATCATCTATTAACTGGAATAGCTCGTCTCTACTTAAATTGCTCCACTCTGGCTTTGGTGTCAGGCCCAAAGTTTCAAGTTCCGGTGTGTGGAGTGAATTGTTCGCTAGGGCTTGCAGCAAATAAAACGCTTGAGCTTCGGCATTAACGCAAGGTTCTCTCTTGATTTTCAATTCTTGGTAGCAGCTTGCTAAACGCTCTGGGTTGGAAACGGTGATATGCAGTTTCACCACTTGAGTAATGAAGCCTGCAAGCCGGTCCATAATGTTCTGCTTCTCTTGATTGGTATAGCCATTCCATTGCACCACTTCATGATTAATCCGCTTGCAGCCTCTGCAGATAGAGTCACCGAGAGCGGTGGAACAGACGCCGATACAAGGTGTTTTAATCGGTTTGCTTGATACTTGCTGTTGGCTATTTTGCGCAGATTGCTGCTTAGCATCTTGCATGAAGCTTTCCTTGCCACTAGGGCTAATTATTTTTATCAAACAAGCATAGCAAGAGACTTGTGGTGAATAAAGTTAGCTTTAAATTTCTCGACTAGCAGAGCATATGATTAGA
>JAKSAW010000612.1 GCA_022361455.1 Pseudomonadales bacterium | reverse complement strand
AATGCAACGCTACCGGCTTCTACAAGAAATGGCGTCCAAAGAGCGTCTTCTGTGTCTATACCTGCATCACCAAACTTACCTGCCACCACATTTGCGCCATCAATTCGCTCAGTACTCATTCCAGCAAACGTATCACCAGCGTTACCACTAGGAGTAACAAGATAAGCACCTGGTAATAAGGCATATCGAGCAGGAAGCACGGCATACTCACCAGCGGGTAAACTACCCGCCCCATTTAGGTAAACAGTTTGTCCTATTGAAAAGTCTGAGTTACCACTAATGAAGCTATCGTACACCCCCCATTCACCCGACGTGCTGGTTCCATATGCAGGTATTACGACGAAACTTTCAGGATTCACATTTTCTAAAAGATTATCTTCTGATCCCCCAAGACCTGGGACAAATTCATACGCTAATAGATCGCCGCCGCCGGAAATATCAATAGTCGCTCCCTCAGAAAATTCTACACTTGCACCATCTAAGCTAACGCGTTTATCTCGAAGTTCATTGACTAAATTATTCGCCTCTTCGCCTTGCTCTGATGGACCTCGATGGGTATATACCCATTGGCCATCTCCCAAAACTTCACCGAAAGGAACCAACTGCCCTTCGCCAGACACGCTAATAACACTACCGCCCTGTAAGGAAATCGATTCGTTTGCCGTCACGTTAACTTGTCCAAAGGGCGCTTTAATCACACCACCATGAACAAAGTTGCTAGCCGTAATATTAATTACACCTTGGGCTGACAACACAGGTGCACTATCACCAGTGGAAACCGTAGTTAATGTAGCTCCAGGTTTTGCAAGATCTATATCAAAAGTCGTACCAGTTGTAGGAGTTATTTGGCTAGCACCTAACGCCAAATCCCCATACACAGTCAATGAACCTGTCGTAAATTCATTTTCACTTACGGAAATAACCTGACCGGTTTCAGAACTGAGGCTTTCATTAGTTCGCCCCAATAAGCGAATGTCATTAGCACTAGAAAAGCTAACATTATCCGCATCGGAAAACGCCGATGAACCAGAAAGATCAATAAAGTTAGCGCTTGCGTTAAAGCTACCGGAACCATCTAACTCAACATCCTGAGTACGGGTAACTCTAGACTCCATGCTTTCCGTACCAATTGCCAAATAATTTGATTCGACCTGTGCGTTTATGTCACCAACTTGAACTGTTGGCGAATCCATAATTAGACGATTAGCGACTGACAAGCTGGATTCTGTATCAAAGCGAATTGTCGCTACAGATGTTGGATCGCTTACTCCAGAGCTGATACCAAATGAATTAATTGCACGCATCGTTAAGTTATCGAATCCGCCATTCTCGGCAAATTGAGTATTGACATAGGCTGTGCCAACATCGGTGTTTTCTAGAGTAGTTATATCTTCCGAGAGTTGATTGGAGTTCAACAAATCCGCAGAAACTCTACCAATCGAAGTTTGATCAGGTCCTTCAATCGAAATTGTCAACGCATGATCGGTAAAGTTAGCAGTAGCTAGCTGAGGCTGTTCACCACCAAAACGGTTATTGGCATTTAATACAATTTCAAGCGAACCACCTCTAAAAGAAGAACTAGCAGCTCTAGCTTCCAAAGCACCATCAAACAAAATACCCTCAGCAGCTTGCAGACGAATACTCCCAGCATCTAACGCAGCTTCCTGACCGCTAAATGATTGAGCTTGTTGAGATTGAAAACTCTCAGAATTATAAAATTCATAGCTTGCCCCATTCGCTCTAAGTAGTGGTTGCTCTCCACCACCTTCAGCTAATAGGTAACCACGTTCAGCAATTAATCGAATATCCCCCGCATCATAAGCTACAAACTCAGGTTCCGGTGTCCTATCCGGGATCCTTTCAATAGCAATGGCAGATACATCTATTTCACTAGAATTGTGGAGTCGTATCGCCTGTGAATCGTCATAAATCTCTGCGTTTTTGGCTAAATTGAACTCGACATCACCACCAAAGTTTCTTATTTGTCCGGCAAAGTCGATACTATCATTGGACACAAAAGTTATATTAGATCCTGGGACTGTTTCAATAGAAACACCTTCACCCACCGTGATTGATGCATCCTCAGTATTGTTCGTTAAGGAGGTTCTTACATTTAAATCAACTTGTTGACGCAGCGATTCATGCAATAGTTCGGTACTAGCAAATTCTGAAAGCTTCGCTCCTGTTGCGATACCTGATAAACGATTCCCAAGATCAGTTATACGGTCTCGGCCAGGAAGTTGATAGTTTTCAGTTTGTAACAACAGGCTGCTTGATGAATCAACTTGGCCCACAAACTGAACCCCGTTTTCACCTGCGGTGATATCAAAACCACTAAATCCACCTTTTGTAAATTGTTCTGAAGCCAGCGTTAGAGCATTTTCATTGTGTTCCCCACCGATCTGAACCTGGCGATCAGTAAGAGACAAAACCCCGCCCTGTGATAATGAATAACTTTCCAAATTCAGATCGATAAGATTGTCTTTATTATTGTCAATTAACAATCCTGCATCGGCGTTATCTTCAAAGTTACCAGCGGCTAAAGAAATATCTCCACCCTCGCCGGCAACAATAGAACCATTACTAAATCGATGAGCGCCACCATTTGCTAATAACTGAGCACTTACATCATTATCGCCAACGACGGCTACTATAGAGCCACTCGCCTTAACAGATATATCTCCAGCATTGACAAAACTCGCTTGATTCAAGGAAGAGTTCGATAGCACTGGATTATCATTCACCCACACGCCCGATGTATCAATAACTGCCGAGTTTTCAAGAATAACGTTCGAAAAAGGATCCACATCCGCACCGATAAGCTCATTGGTCTCAGGATCGAGTACGCTAATTTTGCGGTCAGCCTCTAACGAAACGCTACCACCCACATTTCCAATATCACCAGCAATGGTTAAAGTATCAAAGCTCTTGGCTTTAAAAGAACCGCCACCATCTAAATTGATAGCTGCACTTTCACTGACCGTAAAATCACCGGAAGATGCCAATTGATGGGAATTTGCGGTATTTGAAAAGAAACTATCGGCGATATATACGGTATTAATTTCTTGCAACCCGGGATCACTCTCACGCTTTTCGTGAAACTCTTCTTCAGTAACGATTGAGATGTGAGAAATACCGCTATTTGATAACGCTAAATTTAAATCGAAAGAACCACCACTTACGCTATTGGATTCACGTTGATAAGGACTTACAACTGTATCTGCCAACAATTGCCCACCCGACTGATAATGCTTGGTGATCACATTCAATGATCCTGCATCAGCTCCTTCAACGTAACCTTGAACAAAGTTACCACCCGACCCCGCTGTAAAGCTGTCGAAGGATTCAACCACTCCCCAACGGCTATTGAAACGATCATTTTCGCCGAGTACTGCCACATAAGTTTCTAATGGATCAGCATCACTGATATCAACAACCTGACCGTTTTCCGCAACCAACCGAGTTTCACTAATAAATCCTGACCGGTATGCTACTTCACCACCAGAAACATCAACCGTTGCCCCTTCTTGAAAATCAACAGTCCCGTTTGAAATTAGTGATACTTGCCCACCTTCACTAAGTCTCTCTGATAAGGTACGCGGGGTATTTTCGATTGCAGCACTGATATCAGCGATGGCTATTTCCTGACGATTACCACGAAGATCCACTAACACAGTTTCACCAAATAACACACCATCTCTCTGATTTGGCGAATCACGCAGCTCATTGGTTCGCAAATCTATCTCGAGAACGTTACGGGACATGTCCAATACCGTATCAATAGAACCTGATACGTCAATAACAGCGCCGTCTTCCAAAGTGATTGAAGTATCTGCCGATGAAAAGGCCTCACCATTTTTCTGCGAAGGATCCTGCACTGCAGCCATCTGAACAATACCGCTTTGCGCTTTGACGACTGCATCCGATTCAAGGGTTATGTCATTACCCATAACATCGATAATAGAGCTAAATTGAGTTTGGGCATCTGGTACTGCCTTTTGAGCTGTTTCACTGTCAGCCGCCACCTCAGTGACACTGCCTGTCCCAAAAGTTACGGACCCCGTTCGCTGAGGCACCATATATGCAAAGGAGCCCCCTTTAAAATTTAGCTCTAATATTTCATCGGCAGCTTTTTCTTCTCCATTCTCATCCAGCTTGTCAGCTGCTAAAGCACCCCAATATAACTGATCATAATCGGTTCGATTAGGGTTCCTCGCAGCAACTTGGTCACGCGCTAACAACCGTATTGTGCCATTAACATCCACACTTGTTGTGGCTCTTAAAACGCCATTTTGATTAATGGCCCTACCGAGAAGCGTGATGTTACCTCGTTCCGTTAAAACAGTACCATTATTAGTGACTTCAGCTAGATCACCGGCATTTATTTCGACTAACAACCCTCTTAAATCCGGGTCCGTTGAAACAGCGAAATAAGCTTCATGATTTTTTTCTAACTGGAGATTTTTAATGATCGTTTCTACATGATCTTCGGTAAGTTGATCGCGGGTAAAATCAGCGTCAGAAATTTCCGCTAGGACCTTTAACTCGTCTAGCGACAAGTCCGGTATTTTTACTTCCGACTCCCCTGTTGCGACTAACACCACTTGACCATCTGGCGAAGAAATATAACCATCGTTAGTCACTTGGGAACCAGCCAAAACCACACGGCCACCATCATTTGAGGCTATCTGTGCGCCTTCAGCTACACTGATACTTCCCGAAACCTTAATGGTCCACATTTCTGGATCATCAGGAAAATCACCCTTATCAGTTTGGGCAACGCCCTGAAACAAAGGTAATTCCTGATCCATCGAATTAACGAGTCCGTTATTCTTTAATAATTCTGCATCAATATTTAGAGATGAGGCAACGAGTGATCCAACATTGACCAACGCTGTTTCGCCAAAAACAATGCCGTTTTGATTAACCAGATAAATATTCCCATCAGCCGTCAATCGGCCAAAGATTTGGGATGCACCATTTTGATGAATGTAATTCAATGCAGACGCAGAATCAGAGACTTGATCAAAATGAACACTATCATGTTCACCTATATCAAATGAGTCCCAATTATAGGTATTAAATTCATGGGGCTGCTCAATGATCATATCTTGGCCAACTTGACCTGAGGCATTCACTATAATTCGCGTTAGGCCGCCATCATCAGGACTAAAGTCGGCACTCGGTACAGGTACATCTGCCACCGCCAATAGCGGCGACCAAGCCATCCAAAAAACCAACCAAAGGCTGATTGAATTATTAACCCATCTATTGATCATTTTAATAATGCCAAAATTAATTTAGATTTTTAGATAATCGAAAAACACGACTAGAGCGCACACCAAATCTTAGAAATGGTGACACTCTCATATGAACAGTTGATGAACTGATCAAAATTCATATTCTATGGATGCATGAGCTTTGATGTCCCCCGAATCCACATCAGGGCTATCCTCCAATGGGTAACCAATTTCCACATTAGCGGAAAGGGCACTAAATGCCTTCAATCGAAAACCAACACCAAAACTCGTCAAAGAATATTCACCGTCGGAAATTCCAAAATTCTGTATCTCATCCTGTACCACTAAATAAGCAGCATCAATAAATGTATTAAATCTAAGATTATTAAGATCATTTGATATCGAGCTGGCAAAAGACTTTGATTCCAATTCTACGGATGCAATGATTCCATCATCGCCTAATTGCTGAGATTCGTAATATCCCCGCACCGTTTTGTTTCCACCCGCACTGAATTGCTCATTACTTATTAAAGGAGAATCAGACAATTGCGCCTTAGCCCGTGAATTAATTCGCCAGTCATTTGAAAACCGATCCTGCCGATTAACTTTCGCCTGTAAGTGAATAAAGTTAGTCTTCGCTCCTAAACGCTTAGCATCGAACTCTGACTCCTCAGAAGTATCTGGAAAGTTTCTAATGCCGAACGTCAATCCAAAACCCAGTTTTGTACTAGAATTTTTGCCAATCAAAGTACCGTTATATAGCCCAGTAAAAGCAGCATAAGAGATAGGCCTACTCACTGATCCTGAGTCTGCGCCTAACACAGAAATAGTTTCACCAAAGTCTTTATAATCAAGTCCGGCAGATATTGAATGCAAATAGGTTCTTGATGAATTCAGCGGCGACACATACCTAAAACCAAATATTTCACCATTACCAATAACGACTGAGTCTCCTACTGCTGAAATTTCTGAATCCGACTTCACCGCGTAAAGAGCGACTTTGGCAGCACTATCAAACCCAGGAAAAATATAAGTGGTGGCCAAAACTTTAACTTCATCAGTATCTTCTGGACTAGTCTGAACCTGCAATGACCAACTGTGATTCTCAAGCCAAAGATTGTCATAACCAACACTCGCACTTAACCGCGATTCCGTGGTGTTTTTGGTAGCGTGATTATTTAATTCAACACTACTATTAACGGGAAACTTATCTCTAACCCTAAGATCTATCTCAATCGTACCTGGCTCTTTGCCCTGTTTAAAAACTGGGGTAACTCGTAGGTTGGGCGTTTTTCTATTTAGGCGGTTAATGTCTTTTTGAAAACTTGGTATATGAACCGGCTCACCTTTTCTGACTGATTTAAGTTCATCTTTAATTTTTCTTAGAGAAAAATAACGGGACCCTGACACTCGCAGGCGTGCGACTGAACCTTCCAGCACTTCAAATTTTACAACGCCATTGACAATATCCTGAGGTGGAACAACAACATCAATACTTGGATACCCTTCTACTCGATAGACTTCTTTTAATCGATCCGAAGCTTCATAAATATCATCAATATTTTTACTGGGACCTAAGTATGGTGTTAAGGCAAGCTCAATTGTTTTTCCGCTGAGCAATGTATTCCCTTCAACGCGAAATTCCCAAACCGAAAAAAATGGACCTTTACGCTTGGGTTCTTGCGACTGCTGCAGCGACTCTTCGTATTGCGCAGTTTCTTGATTGACTTCTTGAGATGTCGCTGGCTCTTTAGCCTGCTCTCGTACTTCAGCTGATTTTTCTGTGCCTTGGCCTTGATCAGCGACAGCGGACTCAACTTCTGCATTCACATTCAAAGCAAAAAACGCAAACAGCATTGGAACTACGCAGCGCATGGTTCGAACTAGAATTGATAAGCAAATAAACATTAGCCGAATTAACTCCCCAGCGTTGCCGATACTCAAATTTCTATAAAAGTGGGGAAGACTAGCTTGAGTATGTTACAACCAGGCATCTTTTTCGTGACAAAACTTATGCAGCACAAAAGCCGCGATCAAATTTTATACAGCCCATTTAGATAAGAAAAAGCCGACCCCAAAAGGCGCCGGCTTATTTAGACTCGTTAATCTATTAAAGATTATTCGAAGTCTACAGTACCTAGAGCACGTTGAACGGAACAAGTTTTACCGTTACGAGAGTACTGCATTACAGGTAGGTCAGCGTTGAATGGGCTAAGAGTAACACCAGGTAGAGTACCTAGAGCTAGAGCACCAGTAGCACCGAAACCTTGATCAGTACCGTCGTTGATACCGTCAAGAACGCTTGGCTGACCAGCTTCTTCGCGGATAGAAGAAAGGATAGCAAGTTGAGCAGCAGTAGGCACAGGCTCACCGTTTACAACTTTGTTTCTCCACTGAACTGTGCTAGCAGCCCAATCGAAGTATTTACCTTCAGCAACGTTTTCAAGAGTAGGAGCGAAACCGTTAACTTTGATGAACTGCCACTTGTCAGAAGCTTTCTCAAGAGACTGTACACCAATCGCCCAACGGTTAGCGTCTTGAAGATCGTCTAAGCACTGAGTAACATCACCAGAACCACTGTTTTCGTGAACTACGTTAGCGCCATTAGCGAATTCTAGAGCAGCATAACCGTCAGAGCAGAAGCCTGGAGATGGGTTTTCACCTTTAGTACCAGTACAAGGAGTGTTGTCAGTTGAAGGGAAGCTTGCAGCTGAAGTACAAGGAGCGTGCAAGAAGTTTGCATTCATCTGAGCTTGAGTACCAGAACCGTTTACACGGCGGCAGATAGCAACACGTGAATCAGCTGTTGGAGGAGTAGTAGCAAGAGTAGTTAGAGGAACACCACCGTACTGAACATCGCTCCAGTTATTGATAGAACCAGAGATTAACGCAGCAACTTGCTCTTTAGAAAGAGAAGGCATGTTAGCTGGAAGAGGACCACCAACAGTTAGACCTTGAGCTTCTTGAAGCGCAGCGAAAAGTGCATTAGTTACAGGTACACCAAAAGTTAGAGCGTTGATTGGCTCAACGTTCAAGTTAGCACGCAAGTTAGCGTCCATTGGAGTAGCACCAGTAGCAACATTCAAAGAAGTGAACAATTCTGGCTCTTCGTCAGAAATACCTGCGTCTGGAACAGCAGTCTCAACAGTGTTTTTGTCACACTTATAAACGTCAGACTCACCAGGAACAGCATTACAGTTAGAAGAGTTGATTTCCATGAAGTCGATGCCGTCAGCATTTGCTACAGGCACAGTACCCCAGAAAGAACCACCAGTAGAACGCTTACGAAGAAGAACTGTAGTTGAACCGCTTAGGCCAGAAACAGTAGAAGCGTCCATTGTGCAGAAGTAACCAGCGTAAGATTTACCAGGAAGCTTAGAACCAGTGTCCACACAAGTAGAAAGATCAGATTCAACGTTCTCGTCATCACAACGGTCAGTGAAAACAACAGGAGTGTCTACACATAGAGTGTTGAAAACGCCTTGGAAAGTTTTGTCAGATGCAGAAGCACCAGAAACATCGATTTGTACGTCAGCAGGAAGATCAGCAATAGTCAAAGCAGACGCTGAACCCGCAACAGCTAGAGAAGCCGCCGCAACAACTGCGCTTAGTTTGTTCATTTTCATTGTTTAATACCTATCAGTAATACTTAAATAAATTATGCTTTTTTACGACGAGAGATCGCGCCAAGACCTAGAAGGCCAGAAGCGAATAGCCATACTGCTGCAGGAACTGGAACTGCAGAGTAAGTCAAAGTGCCTTGACCAAGATCGATGTTCCATTGACCAGCAGCTTGAGTAGTAGTATCAGTACCTTGGAAAGCCCACATGTACAGAGACTCGCCAGCAAGAGCAGTTACGTCAAAAGCTACAGAATCTAGAAGCAATGCACCGTAAGTAGTAGCAGCACCTGCATAAGCAGCTTCACCGCTAACAGCAGCAGTAGCATTGTTTTCAGATTCAGCAGAAGGATCGCCGATGTTGTTAGCTAGACCGCTTGCAGTTTTGTTTAATACGTCGTCGTAGCTGAAGCTGTTTACAGAAGGACCAGCAACGTTAGTAGTTACCATGAAGCCAGCAGCAGCAACAGTAGCGGCGTCAGCAAATCCTAAAGGATTGTTAGCAGCGAAGATTGAGTAGCTAACGTCACCAGAAAGACCACCAAACGCAGCGTCTAAAGAGTAAGATTGCTCGTAAGAACCGTTACCGAAGTTGTTGAAAAACTCCATGTAGCTAGTGCCAAGGTCTTGGATCACTGAGTTAGTGTCGTTCCAAGCCAATAGCAATAATTCGCCGTTACCGTCAGCTACTGGGTTAAAAGGAACACCACTACCAGAATCCCAACCTGCATTAGCTGTACCAGCTACAGCAGTAAGAGCAACCGCGGCCGCAAGTGCTTTAAGTTTCATCAGATATATCCTCTCGATGATAGATTTTTTGAATTTAAGTTAACTCCCATTGTCACCCGCCAAGTAAAACGAGCGAGACATAACAGAGGGTTTACTCCGTTAAGCTGGGGCAAATATATCTGAGAGGAGATTGCGAATGGTTAATGTTTAGTGAATCTTTTTTTAAAATTTTTCAAGTCATTTCAATGACTT
>JAKSAW010000561.1 GCA_022361455.1 Pseudomonadales bacterium | reverse complement strand
GATGATTCCTTCGGAGTTGCCGACAGGTATAACTGTACATTTATGTGTCATCTATTCTACTTTCAACTAATTGGTATAACAAATGTTATAGCATGGTGCCCACTTTCAGGCAAGCCTCTGAATTGCGCTAGGCCGCACCCGACCCTGGCCGCGAGTTGACGACCGTTTGCCGGACAATGAATCATCTAACATACATAAGATAAATGACCGTCATGTGTGGTGGATTCACTGTGTAGCTATGAGCGTGATTACCACTGTGATTGGGTAAAAACTGATTGTCGTTTCGGTCATCTCCAAAACCAGCTCGCCCGACTTCAAGTCTTTCATGTGAGTGCCCGCCAGCATTTGACGTTGCACCTGATCTGGTACCGCCAAATTCTCCAGACATTCTTGACCCAACTAAAAATCGCCCAACTAAATCTGGAGTAGGTTTTCCTCTTAGGCTAGGCGGAGCATTCTCGTCTGCAATGGTTCGGCCATCACAAATCACCCACCCATTCTTTGCTAGCTTCTCTGCTTCCACTGGGGTGCCATAAAAAGGCACTATGATTCCAGAATGAATTTTTAATTCTTCGGCAAAACCTTCCTTATTCACCTCAGTCTTCAATTCAACAAGGTCTTGGAAGAGGCTAAAGTAAACCCCGCCTAGCGCAAGGATAATCCCACCAAGAACTGCCGCCCCAATTTGTTTCCACATAGTGCTCTCCCAAAATTTGATTTGAAGAATTATACCACCTTCAACCTTCAAGCTCTCAAGCAAACCGTGACGTGATCTGAAGGAACTGCATCGCCAGCCAGGCCCCTACCGTTTTCTTGATGATCAGGCCGCTCCTGTGGAGCAGGTGGCACACACCGCCCCGATCTGTTGGCGACCGTTTACCGGATGCGCCTGGCCGCGAAGCTGGTCGAGGTCGCCCTCGCGGATTTGACATTCGAATAGATGATATACTTTGGATCGAGAGGTGGCTGAATGAAGAACCAGACGGCCAAGGTGGCTACTGCTAATTTTCTAGTTTTCATTTCGT
>JAKSAW010000665.1 GCA_022361455.1 Pseudomonadales bacterium | reverse complement strand
GGCAGGCTTAAGCCGGCACGGCCGGCCGCTGCTGATACTGCTGAATGAAAACGAGCTGTTCTGATGCGCTATTCATCGATTACCCGCCGCATCAGCGGAGAGAGCGTGGATGCCTGGTCGGTGGTCCAGCAGGCCTGCGCCGCGGTGGAGCCGTTGGCCGCCGAGACCCAGCGCAGCCTCCAGGTCCGGTTCAGCGAGTTGGTCCCGCCGGTGTGGGCCGACCGCGATCGGCTCGTTCAGGTGCTCACCAACCTGCTGACCAACGCGCTCAAGTTCACGCGCGAAGACGGAGAGGTGGCCGTGGAAGTCAGTGCGGCCGACGGTGAGTGCGTCTTCAGCGTTTCGGATACCGGAGTCGGAATCCCGTTGGCGGACATCGATCGGGTCTGCGACCGCGTCCACCAGGTCCCCGGCAACGACCCGACCGATGACAAGCCAACGGGCAGCGGTCTCGGGCTGACGATCTGTCGAGAGATCGTCGAGCGCCATGGCGGCAAGATCTGGGTGGAGAGCTTGGTCGGGCACGGAACGACCTTCCACTTCACGATTCCAACGGCGCCCCAGCCCGGAGCCGCCGACGCGGCGACCGGTCCGCCGCCGAGCACCGATACGCCGGAGCCCCCCCGTTCGACGGACTTGGCGAACATCGCTCCCGTGGCGGCTGCGTCCCTGCAAGGACACGCCTAGACCCTGTCGAGGACGCGGGCTCGATCTCCCTCCACCTCAGAGAAGCCACTGGCGAGCATCGCCGGCTCGCGGTCGAGGCAACTCGCCCGGCGTCCCGGCCAGGGCCACGGCCATCACGCTCGAGGGAGTCGGCCGGTACAGCTCGAACCGCCACCGGTCCGGGAAGTCTCCGAAGCCTTCGCTGAACCGAATCGACGGTCGCTCGATCCCATCCAGATCGAACGAGAATCGCTTGAGCGGAACTGAAAGCCCAAGGCCGCGAGCCTTGACGTAAGACTCCTTGAGCGTCCAGTACTCATAGAATCGCTCCGTCTGCCTCTCCGGCGCTGTGCACTCCAGGGCCGCGACCTCCTGCGCAGAGAAGTAGCGACGTGCGATGTCCATGAGCCGCCTGCGCTCGCGCGCTCGTTCGACGTCCACTCCAACCCCCGCGTCGACGGCGACCGCGCAGGCCACGAGCCCCTCGGTGTGGGACAGATTGAAGCGTAGTCGCGCAGCCGAAGACGGCTCTGCAATCTCGGGCTTCCCGTGCTCGCCGGCACGGAAGC
>JAKSAW010000663.1 GCA_022361455.1 Pseudomonadales bacterium | reverse complement strand
GCTCCCGCTAATACTTGAGCCACCTTTATTTTGTTTGTACTCATGATGACTAATTCTCGGATCTTTCGTCGGTTGAATTTAATGAAGCATCTCCATCATGGATCAATAAGCCATGATATCCTGGAAACTCTTCGGCGCCTCTTTGCGCCAATAGTTGTTCTATTTTCTCATGAAGCTTTTGGATCTTTTTTTCTGCCCGATTCTTTCTTGCAGGTCGACTGTAAAAGCTATCTGGAACAAGGTTGGGGCTGCCTAAGCCATCGATTACCAGTAATCTGGTGATACTGCCATCTAGCTCCCTTTGCACCACAATATTATGTAGCAATAAATCCCTAGAGGGGACGCACAGCGACGTCCAGGTTTTGGCAAATTCGGTTACCGCCTGCTGACATTCCTCTGTGAAATCGTTATCCCAGATATATTGCTTTAGGGTATGAGATATTTTCTGATTGCCGTCGCGTACTAGTTCAGAGACCAAGCCCTTGCCTAAGTCCGTCTCTACAAAACCATGGCAACGGCTTACTACTTGATAAACAGATTCCCCAATGCGTTTGTCTAGTGAACGCATAACTTTAAACTCTTCTAAGTTATCATCCAGGCTAGATAAGGGCCTTAAGTTCTTGGGGAATTTCTTTGCTTTACGTTTTTTTTCTAATGGTCGATCGGGCCGGCGTACTTTAATCACTAAGCCCGGGTCGTCGGGGTGAATAAAGCAAAGTCTGTTGCCACCTTTTGCGAACGGTTCTTGATTCGATAATTGAATGCTCATATCGCTTTACCTTGCAATCCCGTTAGTCTCTTAGCCGCGAGCTTTTGCCTGGTGGTGCTGACGGTTTGGTGGCGCCTTGATATTCATCTCTGTGTTTAAGTTGATCAAGCTTTCTCAATATGCTGCGATGTAATTTGTTGAGTCGCCAGCTTGCTTTTACCCAGGCGCGATTATCGATAATGCCTTTGGTTTTCTTGATGCTGGACTCGTGCACGGTTTCATATATTGCATGAGGCTCGATGTTGTAACTGTTTAGATCAAACATAAAAAAGCTGTCATAAACTTTATCGATCGGCATATAAAGGGTGGCGCCATAATCCAAAATTCTTTTCATGCCTTCACGATTGAGCACGTAACCTTGTGCGCCTAAGGATCCTCGCACCGGTCGCACTAACTGATAATCACCCGATAGTGTTTTCAGTACTTTGCGTTTGCGAATTTTTAATGCCATTAGCTTCACCATGTGAGCATTTTCACCTAGCTTTGTGATTTCATTCACGAGGTCGAATAAACCTGGTTCGATAATGACATCGTCTTCAAAAATAAGAACGTGTTCTTTGCCTTGTTGGTAAGCCTGTTTAATCAATCGGTAATGGGATAAATAGCAGCCAATTTCCGAATTAGTTAGAGGCGCTTTACGATTGATCAGAGACTTAAATTGCGAGATGGATTCGTCGGCTTCTAGGGTTGGGGTGCTTTTTCTGCCGTCTACAGCATCAAAGAAAGCCACTTCGAAACCTTGTTCTTCCAGGCTGCTTTTTAGCGATACCACATTTGGTGCAGTACTATTAAGTGTAATGATCCATGCAGGTATAGACACAAGTATACTCCACTAGCCTTTTAATGAACCATCAAGATTAATATCTCTAGCCCACACGTAATCATGACTGAATGCTTGTTGTACCGACGCTTCCAGAATGTATTGAGCGTATAGTTTGGAGTTCATTTCTTCATGGAAAAAGCGGCGTGTATTTGCTGCCCAAGTTTTACGCTTTGAATCATCGTGATAAAACTCGCGAATGCTTCTTAGTAGGTCGTCTTGTTCTTTAAAGTAAACGACGCTTTCGGCTGGTAGTAGTTCATCAAAGCGAGCGTCTTCATGAGTGAATTGTAAGACTCCGTTGCCAGCCAGCTGCGCCATTCTTGCAGAAGAGTACCAGTGATAACCTTCCTGGCGATTAAAGTTTAAGCCCATGCGAGTTTGTGAAAGCGCCTTGTCATAATCTCGCCCCCACACTGGTGGTTCGCCGAAGCTACCAAATGTTTTGAAGTTGAGTTCACCCTCTAATGCATCTTTGAGATACTTCACCATTTCTAAACGTTTGGTAAAGTCGTTGCTGTTGCTACAAAATAGCAAGTCGATCGGTAAGTCGGATTTCGTTGAGTTGTCCAATGTTTCAATGGAGGTTTCCACCGGATTTGGCATGTGATAAACACGGGCACCAAAGCCTTCGAATATATTTAGCTCTTTGCGACCGGTTGATACAAACACAGCATCCACAACGCTGGCTCGATGTTTGATTCGCTCTACATTACTGGGAACGAATAAGGGGTCGTTGTTGCAGTGGGCAATCACGACGTTCGGAAGCTTTTGTTTGATTAGTTTAAGCGTGTCGTTGGTGATCATATCGCAATGACCAGCAATAATAAGATCGGGCTCAAATGCTTCAACTGTTTCTAGTAAGCGCTCGTTAGCCGCTTTTTTACCCAAGTCACGAATGCCAAATGGCGCTTCAAAGGCTGCGATATCACGATCGCTATAGGTTTGGGTATAGTGATCGTTCTTAATGAAACCGAAAGTGAGTTTTTGCGCCCAGCTTACTCTTGTCTTGCCGTAGCGGCGCAGTTGCTGGTAGGCAATGTTGAGTACTCTCATAATCTATCTCGATCTCATGACTTTCGTGAAGGTGATTAAATCACCATGTTCCTATAGATAAGCTTAGCTTAGCGAATAAGTGGCGGATTATACCAACAGCCGTGGATGGGGAGAAACGGTTTACTTAGTGGCTTTGGAGCAGTGACTCGTACACGGCTAGTGTTCGATTTACCTGTTCTTCTAAATAGAATTCCTTAGGTAAGTGAATATGCATCGGTGGATTTTCCGCTAACTGTGCCACCCGTTCTGCGAATAGCTCGATATTGTCGGGTTCCACTAAGCCTTCTGGTAGGCCTTGTTGTAAAGATTCGGCGGCACCACCACGATCAAATGCGACTACCGGACAGCCTGTTGCCAAGGCCTCTGGTACGGTTCTGCCAAATGGTTCGGGCTTGTTGGACATATGGCAAGTGACCCTCGCAAGGCCATAAAGTGCATGGATGTCTGAACGATGTCCCGTAAACGTTAGGTTTTGGTCCAGATTTAGTTGCTTTTGTAGGCTCTTTAGCTCATCTAGATAATGCTGCTTGTTGGGCTCGGCTTCCCCGACAATGACGCCGTGGCAATCTGGCGATTGCTTGATTAAATGCGCCATCAT
>JAKSAW010000662.1 GCA_022361455.1 Pseudomonadales bacterium | reverse complement strand
CGCCTGGCCGGGCTCGAGGCGCGCAGGGGCGATCGCGGTCGGCTCCGCGGCGGTGGAGTCGGCGTCGTCCGCTGCGGGCGCGGGGTCGGGGGCGGACGGCAGCGGTTGCAGCTTCGGGGGACTGGACTGGCTCGAACTCATGACATGCTTCTCCGGGGGCGCGCGCCCGCGGACGCCCGGCGGGCGCTCACGGCGGATGTGTACAGCAACAGACATTCGGCGCCGGGACCGAAGTCCAGCGCGACCAGGAAGGAACAGTCGGTGGCGGCGACCATGATGGTCTCGTCCCCCAGCGTCACCCTGGCGTAGCCGGCGCGGGGGGTGCCGAACCGCACCGCGCCGCGGGCGATCACCTGGCGATTGGGCGCCACGAGCTCGACGATGTGGTCGGTGCGCAGGTTGACGGCGCTGCTGGGCCGGCGGTCTGCCGTGGCGACGAAGCAGGTCTGCCCCTTGACGTGCACCGACATCCCGTCGGCCAGGGGCATCGCGCTCACGCGCAGGCGCGCCGGACCGACGCGGACCTCGGCCCGCCCCGCGGTCATCTCCACGAAGCGGGCCTTGCGGCCGCCGACGACGGTCGGCGCCGCGGTCGGCCGCACGCGCCGGGTCGGCAGGACCGGCGCCGTCACCGGCTCGGGGATCGTGACGCCCGACTCCGGGATCGTGACGCCCGACTCCAGGTGCGTGCCGCCGGGCTCGCCGTCGGGCACGATCTGGATCCGCTCCGGCATGGTGACCAGCTCGGCGTGGCCGAGGGCTTCGTCCAGCGCGCACCCCAGCTCGGCGACGGTGGGGTAGCGATCGCAGGCGGCGAACGCACACGCCCGCTTGAACACGTCGGCGACCACCGCCGGGGCCCGGATGGCCTCGAGCACGTCGTCGATGGCGCTCTCGACGCCGGTGCGGGCGACGTACCCTTCGTCGCGACTGCGCGAGCGCAGAAGGCGGCTCCCGGTGAGGGTGTACAGCACGGTCAGGCCGAACGAGTAGATGTCGACGGCGGTCGTGACCGGCGAGCCGATGAGCTGCTCGGGGGCGGCCCAGCTCGCCGAGTACATGAGGAGCTCGCGACCCGACACCACCCGGGTGTCGCCGGCGCGGTGACCGAGCCCGTGCTCGTCCACCGGCAGCGACTTGGCGATACCGAAGTCGGCCAGCTTGGCCACGCGGTTGGGACCGGCGGTGCCGAACAGGATGTTCTGCGGCTTGATGTCGCGGTGCACGATGCCGCAGGCGTGAGCCTCGGCGAGGGCGTGACACAGCGGCCCGACGATGCGCCGGACATCGGCCGGGTCCATGGGGCCGTTGCGGCTGATGCGGCGGGCGAGGGTGCCGCCGTTCATGAACTCGGACACCTGAAACGGCGGGCCGTACTCGCCCTCGGCCTCGCCCGCGAGATAGCCGAAGTCGTAGATGCGCAGCGTGTTGGGATGGGTGAGCTTGGACAGCGCGAACGCTTCCTGGACGAAGTGCTCGTAGGCGGTCTGATAGATCGAGTCGCGGGCATTGATCCGGTG
>JAKSAW010000660.1 GCA_022361455.1 Pseudomonadales bacterium | reverse complement strand
ACGTTTAGCCAAACTCACCAAATCCATCATGATGCGATTCACTTCGTGTTCATTTACCGCAGCTAAATCAGCAACATCGTTAGGAACAACGTTGTCCATATTGCTATAAAGATTTTCAATATCTTTTGCTAAACGTTCAACGTTCACATCTCTATCGGTCATACCAATGCCAAGCATGGCTTCCGCCATACCGTGATAATCTTCTTGACCGATGGTGGTAATAAATTTAGAAACGGATTTCCACGTGTCGGGTTTGATGCGGCCAACTATACCGAAATCAATAAAACCAATCTTGCCGTCTTTAAGAACCAGTAGATTGCCAGCGTGAACATCCGCATGAAATGACTCACAAAACAGCAAACTGGCAAACCAAGTGTTCATGGCGGTAATCAGCGTTAATTCAGGTTGTTCTGTCACGTGGCGAACGCTATCTAAATCTGTAAACGGTACGCCGTATAATCGTTCCATGGTAAGTACGCGCATGGTAGATGCATGCTTGTAAACTTTTGGCGCAACTGCATCTGGGTTACCTGTGCTGGCCAAGAAGTTTTCAAAGTCTTCGATATTCTTTGCTTCTTGATAAAAGTCGCATTCTTCCAACATGCCTTTTTGAATTTCTTCAACAATGGCGGATAAAGATGCCATGGCTAAATTTGGCACAAACATCTCTAATACTTTTGCGCCAACAAAAAGGAAGTTTAAATCAGTCAGCAAAACGTCTTTAACGCCTGGCTTTTGAATTTTAATCACCACGTCTTCACCGGTGACTAACTTAGCCGCATAAACTTGAGCAATAGATGCCGAAGCCAAAGGTACGGGATCGATATGCGCAAATATGGTATCGACAGATTTGCCTAATTCCTTCTCTAAAACCTTTTCCATAATTGAAAAAGGAACCGGCGTAGTTTTATCTAAGCAAAGTTGAAATTCTTCAACGTACTCTTCAGGAAACACCGAAGGGGAGCTAGCAATAAACTGGCCCAGCTTTATGTACGTTGTGCCCAGTCTTTCAAAGGTTTCCCTTAAAAGCTTGGGAGTGGGGGGGCGATCGCCCATTAACCATTCAACACCCGTTTGTGCAATCACTCGTGTGGTTTGCGCTATACGGAATGCACCTTTAATCCCTGCTGAAAGTTGCTGTAATCTAGACATGGCTAATGAAATTAGTTCGTTGGTTTAAGAAAAATATCCGTTTTTTAGCATCGCTAATAGGTTAACTTAACTGTACTGACCTGTGGATAATGCGTGTGAACGATTAGTCTTGAAATCGTTACATTTTGTTAAGTATTGCTCTGCCGCGAGAGCGTCCATTGTACAATCTTATGGCGAGAAAATAACTATTCGTTTTAAAAACGGTTGTGCTTATTAGGCAAAGTTCTGTGCTGGCGCGACAAATGGGTGGATAAACCGATTTGGGTCATTGGCAATAGGTACTTTCATCAGTAAGCTGGCTCGCTTCTTTTTATTCTAATTACGGCTATTGGCCCATTTTGGGAGCTCCAATCGTTAAGCCGTCCGCATTTTATGACCGGGTAGCCATTATTGGCTATTTTGTGGACATACATGCGCTATAGTCAAAGTACTGGGGGGTAATTATGGCGGAATCTTTAGCGCCGAATTTTGATTTAAAAGCTCTTTTTTCAGGTAGTAATGTGAATATTAATCCGCTGGCTCGATTTGAAAACAACATCAAGGTTCCTTCTTCGTTAGCAGAAGTGACTACCATCGCAGATAACGAGGTGAACCCCACCTGGCTGGGTGTCAAAGAAGCGGACAAGCAAGCGGTTTGGAAAGCGGTAGAAAACCTGTACAAAACGGGTATGTACCCTGCGGTTTCCATTTGTGTCCGCAGACACGGTGAAATCGTTTTAAATCGTTCCATTGGCCACGCTAAAGGCAATGGCCCTCAGGATACCGATGCTAAGCAGCTAGTAACACCTGACACGCCATTCTGTTTGTTCTCAGCCTCTAAAGCCATTACTGCAATGCTGGTGCATTTGCTGGAAGAGCAGGGTGAAATAAACCTATTAAATCCAGTGAGTTACTACATTCCTGAATTTGGTCAAAATGGTAAAGAGAATATTACCGTTCACCAGATTCTTGCTCATCGTGCCGGGATTTCACGAATTCCTGCAGGTGAATACGATCCAGAAATACTTTTTGATTACGATGAAGTTGTCCGCATTCTATTTGAAGCAGAGCCCGAGTCGATCCACGGTCGCGAAATGGCGTATCACGCGGTAACCGGAGGCTATGTTATCGGTGAGCTTTTTAAGGCAATTACCGGTGATTCGATCCGTGAGTATATGCGTACTCAGGTGCAAGAGCCTTTAGGCTTTAAATACTTTAACTATGGCGCTTCAGCTGAAGATTATCCTGCTATCGCAAGAAATTATATTTCAGGCCTGCCACTTATTTTCCCGCTTAATTTTGCGTTAGAGCGCATACTAGGGGTGCCGTTAGATAAAGCTCTGGAATTATCTAACGATCCACGATTCTATGATCAAGTCATTCCAGCAGGTAACATTGTGGCTACTGCTGAAGAATGTTCTCGTTTCTTCCAATGTTTGTTAAATGGTGGTGAGCTTGAAGGAAAACGTATTTTCCAACCTGTTACCATTGAGCGTGCTGTGCGTGAAGTGAATAAAACCACGATCGATAAAACATTGCTTTTACCTATGCGATACAGTGCTGGCATGATGTTAGGTGATAAAGGTTGGGGCACGTTCGGCCCAGCAACCCCTCATGCATACGGTCACTTAGGCTTAACAAATAACTTCTGTTGGGCTGATCCACAAAGAGCTATTTCAGTGTCTTTGCTAACGTCTGGTAATCCGGTAATAGGCAGTCACTTACCGAGATTGGGTATGTTGCTCGGCACTATTTCAAAACGCTTTCACAAAGTGTTTTCGTAGTAGATCGTTGTCGATAGCTAAAAGCCCCGGCATGAGAATGTTGGGGTTTTTTTATGTGTGAATATTTTGGGAAGGGAGGCGTTAAGGTGTTTTGGATTTATTGCTAAGGCTTTTCTGAACGACTTCAAACTTTAATACAAGCAGTCTATCCCAATCGTGATTGAAGAAACTGCCACCGCGATAAAAACCTTCTACTGTTACGATGTCGCCAGAGCTAGGCATTTGAATTTTAGGTAGGT
>JAKSAW010000659.1 GCA_022361455.1 Pseudomonadales bacterium | reverse complement strand
ATGACCATCGACTTCAGCTTTGCGATTGTCAACTGGAATACCCGCGATCTGCTGCACGCCTGTCTGACCTCTATCTACGCGGTAAAGGGCGATTTCTCAATCGAAATTCTGGTGGCTGATAATGCCTCCTCGGACGGGTCCGCCGAGATGGTTCGTCGAGACTTCCCAGAGGTCATTTTGGTGGAAACCGGTGCAAACCTGGGCTTCGCGCGTGGACAACAACCGCTTTTCGAGCGTTCCAACGGGCGATTTCACGTGCTGGTTAACAGCGATGTCGTTCTACAACCGGGTTGCCTGGAACCCATGGCCTCGCGAATGGAATCCGATCCTCAGATCGGTGTGCTGGGCTGCCGCTTAGTTGATGAACTGGGAGCGGTTCAGGCCGGATGTCGTCGCTTTCCCTCGCTGTGGTTCCAGTTTCAAGAGGCACTGGGCATCAATCGCTTTTTCCCGACACATCCGCGCCTGAATGCTTATAAGATGGGCGATTTCGATCATCTTTCCTCTCGCGAGGTGGACCAGGTCATGGGCTCACTATTCCTGATCCGGCGTGAATTGATCCACACTATCGGCCGCCTGGATACTGCATTCTTCATGTACTATGAGGAAGTCGATTACTGTAAACGCTGTAGAGATGCCGGTTACAAGGTTTTCTATGAGGCGGATGCAGCAGTTTACCACGAGGGCGGCGGATCCTCGAAACAGGTGAAGGTCCTAACCATCCGGCGTACGATGCGCTCCATGAGGGTGTATTTCAGCAGGCACCTGGGAAAATGGACTTGGCTACCCCTACTATTTATACTGTCTCTCGACGGGGTGACACATACCTTGCACGCATTACTGACCCGACGCGGGGCCGCGGCGACCTTCCGCGCCTACTTCATGGGCTGGTGGGATGTGTTGACCTTTCGGAGCGCGGCACAGTGAAGATTCTGGCCTTGCCGCGGGCCGGGCACCAGTCGCGTCGGTCACGAAGTCTGATCTATGGATTCCTTCCCTATCTCATCGGCGCCGACTGCCATGTCCGGGTGATCGCAACCGAAACCGGCCCGTTGCCGTTGTTGCGGCGAACCTTGGAAGCCCTTGCGTTCCGCAAATTCGATCTGGCCTGGATTGAGGGCGAAACCTTGCCGACGGGAATGAGTCCGCTGGTTCCCAAACGTCGTGTGCATATGGTCGATACGGAGTGTCCGCCTGAAATGACACCTCATGGGCAGCAATTTGAACACCCGCCTTGTGTCGACCTACCGCCGGTCCTGCCTAAGCGTCGGAACAAAATTCCGAGGATCGGTTGTCTGGGCGCCCGGGACAAATGTGCACAAATTGGT
>JAKSAW010000658.1 GCA_022361455.1 Pseudomonadales bacterium | reverse complement strand
AGGAGTCGAACCCCCGACCGGCTGATTACAAGTCAGCTGCTCTACCAACTGAGCTACGTCAGCATCACGTTATTTCGTAGGCGGCGAATCATACGCAAATTAGGGGGTTGATGCAAACATTTCACACAAAGTTTCTGAAAATTTTATTTTCTCTCTATCATCAACAAGTTGCGACAGCATTTGCTCGCTCTTTCCAACCTCAAATTGACCCATTAGAGCGGCCCAATATTGTGTTTTACGGCGATCCAATTGATGTATTTCTGCCTCATAACCTGCGGAGCGCATCTTATCTAAAACACCCTGCGCTGATGACGCTTTTTTAAACAAGCCCAGGGATATAGCGTTGGCATGCTCGCCTTCCGTCACCAGGTAACTATCAATTTTGTTACCTTGCAATTCCTTCAGGATTCGAAGAGCCTCTTTGCGACTACCCAAGGATGGAATCAATACCCAATTATCAGAATAGAGCAAAAGCTCCTCTTTACTGATATTAGTCGTCAAGCCATTTTCCACCAAAATCTCAGCCAAAGATTGCGCCTCTTGCAAGCCATCAAAGGGGCCAACTCGCGCGCACAAGGTTTCAAATTTAGGCGTCAACGCTGCCACGGCAGCCTCTTTAGATTCTTCTTGAACCGGCTCAACCTTTTGTTTTACCTTTTCTTTATCAACTGAGGAGATCAAAGCCTCTTGCTCTACTTGCGGAGACGCCGCGACAGGAACTCTTTCCTGCACCACCTTTTCGGGCACATCCTTCACTTGCGGCGGTGACTTTGGCACAAACCTCTTAGCTATATCCAAGGAAGGGGGAGGCGCAGCACTACCTGCAGCCGGAAGTAACTCTTTGAGCATCACCAAACCTTCGTATTGCTGGTCATCAACTTGCTGACTTACAACTATCGGAGACTTAGGCTCTACTAAAAACTGCTTCCAACCAAAATAGAAAAGGTTGAAACTAATCAAGCAAAGCAATATCCAACGCATACAAACCTCAAACCCGGGAATCGTAAAAAGCTCGCCTAAGCCCGTCAAAAACCAAATCATCTACCAACCGATGGGGCACATTTAACTTCTCTGACAACAACTTAGCATCACCACCGGTCAAAATTAAATTTGAATCATCATCACCAGCCATAACCAATAGCTTAGCGTAAGCAGCCTCTACCTGAGCCAACAAGCCAAAAAGCGCACCATGATAAACCGCCTCAGTTGTGCTTACCCCAGGTTCGGTCGTCGCAGCGGCAAGGTTATCGAAATCTACAACCACTTGATCAGTGCCACCAAGTAAGGCTTCAATCGACAACCTTAAACCAGCCAAAATAAAACCGCCTTCGTGGCGACCATCAACAGAAACCCAATCAATCGTCACAGCGCTACCACAGTCAATTACGCAAAACGCACCATCAAAAGCCTCTTTGGCTGAGATCATCGCCAACCAACGGTCAACCCCCATCCTAGAGGGATCCTCATAGGAGCATGACAACCCAAAAGCTCTCGACTCCACCTCGGCAATATAAGGATCCAAACCTAACAACTGGCGAACGTCTTCCACCAATGCAGCCCTATATTCTGCTGACTTCACACAAGATATGGCTACACCGGTAACACCAGAGAATCGCCGCGCCAACCCAGAAAGCCAATCTCGCTGCCCCTCTAAAGAGGAACCAACTCCACGAAGAACTGAATCACCATCAAGAAACCTCCACTTAATTTGAGTATTCCCGACATCAAACAGCAGCAATCCCACTATAGGCCTCTCAGGGAAAGCTCCCCGCCTTTAAAGACCTCAACTCCACTAGCGGTTTCCAATAATAAGCCACCAGTCTTATCAACACCCCGAGCAATACCACGGGTTTGCTGGGAACCTGCTTGAACATAAACTCGTTTATCACGATAGGCATCAAAATAAGCCCAGTGAGGATGATAACTATCAAAACCAGAACGAGAAAATTCATCCAGCATCACCAGAACAGCACCAATCACGCTGGCAGCCAGATCATTACGGGGCAAATCGACCCCGTGATCTGATAACTGTGTATAAGCTTGATCAATACCATCGCCTTCACCCTGCCTAATAAGAGTATTGATTCCTAAGCCCAATACCACTTGGCAGTGACCAGAAGGATCTCCTGTCATTTCCAAAAGAATGCCCCCCAACTTATCCGCCCCTATCAACAAATCATTGGGCCACTTTAAGCGAACTTGTTCGCACCCAAGGTTGCGCAATGTGGCTGCAACAGCAATACCTGTTGCTAAACTCAAACCTTCCAGAGCAGCCGCACCACCATAAAAGTTCCACACCACAGACATGTAAATATTGGACCCGAAAGGAGATACCCAATTCCGGCCTCGCCGCCCCCTACCTGCGGTTTGCTGTTCAGCAAGACAGACGTAACCGGAATCCACTCCGTCAGCAGCCATTCTCATTGCCACATCATTAGTGGAAGACACTACACTCTGCACATCAATATTACTAAGTAACGGCAGAGCTTTTTCTGACATTGACGCTTTAATTCGATCTGAGGATAGTAACTCAACGGGTGTATTTAACTTATAGCCCTTTCCTTTTACTGAGAAGATATCCAAACCTTTATCTTCAAGCTTTTGAATTTGCTTCCAAACAGCCGCACGACTGACACCCAACGCGTCACCCAACTCATCACCAGAATGAAACTGCCCGTCAGCAAGCAACTCAACAATTTTCACAACACTCACCCATGAATTTATTGCTTATTATTTTCGAATGACGCTCACAACAATTAAGACAACTTACCTTGCCCCAAGCTCTATCACCTCATTGGCTATATCTAACCCACTCTCGAACTACAATTGAAGCTCTTTATACAGCTTAAAACGCCCGCATCGATAATATCAGGGTGAAACCGGGTTGAATATACAACGATAAAGCTATTTGATTACTCGAACAATTTCTAAGGCAACTCCCATCAGCACGCCAAATACCAGGAAGCTTGGATTTGAATATTTATGCATAAGAGCTTTTTGTGAATTAAGTTATGAAGCGATTTGGGGGCTTGGCTCATTTCGCCATATCTCACCAGTTTTTACCTGCGCATAAACGAGAGAACCCGGATACAAAGCTGTATCCGGGTTCTCGAATAAGAGCCTGACAATGACCTACTCTCACATGGGGAAACCCCACACTACCATCGGCGATGTTGCGTTTCACGGCTGAGTTCGGCATGGGATCAGGTGGT
>JAKSAW010000744.1 GCA_022361455.1 Pseudomonadales bacterium | reverse complement strand
TAGGTGCTGGTATCATGGGTGGCGGTATCGCTTACCAATCAGCGTCTAAAGGCACGCCTATCATCATGAAAGACATCGCCGATCCTGCCTTGGATTTGGGTATGTCTGAAGCAACCAAGCTTCTTTCCAAGCGCGTAAGCCGCAAGAAAATGAAGCCAGAGAAAATGGGTGCTGTTCTTTCTTCAATCCGTCCTACTCTGAACTACGGTGACTTCAGTGAAGTTGATATCGTTGTGGAAGCGGTTGTTGAGAATCCTAAAGTTAAGCAAGCGGTGCTTGCTGAAACTGAGAAACAATTGAAGGACGGCGCGATCCTAGCGTCTAACACTTCAACTATTTCTATCACTCACCTAGCTGAAGCCCTAGAGAAGCCTGAAAACTTCGTAGGTATGCACTTCTTCAACCCAGTGCACATGATGCCATTGGTTGAGGTTATCCGTGGTGAGAAGTCTTCTGACGAAGCGGTAGCGACTACTGTTGCTTACGCTAAGAAAATGGGTAAAACCCCAGTTGTTGTTAACGACTGCCCAGGCTTCTTAGTTAACCGCGTATTGTTCCCTTACTTTGGTGGTTTCGGCATGTTGCTACGCGACGGCGCTGACTTCCAGAAAGTTGATAAAGTAATGGAGCGTTGGGGCTGGCCTATGGGTCCTGCTTACTTGATGGACGTTGTTGGTATCGATACCGGCGTTCACGCAGCAGGCGTTATGGCTGAAGGTTTCCCAGAGCGTATGCAATACGACCACAAAGATGCTTCCGAAGTGATGTTTGAAAATGAGCGTTACGGTCAGAAGAATGGCGTTGGTTTCTACAAGTATGAAACCGACAAGAAAGGTAAGCCGAAGAAAGTTGTTGATGAAACAACTTACGAGTTGCTTAAACCTATCGTTGCCGAGCCAAAAGAATTTGAAGATGACGACATTATTGCACGCTTAATGATCCCAATGTGCTTAGAAGTAGTTCGCTGCTTAGAAGACAACATTGTGAGCAACGTGCCAGACGCTGATATGTCATTAATCTTCGGTGTTGGTTTCCCTCCATTCCGTGGTGGTGCACTTCGTTACATCGATTCAATGGGCACAGCTGCTTTCGTTGAATTATGTGACAAGTACAAAGATCTTGGTGCGCTTTATGAGCCTACCGAGAAGTTGCGTGAAATGGCCGCCAATGGCGAGACTTTCTACAAGTAATCACGGATAGCTTAGGAGATTAAAAATGAGTTTAAATCCAAGAGACGCAGTGATTGTTGATGCTGTCCGTACGCCAATGGGTAAGTCTAGAAATGGACAGTTCCGCAACGTACGTGCAGAGAAACTTTCTGCTTCATTGATTGAAGGTTTAATTAAGCGTAACCCTAACTGGAACACGGCTGAGACTGAAGACGTGATCTGGGGTTGTGTAAACCAAACCTTAGAGCAAGGTATGAACATTGCTCGAATCGCTTCTGTTATGTCGGGTCTTCCTCGCACAGCAGGCGGTCAAACGGTTAACCGTTTGTGTGGTTCTTCCATGCAAGCGCTTCACACTGCAGCGCAATCCATCCAAACAAATAACGGCGACGTATTTGTTATTGGTGGTGTTGAGCACATGGGCCACGTTGCCATGACTCACGGTGTTGATTTCGCACCTGAGATTTCTAAGTATGCTGCGAAAGCGTCTGGCATGATGGGCTTAACCGCTGAAATGCTTGGCCGTATGCACGGTATTAGCCGTCAACAACAAGACGAATTTGCGCTTCGCTCTCACAAGCTTGCTTGGGAAGCGACCCTAGAAGGTCGTTGGAAGAACGAAATCGTGCCTATCGAAGGTCACAACGCAGATGGTTTCAAAACCCTTTGCGAAATCGACGAAGTAATCCGTCAAGACGCTTCTATCGAAGGCATGAATGCACTTAAGCCTGTATTCGATCCTAAGAGCGGTACTGTTACTGCGGGTTCTTCATCTGCACTTTCAGACGGTGCTTCTGCAATGCTTGTTATGTCAGCAGAACGCGCTAATGCACTAGGCCTTAAGCCTCGCGCGAAAATCCGTTCAATGGCTGTTGCTGGTTGTGATGCAGCGATCATGGGTTACGGCCCAGTTCCCGCTACACAGAAAGCACTTAAGCGCGCTGGCCTTAAGATCGACGATATCGATTACGTTGAGCTTAACGAAGCCTTCGCAGCACAAAGCTTACCTTGTGTTAAGGACCTTAAATTAACTGATAAAGTTGAAGAGAAGGTTAACCTTAACGGTGGTGCAATCGCCCTAGGTCACCCATTAGGTTGTTCTGGTGCACGTATCACTGGCACGCTTCTAAACATCATGGAAGCTAAAGACGGTACCCTTGGTTTAGCGACTATGTGTATCGGTCTTGGTCAAGGTATTGCGACTGTTATTGAGCGTGTATAAGCGTTAGATAACAAGCAAAAGCTTTAGATCGAAAAAGCCCGGCTCGAGAGAGTCGGGCTTTTTTTGTTGTTAATCGATAGGGCTAATGACACCCATGCCGCCTTTTTTAACAACATGCGTATAAATTTCCGTTGTTTTTACATCAGAATGGCCGAGTAATTCTTGAATCGTTCTAAGGTCGTAGCCTTTTTCTAGCAGGCGAGTAGCGAAAGAATGCCTGAAAGTATGGCTGCTGGCCATTTTATGTATATGTGCAGCGTTCACCGCCTGTTTAACAGCTCGTTGTACTGAGCGGGAATGTATATGATGGCGGCGATAAATACCTGATCGTGGATCCATAGCAATTTTTGATGAAGGAAATAAATATTGCCACCCAAGAGCGCGCGCCGCTTGTGGGTACTTACGAGCTAGGGCATATGGCATGTAGACTTCCCCGAACCCTGCTTTCAGATCTTGAGCCTGGAGGTCTTTAACGTGATCAACTTGTTTTTCTAGTGCAGGTTTTAGCGAGGCGGGCAGTACGGTGAATCGTTGTTTGTTTCCCTTTCCTTGCATAACCAAAATTTGGTTCATTCCAAAATCGATATCTTTAACACGTAATGATAGGCACTCGTTTAATCGAAGTCCTGAGCCATACAGTAACTTTCCGATTAAATCGTGAGGGTGAGATAGATTGCCAATAACAGCTCTGGCTTCATCAGCCGTGAACACAACTGGTAGTTTGGGTGGTCTTTTTGCATGGCTAAAGCTTAATTTTCCCAGTTCTTTCTTTAAAAACTGGTTATATAGGAACGAAAGAGCATTGAGGGCCGTTGCTTGGGTAGATGGCGAGCAATGCCTGTCTATAGCGAGGTGATTTAAGAATGCAGTTACATCATGCGCACCCATTTCAGAGGGGTGCTTTTTATTGTGAAAGTAAATGTACCTTTTTATCCACAACACATAGGTTTTTTCGGTACTCCATGACTTGTTTTGTGCGCGGATGAATAATCTGAGTTGGTCTAGAAAGCGGGGGCTTTTGGGATTAACCTGTGTACGAACATCTTCCATGATATCATTCATAACTACTCCCTTGTAAATCTATGCTGTATATGTATACAGTAAATATTGGGCGTTACATGATCAAGCAAAATGTTATGTTCTTCGATAAACATCGAAAAAATGATCGTTTATTGAGCGAGTTCTTTGTGTCGCATTATTTTGCCGCAGTATTTTGTCGCCTTTCTTTACTGCTGCAGCTAGCTAGTTGAAAAAATGGAAGAAATAACGAGGATATTAAAATATCCTTAGATAAAATAATGCGACGTTATGATGCGGTTTGTCGCAGAATAAACTGTTAGGCCCTAAATCATATTAACTTGGATCGAAGATCAAGTATGAACATCAAAATTGGAGCTATTGTTCTGCTCTTGTTTATTCCAGTATTTACTTATGCTGATACCGCAGAATGTGAAATTGATATCGAAGACGTTAATGCCAGTGTGGCAAACAAGAAAGTTACAAAGATCAATAAACTAGAAACCTTCGTATTCGAACCTGGAGCAAATGCGCTGACTGCAACACAAAGAAAATATTTTAAACTTCCTGGCAGTCAATATACTTGCATTCTTGCTTTTGTTAACCTACAAACAGGAATGTCGCTATCGTGCGAGAGTACTGAGGATCAAGGTTATACATATTTTCAGTCAGAACAAAGTGGAAGCGTTGGTGATTCAAACAAAATTTATCTTACATTTCGTCATGCAATTTCTCACTTTACTATTAGAGCGACATGCAAAAAAGCCTAACAAAAAGTTCAACAACGCTCGTTCCTCGCTCGGACAGCCTGCACTGCGCTCCGGCTGCCGGTTAACTTGGCGTTATGCGAGCAGATCGGTAAGCGCATTTGAATGTAGATCGAGACGCAAAAAAAACTAATCTGAAAGTCCATCCACGCAGCCCCAAAATACTAAGAAGGGCTGCGTGGATGGCATAAGTTATAAACTGAACGAGTAATTCTTTGTGCTGTTTAATCCCATCATCTATTTAAGATGAGATGCTGCGTTTAACCTTTCGTTTAAAAATTTCTAGCCATCCCTCTAGATCCTCAAAATCTTCCTCTGACATTGTAGAGGGGAATTGAATCAAGATTTCACTATCGGAAAGCGTAAATGTTTCTTGTCTCATATTTGCACCAACTGGTGGTGCAGTTTGAGGAGGGGTCCCTGAGACAGGAGCAGAGCTATTGATGTTTTGTGTTTGGGGCTCTGAAATACTCACCTCATCTATTGGTATTCCCGTGGCGCTCCCATCAACAAATACGTATCCGTCTGCTTCATTAACTTCTCTAATTTTCACCGGGTTAGGAAATTGCAGGACTCCTTGAGATTCCCATTGAATAAAGTCTCCAACCTTAACTGCTGGAATAGCATTTACTTCATCTTCTGCTTCTTCTACTTCTGCAATACCTGCAAAGCTTCTAGACTGTTTGTATCCGGCGATAAATCCCATTACAGTGGAGTCGTTAAATCCTTTTTGTAGGATAAGGTGAGATTTCATAACTTCATCAGCTATTTCATCATTGCCCCACTGTTCCCAGCAGTACCTAT
>JAKSAW010000264.1 GCA_022361455.1 Pseudomonadales bacterium | reverse complement strand
GCCAGGCATGTTTGGCCGTATGCGAGTTGCTATGGGCGCAGCGGGAGAAAAAATATTAGTACCCGAAAATGTGATCGGCACAGAGCTGGTTCATAAGTATGTTTATTCCCTAGATGAAAATAACAAAGCTATCCGCAAATATGTGAAGCTAGGTACTTTAACGGATGATGGTAAACAAGTCATTCGAGAGGGGTTAACCGCTGAAGATCGCATAATTGTTGGTGGTTTGCATATGGTTAGGCCCGGTTCGTTAATCTCGCCTATTACTGAATCTGAAAATCAATAAGTGAGGGGAGTATCATGAAGTTCTCTCACTTTTTTATTGATAGGCCGAGGTTCGCTACCGTTATTTCTGCGTTTATCGTGGTATTTGGCGTATTGGGTTATCTTTCTTTGCCGGTTTCTCAATATCCAGATATTACGCCTCCTCAAGTTCAGGTAATGGCCTCTTACCCCGGGGCCAATGCAGAAACCATTTCTCGCACTGTTGCAGCGCCGTTAGAGCAGGAAATTAACGGTGTTGAAAATATGCTGTATATGTCCTCGCAATCCGCTAACGATGGATCGATGACCATCAGTATTACCTTCAAACCAGGAACCGATGTAAATACCGCGCAGGTGTTGGTGCAGAATAGGGTAGCAGCAGCAGAGCCCCGCTTACCGGAGCCTGTTCGGCGTCGGGGTGTTACCACCATTAAAAATTCGCCAGATTTTTTAATGGCGATCAATCTGTATTCCCCTAATGAAACCTATGATCTTAATTACATTGGTAACTATGCCAACTTAGAAATCAGTGATCAGTTAAGCCGTGTTGATGGTATTGGTAGTTCCAATGTTTATGGTGCCAGTGAATATGCGATGCGTTTGTGGTTTGATTTGGGCCGTATGGATTCCTTGGATATTACTACCCAGGATGTAATGAATGCCGTACGGAGTCAAAACGTGCAGGTGGCAGCTGGTACCTTAAACCAAGCACCTGTTCCAGGCACTCAAAGCGCATTTGAACTGAGTATTCAAACGCAAGGACGTTTGATCAATGAGCAAGAATTCGAAAATGTAATTGTTAAATCTGGCGAGCATGGCGCACTGGTACGCTTAAAGGATATAGCTCGCGTGGAGTTAGGTGCCGAAAGATACACATCGCGAGGTTACCTGAGTGAAACGCCTTCGGTGGTTATCTTATTGAATATGAGACCTGGTGCTAATGCGCTAGAAACATCTGATCGAATTAAGAAAGAAATACAGCATCTAGCAAAGTCTTTCCCCAAAGATTTGGAATATAAGATTATCTATAACCCTACGGACTATATTGCCGAGTCGATTGATGAGGTATTCACCACCTTGTTTATTGCCATGGTGTTAGTGGTATTGGTTATTGTGGTGTTTTTACAAAGCTGGCGCACGGCCATTATTCCTGCCATCGCAATTCCAATTTCTTTAATTGGTACTTTTGCACTGATGTTTGCCTTTGGTTATTCCCTGAATATGTTATCGCTATTTGGTTTGGTATTAGCGATAGGTATTGTGGTGGATGATGCCATTGTGGTGGTTGAAAACGTTGAAAGGAAACTGCGTGAAGGTAAAGAAGTGGTTACCGCTACCAAAGAAACCATGACAGAAGTTGGATCAGCGTTAATCGCAACGTCTTTGGTGTTGGTGGCAGTATTTTTGCCAACGATTATGATGGAAGGCATTACTGGTCAATTCTATAAACAGTTTGGTGTAACGATTGCTGCCGCAACCATGTTGTCCACGGTGGTGACGCTAACACTTAGTCCAGCGATGGCAGCCATCTTTATGAAAGGGCTGGGAAAAGAGAAGCAAGGAATGTTTTCCGCACCAGCTAGATTCTTTAACCATTCGATGGATAAGCTTTCCCAAGGCTATGGATTTATCGTTGCTAAGATTGTTCGGTTAAGTTTCGTCGCCTCAATTTTGTATGTTGGTTTAATTGCTTTAACCGGGGTGCAGCTAACAAAAATACCGACCGGCTTTATTCCTTCCCAGGATCAAGGCTTCGCCATCCACGGTTCCGCGCCGCCCTGCGCGCGCGAATCGCCGATGGCAGCCTCGACGAGGGAAGCGCCGGCCTCGTCGCCAAGTACGGCGGCGTGATCGAAGACCTCGAGAGCCGCTCGAGTCAGCTCGCGGGCAAAGCGACCAGCGTGCCCATCCGCATGGACGACCTGCTGGACATCCTGCCGGCCAACCCTGGCAAGACCGGCGTCGACCAGTTCCGCCGTGCACTGCGCGGCCGCACCGTCGACTTCCTCGTGTCGACCCGCGACCCTGCCGAGCAGCAGCGCGCGATGCTCGACATCCTCGCCATCCAGCCCGGCTCCGAGAAAGGCGAGCTGTTCACCGCCTACCGCCGACGCCGCATGGAGGCCGACACCACCGAGTTCG
>JAKSAW010000655.1 GCA_022361455.1 Pseudomonadales bacterium | reverse complement strand
GTTCAGTTTATTTAGAGCCAATTTCCGAAAAGCATATAGATGGATTGTTTGCCATAGGGCAAGTTGCGGATGATTGGCTTTATATGCCACGACCTTGCTTTCAGTCTCTTCAAGATACGAGTGAATGGGTGCAAGAAGCACTCATGTTGGCTGATAAAGGAATTCACACCACGTTTGTAATTTGTGACAGCGATACGTTGCAACCTGTTGGCAGTTCTCGTTATTTAAATGTGCGTAAGCGAGATCGTGGCTTGGAAATTGGTTACACCTGGATGGCGAAGCATGCACAGAGAACTGCTGCTAACACTGAAGCTAAGCTCTTACTCTTAACACATGCTTTCGAAGCTTTGGGTATGATTCGAGTTGAGTTGAAAACCGATGCTCGTAACACTCGATCTCAAACTGCTATTGCTCGACTCGGTGCTAAACGAGAAGGTACTTTTCGTCGTCATATGATTGTGCAAGATGGCTACATCCGAGATTCAGTCTACTTCAGTATTGTCGATAGCGAATGGCCAACAATTAAGGCGGGCCTGCAGTCAAAACTAGATCTGCTACACTCAAGCTAACTAAAATTACCTTTATCAAAAACCAGCTTAATCAAATGCGATCTGGTATGGGGAGATAATAATGTTAGCGCGAGTCACTCACTGTACGTTGTTGATGTTGTTAATGTTGACCGGGCAAGCGCAAGCGCAACCCATCATAGGAAAGGTGGTTTACTCTAAAGGAGAAGTGAAAGTTACACGGTTACAAACCGATAGTTCATACCGCACGATTGATCTCAAGCGTCGAGATGAGCTTTATAGTGGTGACAAAATTGAAACCGGTAGTGATGGCAAGTTCTCTGCGAAATTAAGCGATGGATCTGTGATTACCTTAGGTAATTCCTCGGATTTTAGTGTTAATGATTATGCGTTTAGTGAAGTTTCAAGCGAAGGGCGCGCAATTTTTGAAACTACTAAAGGAGCTTTTCGCGCGGTAACTGGCGCTATTCAAAAACAGGAAAAATCCTCTTATATGGTCAAAACGCCGCTTGCAGTAATTGGTGTGCGGGGTACTGATTTTTGGGGAGGTTTTATTTTTGGCGATCAGCTGGATGTGACTGTGCTTTCTGGAAAAGGGGTTTATGTTGAATCTAGCGAAGGGAAGGTGCTTCTGAATATTGAGGAAGGTACAACTGTTAAGGCAAACCAGCTAGCACCTAGTGAGCCCAAGGTTTGGCCGAAACAAAAGCTTGAAAAGGCCATTGCGTCGGTTACTTTAGATTGATTATATCTATTCCAGCTCCTGTTCTTGTTCCTGCAAAATAATTAAAGATGCTGCACTGAGTTGCAGCATCTTCAAAACTACTAACTCATACTTCGATCTAGGCAAACTCATAAAGCGCATTAACTCCTGTGCAGGCCACATTGTGCGGGCTGTAGTGAAGTGGGTTCTGTGCTTTTTTGTTGCTGGCTACTTGTTGTTGTAATTCACTCAGTGGAATGTCAACTTTGCTGCTAACGGCTTCCGCTTCTTCCTGAACCATTTG
>JAKSAW010000444.1 GCA_022361455.1 Pseudomonadales bacterium | reverse complement strand
TGAAAGGTAAAACCCAAATTGGTCATTTAATAATTGTTTATTGCTATCGTTCGGCTACTTACAGCCCAATTATGTCGTTATAAAATGCCAGTCCCATAAACATCACAAGCAAAGCAAGACCCAGGCTATTACCAATGGCTTGCACCTTCTCCGACACAGGACTGCCTTTAATCATTTCGGCGGCATAATACATTAAATGGCCACCATCCAGCACCGGAATGGGCAACAAATTTAACACGCCTAAGCTAATACTCAAGTAAGCCATAAAGTTTAAAAATGGCTCTAGCCCATAACTGGCAGTATCCCCAGCCACCTTGGCAATGGTTACCGGCCCGCTTAGGTTGTCCAGGGAAATTTTCCCCATAATCATTTTGCCTATGGATTTCAGGGTCAAATGGATAAAATCATAGGTTTTTTGCAACGCTTCCCCAAAGGCATCAATAGGGCCGTAACGGATTTCACGAATCATATGCTCGGGAAGCTGAACAGCCTTGGCCATAGCACCGATCTGCCCATATGACTCTGTTCCGTTAGTGACAACATCTGGAGTGACCGAAAGTGCAATTACTTGGCTGGCTCGATTGATCTCCAAATCCATGGATTTGCCAGGGTGGGCTTTTATAAGCTGTACCCAGTCACGCCAGTGCTTAACCGGAGCACCATTGACCGTTAAAATCTCATCACCGCCTTGGAGACCAAAACGATCAGCGGCTTTTCCAGGAATCACTTCGTCAATGATCACCGGCATGGGTGGATAGTACTGCTGAACACCCAATACCTTTAGCGGCCCTTCTTTCTCGCGGCCAATCAACCACTGGTCGATAGCGATTTTATGCTCAACCACCATATTACTATTTTCAGGTTTGACTCCGAGGGTAATAGTGCCGCTATCACCTAATCGACCCACCAACGCAAAATTTACCTTGTCCCAACTTTGGGTAGGCTTTCCATCGACGGATACAAACTCATCGCCAGAACGCAAACCTGCCGTGGCAGCAGGCGAATCAGCGGCGATACCACCAATAATCGGAGCAACTCGAGTCACACCCACTGAGAAAATCAACCAATACAATAAAATCGCGAAAGTCAGGTTCACCAGCGGGCCCGCGGCTACAATGGCAATGCGCTGATAAACAGGCTTATGGATGAAAGAAATGGCCTTTTCGGATTCTGACACATCGGAACCAGGTTCTCCGAGCATCTTTACGTAGCCACCAAAAGGGATGGCCGCAATCACAAACTCCGTATTTTGCTTATCACGCCAGCGGATCAAGGGTTGGCCAAAGCCGATCGAAAAACGGAGAACTTTCACACCGCAACGGCGGGCCACCCAAAAGTGCCCGTACTCGTGAACAGAGATCAGCACCCCCAAGGTAACAATAAAAGCGACTACCGTTTGCATGAAATCGATCAAGCTGTTTGCTACCTCAATATTACTGTTTATTATTTGCCCAAAAGCTGCTTGGCGTGACACCTTGCTTGCTCATCTGAACCTATGACCACATCTAAGTCAGTGGGTTTCATTAAAGACACTTGCGACAAAGTATCTTCGATCACACCAGCAATTCGCGTAAAGGGTATTTGACCCGATAGGAATGCGTCCACAGCCACTTCGTTAGCGGCATTCAGAATGACTGAAGCAGTATCACCAGATTGCATGGCTTCCCGAGCTAAACGTAAACAGGGAAATCGCGTTTCATCAGGTGCCTCAAAATTCAGCTGCCCATGCTTCACCAAGTCGAGAAGCGGAACACCCGATTCTATCCTGTCTGGCCAACCAAGCCCATAGGCAATTGGGGTGCGCATATCTGGATGGCCCAGCTGAGCGATTACGGAGCCATCAATATATTCCACCATGGAATGCACCACACTCTGCGGATGCACCACCACCTCCACTTGATCTGTGCTGGCATTGAAAAGCCAACAGGCCTCGATGTATTCCAAGCCTTTATTCATCATGGTGGCTGAATCAACAGAGATTTTTCTACCCATGCTCCAATTAGGGTGGGCACAGGCTTGCTCAGGAGTCACCTGAGACAGATCTTGAATCGGTGTAGCCCTAAAAGGACCACCAGATCCAGTCAATAATATGCGAGCCACACCGCTAGCCTCTAGACCAACAGCGTGGGTAGCTGGAAGACACTGAAAAATAGCATTGTGCTCGCTATCGATAGGCAACAGCTCAGCACCACTGGCCTTAACTGCATCCATAAAGAGCGCACCACTCATGACCAAGGCTTCTTTGTTGGCCAACAGGATTCGTTTACCAGCCTTGACTCCCGCCATTGTGGGTAATAAGCCGGCGGCACCCACAATAGCCGCCATGAGATAATCAACCTCATCTAAAGCTGCCACCTGGCAAAGACCCTCTACACCTTCGAGGACTACCGTCTTTGATCCAATGTCGGCTAAATTTTCACGCAAGGTCGCAGCCGCCTGAGGATCCTTCATGACTGCATAGGTCGGATTCACTTGCTGAATCTGCTCTAGAATCCCTTTCACATTGCGATTGGCAGTGAGTGCCACCACTTTAAATCGATCTGGATGACGCGCTACCACATCTAAGGTACTTACACCGATGGACCCTGTAGCGCCTAATATGGTGATGCCTTTGATCATCGAATCAATGAACCCCGCCAAGGAGATACATTAGCCCGACGAAGACCGGCGCTGCCGCTGTCACACTATCAATCCGATCTAAAATACCGCCATGGCCTGGCAATAACTGGCTACTGTCTTTAATACCGCGATGGCGCTTAAACATGCTTTCCACCAAATCACCCAGTACTGAAGCAAACACGGCTATCATACTCACCACTAAAAACGCCAACACACCCACTTCGTTCGCTGCACTGGTAGTCATAATGACGCCCACCGCAATAATGAAGGTGGTTCCTAGACCACCAACAAGGCCAGCAATCGACTTACCTGGGCTCACATTCGGAGCGAGCTTAGCTTTACCAAATTGGCGACCAACAAAATAGGCTCCGGTATCAGCGCCCCAGACTAAAAACATCACATACATTACCCAGTAAGGCCCATTCACTTGCCCCTGCAACATAATCAACGCCAACCATGCGGGCACCAATAGACACAAACCAATAACAAACATCGCCACCGGGCTAGTCCACATTTCGACCTTATTGGGATAAGCCTTCACAAACACAAAAGCAATGACCCACCACACTATGACCAAAGGCACTATAAATTTAAGCGACAGCCAATAAACGACAGACATCAAAACGCCCGTAGCGAGAATAAATGGCAGCCTAGGCTTACCTTCATCTAGCCCCATAATATTGGCCCACTCTAGGGCTCCCAATAAAACTGGGAACGCAAGGGCTAGAGCAAACCAATGGTTGGGCAAATAAAAAATTGCTCCCAGTACTATGGGAACCAAGATCAGGGCAGTTATTATTCTTTGTTTAAGCACTCAAGCATCTCCAAGCTCAGCTTCCACTTGATCTCCAGTTCGACCAAAGCGGCGCTGCCGCGACGCATAATCATCAAAAGCTGTTTGTAACGCAGTTAAGTCAAAGTCAGGCCAGTATAACTCGCTGAAATACAGCTCCGCATAGGCTACCTGCCACAGCAGGAAGTTGCTTATGCGATGCTCGCCACCAGTACGAATCATCAAATCTAAGGGAGGGAATTCGCTAAGGCAAATTTCCTCCTGCAAAGCTTCGGGGGTTATATCATCCACCTGAAGTTCACCAGCCACTGCCTTTTGGGCTAATCGTTGAGCCGCGTTAGCGATATCCCACTGACCACCATAATTCACCGCTACCGCAAAGGTCATTTGCTCATTCTTAGCGGTCAAATCCATGGAAGCCTGCATTTGCGACTGCAAAGTATCACTAAAACCACTTAGATCGCCAATAAATACCAAGCGGATGCCATTATCGTGAAGCTCAGGCACTTCATCAGCCAAAGACTGCAAGAACAACTCCATTAAGGCATTGACTTCATCTTGAGGGCGACGCCAGTTTTCACTACTAAAGGCAAATACCGTCAACACCTCAACACCAAGCCTGACGCAGTTTTCCACGGTAGCTTTAACCGCCCTTGCACCTTCTTTATGCCCCTCAACACCTTTTAAACCGCGGCTTTTCGCCCAGCGATTATTCCCATCCATAATAATGGCAACATGCTTTGGAGTACCTTCTTGATGGCTATCAAGGTCGGGAGCAGAAGATTGGTGATCGGTCACAAAGGGCCTCATCCATACTGAAAGTGATACTTACTATTTAGATACGATCTAACTACTTAAATAATCAAAACCCGCATGAACTTGATTGAGCCCATGCGGGTTGAAATTCCTACATAATTGCTTGGTGATTATACTTCTAACAGATCTTTTTCTTTCTGTTGCAGCATTTTCTCCACTTCAGCGACATATTTATCCGTGAGCTTTTGAATATCATCTTCACCGCGACGCTCTTCGTCTTCGCTGATTTCTTTCTCTTTCAACAACTCTTTAAGATCGCTGTTAGCGTCACGACGAATATTACGGATCGCAACACGCCCTTGTTCAGCCTCGGCCTTAACCACCTTAATGAGATCACGGCGAGTTTCCTCGGTAAGGGGTGGCATCGGTAAGCGAATCAGATCCCCAGAGGTAGATGGGTTAATACCCAAATCAGCTTTCATAATCGCTTTTTCAACATCAGGAATAATAGTCTTTTCCCAGGGAGTGACAGTTAATGTGCGCCCATCTTCAACACCCACGTTCGCCACTTGCTTGAGTGGTGTATCTACACCATAGTAAGAAACCATCACACCATCTAAAATGGCAGGATGAGCGCGGCCAGTGCGCACTTTTTTGAATGCCGTTTCCAGTGCGTCTAAAGATTTTTTCATGCGCACTTCAGCGTCTGCTTTGATTTCATTAATCACGAGACATTCCTTCTTATATATTCGCTATTAAAATTTACTCTGGCTGCTCGATTAGCGTGCCTTCATTTCCGCCGAGTGTTGCTTTCAACAACGCTCCAGGTTCATTCATATTAAAAACACGAACCGGCATTTTTTGATCCCTACATAAGCAGATGGCAGTCAAATCCATCACACCCAGCTTTTTCTCAAGCACTTCGTCGTAGGTAAGACGGTCGTATTTTGTAGCGCTTGGATCTTTCACCGGATCAGCGTTATAGACGCCATCGACCTTTGTGGCCTTAAACATAGCGTCAGCATTGATTTCTATACCACGGAGTGAGGAAGCCGTATCTGTAGTAAAGAATGGATTCCCAGTGCCCGCAGAGAAGATAACGACATCCCCTTCAGAAAGCAAACGCATCGCTCGGCGACGATCATAATGCTCCACAACGCCACTCATTTGAATAGCAGACATTAGGCAGGTTGGGATATTTGAACGCTCCAGAGCATCTCGCATGGCCAAACCGTTCATCAGGGTCGCCAGCATACCCATGTGGTCTCCAGCGACACGATCCAAGCCAGCCTCTTGTAACGCAGCACCTCTAAACAAGTTGCCACCGCCAATCACTAAGCCGACCTCAACACCAATACCCCGCAACTGTCCAACTTCTAACGCCATACGATCCAGTACTTGTGGATCAATACCAAACTCCAAATCCCCCATTAGCGCCTCACCGCTTAGTTTAAGGAGAATTCTTTTGTACTTAGGAGTGCTTTCAGTGCCAGGCATAAAATTTCCTTTTTTCGGTGAGTGGGGTTTAGATACAAAGAGGGTGCCGAAAACTGCTTAAACAGTTTAGCGACACCCCGCTATTTAATAAAGTGCTGGATTAAGCTTGGCCTTTTACTTGAGCCATTACTTCAGTTGCAAAATCCACCTCTTCTTTCTCGATACCTTCGCCCACTTCAAAACGAGTGAATCTAACTACACTTGCGTCTGCTTTCTTAACCAGCGCGCCAACAGTAGTATCAGGATCTTTTACAAAAGGCTGCTCAACCAGGCTCACTTCCTTAAGGAACTTAGCGATTCGACCAGTGATCATTTTCTCAATGATATTGTCTGGCTTACCACTTTCTTTGGCTTGAGCAGTGAAAATTTCTTTTTCCTTCTCCACAGTAACTTCATCTACATCTTCAGGATTTACAACCGCTGGATTAGCTGCAGCTACGTGCATAGCAACATCTTTACCTAGCTCTGCATCACCACCATTCAATACTGACAATACACCGATCTTGCCACCATGAATATAAGCACCAACAACTCCTTCAGGCGCTTCAACCAACACAGCACGACGAACTTGAATGTTCTCACCGATTTTCTGTACTAGTGCAGAACGCACCTCTTCCAAAGTAGCACCGTCTAAAGCAGCTTCTTTAAGTTTCTCAACATCAGTTTCTTTAGTTTCAAGCACAAGACCTGCAACTTTCTCTACGAAACCTTTGAAGCCTTCATCACGAGCAACAAAGTCAGTCTCACTATTCACTTCTACTAGCACGCCAGTTTTGCCATCTTCAGAGACTCGGGCAACAACAGCGCCTTCAGCTGCAGTACGACCAGCTTTCTTTGCTGCTTTGGCTTGACCAGACTTACGTAAGTTCTCAATTGCTTTTTCTAGATCACCGTCGGTTTCGTTCAGTGCTTTCTTGCACTCCATCATGCCCAAACCAGTGCGGTCACGAAGCTCTTTTACTAACTTGGCAGAAACAGCCATGGATTCATCCTCTTTCTATAATTGGATCGCTTTCAATTGAATCGACTTGTAGCAGCCGCCAGCCCTAGGCAGCTGCTCTGTGCAATCTTTAAAAAAGGGGGCACTGCCCCCTTTTTCGATCTTTAACGCTTTCAATCTTTAACATAAGAACATGAAGCTTTTTTGCTAACGCTCAAATGCTGTTTGGATTGCGTAGCTTCACCGAGCCTTAAAGGCTCAGCAATCAAACTATTCCGCAGCAGCCGCTGGTGCTTCAGAATCGTCGGCAGTTGCTTCCTCTTCTACTTCAACGAAAGAGTCTGCATCACCACCAGTGGTTTGTGCGTATTCTTTACCTTCCAAGCTAGCATCTGCTACCGCAGAAACGTAAAGCTCAATAGCGCGAATCGCATCATCATTACCAGGAATTACGTAATCAACGCCATCAGGATTACTGTTGGTATCAACGATACCGATAACAGGAATACCAAGTTTGTTAGCTTCAGCAACGGCGATATTTTCGTGATCTACATCGATAACGAAAAGTGCGTCTGGCAAACCGCCCATGTCTTTGATACCACCAAGGCTACGCTCAAGCTTTTCCATTTCGCGAGTACGCATTAGCGCTTCTTTCTTGGTTAGCTTGTCGAAAGTGCCGTCTTGGCTTTGAGTCTCAAGCTCTTTTAAGCGACGGATAGACTGACGAATGGTCTTCCAGTTGGTCAACATACCACCTAACCAACGGTGATTTACATATGGCTGACCAGCACGAGTTGCCTGCTCTTTTACGATCTTGCTAGCAGCACGCTTAGTACCAACGAACAAGATTTTTGATTTTTTAGCGGCAAGACCATTAATAAAGGTAAGCGCATCATTAAAACGAGGAACAGTGTACTCTAGGTTAATGATGTGAATTCGATTGCGAGAACCAAAAATGTATTCGCCCATTTTTGGGTTCCAGTAACGGGTTTGGTGTCCAAAGTGAACGCCCGCTTTTAACATATCACGCATAG
>JAKSAW010000681.1 GCA_022361455.1 Pseudomonadales bacterium | reverse complement strand
TTTTTCAAATAAAAGTAACACGTGATTCTTTGACGCAGACGGATCCAATGCCCTGATTAAATCAAGAATGAAAGGATCCAGATAAACAGGTTGAATATCAACAGACTCGACACCCGCGTCAATTTTCGCGAACTCTAGTATGTCATTGATTAATTCCAGCAAATGGCGGCTATTAGCGTTAATCTGATCTACATACAAGGATTGATCTTCGTTTAGTTCGCGGGTTAAATTTGATTTCAATAGTTGAGCAAAGCCAATAATCGAATTCAATGGCGTACGTAGCTCATGGCTCATACTAGAAAGAAACTCGGTTTTCGTGTTATTAGCGTTTTCCAATTGAGCTTCATATTGTCTCCTCTCGGAAACATTCCTCATTACAGCTACATAAGATGCATCCCTACCAAGTTTGGTTCTAGTTACTACCATTTCGATAGGTAGTATTGTGCCTGCATGTGTTCGTCCATCAAAGCTTATTGAGCGAGTATGAAAGCCACCATCGTTACGAAAGGACTTTAAAACATCATGATCACCTTCATCTGAGTCGTTAAATTTTACTAGAGTATTTATATTGTTCCCGATTAGGTGTGCACTACCATAACCGAATATCTCCTTTACCCCTTTGTTAGCCGAAGTAATTTTGCCATCAAGATCCAGGGATACAATTCCATCCCCAGAGCTATCTAAAATCGCTTGTAATCTCTCGGCGACAAAAACGGCATCTTTCTTCGAGAGTTTCAGCTGAACCAGAACATCTCGAAGCTGTTTATCTGCATTTTCTTTTAGCTCTATCTCAGTATCAATCAAGCGCTTAAAATACCCTCCCATTAGGTACATACCCAATAGGCTCAAACTTAAAATACTCATAAGAGTAAAAGATACAATTTTTAATTCTTGAAAGAGCGGAACATTGAGGATATCCCTTTTAATACTCGCGACTAGAACCAATGGAGTTTGTGAGATCGGCGTTGCCACTACAAAACTTGATTTTAGGTTAGATATGTTATTACGCTCACCTAAATCCAAAACAGGCTGAAAGGAAGCACTCTCTATCCTCAAGTGGCTGCCAGGAAAATAATCTGCACCCTCTTTTAGTGCTTGAACCACAGCGTCGGCATGATATGCAACCCGATCATAACCGACAATTTCTCCTTCACGATCCACTATTTTAGTAAGTACCGTAAAGATCAACCTGTCTTTAATTGTTTCGGCCTTCAAGGCACTTAACTCGGTAGGTAATGCTTGAAGATGATTACTTTCGTTTAAAGATTCCTCGCCAACCTGGGCAATTAAATGACCACTTATGTCGAATCTCTCTATGGAAATTATGGCTGGTGACAACCTGATCGCATCACTTAGAATGTCCGTGATGATTTGGTTAGCCTGTTTATAAGATAAAAGCCTATCATTATATTCAGAAAGAGTAAGGCGAGCTTTTGTTCTACTTGATACTTGTTCAGAAATTCTCAAATATTTTGTGAATGTTATCTCCAGCTGAACAGCCTGCGCTTGGGAAAACCGAGTGAATTCGGCCTCACGCTCCAGCTTAGAGTTGCTATTTAGCTTTGCTATGGTGACCAAGCTTATAACGAAAACAGAGACGCAAAGAAAAACTGACAATGACAGAAATGCGCGTCGATTTATATTGATTATTCGCCCGGTATTGTTCATAGCACGCTTACCCAATGCAGCACTCCATTCCCTTCTTTTTAGTATAGCCGCTATCCAACTAGTGCGTTGGAAACCTCCTATTTGGAACCATGACTATGCATAGTTCCTGAAGATGTAAATAACCAGATGTGCTCCTAGCCAAAATCGAGCAGTGGAAGATAATCACCTATCCATTGTAAAGTGCGGGAAAAATTGCCAGACATTATTTTCTGGGAAAGAGATCGACCTTGAAATTATCGCTCAACACTGGAGCCGGATTGAACCTGAGTTTGACTTTACTTAACTCAGAAGCGGGTTTTATCACTAGTTTGTTTAATAATAAACCAAGATTTAAGGGCATCATAATTTCAGATAAGCTAGCCCCCAAACAACTATGTGGTCCCTTGCCAAATGGCGCATAAGCGACTTGTTTATGCTCATTCCTAGGCGCTCTATATCGTTGAATATCAAATAGCTCTGGATTATGAAAATATTCTGGATTCCGATGGTCCGCAGTAGTAAAGACAAGTATTTCCGCACCCTGTCTGATTTTAAATCCTTCAAATTCAAAATCAGTCTTAGCTGATCGGGTAATACCAAATCCAGTTGGCTGTATACGCATGGTTTCTTTTATCAAACCATTTAGATCATCCATCTCCCTCAGCTGCTTCAGACTGGGCAAGCTATTGCCAAAATACAAGTCAACTTCTTTCTGAATATGCTCAGCCAGCGTTGGATTCGTTAATAAACGATAGAGTATGAAGCCCATCGTGGACGCAACGGTATCAAGCGCTGCAACAAAAGGTAGTAGCGCGTGCACCGCTATATCCCCTTCACAATACCAATCCGGTTTCGCACGCATAATGGGCAACATGGCATCTAAATAAAGAGGCCTATCTTGTTTTTGATCCTCTGTTCTAGCTTCTGCTATCTCTAACGTCTTTCTTACATGTTGGTGAGTGACATACTTGGCATATTGAAAACGAGGTGTCCGAAGCATAGCTGCGGGCCATTTGCGCAAACCATAAACATTCATCACACTCCCAAAATAATAAATCATCTGCTGCACTGTACGATACGAACTCATGTGTCCTTGTAAAGTAAAGCCGATTTGATTTGAAATCAGTTGTCGAAGTATCGCGCCGATATCGGCGGAGCGAACGCCCCGATATTCTTTTATAATCAATTCCACGGGCTCAGCTAAATCTTCGATTCTGTTTTTGAAAGCAGTTTGACTTAACAGAGGCATCATAGCGTTACGTTGATAACGATGAATATCACCATCCACTGCTATCATCATGTGAGGACACCCCATATATTCCCCTGCTTTGCCCCAGAATGTGTCCACGCCGAATAGATCTTTACCCTCTCCAGATACAAAGCGATTTGCCTTAACACCTGCTAACACGACATATTCGCGATGAGCTGCCCTAAAGCGAAAAGCTGGACCATAACGATGATAGGCCTCTTGAATAAAATCATGGGGATTATTCAACAGGGGCAATAGACTCCCCACTAATGGCAAACCAGAGACCATAGGAGGCCTTATCGACTCTTGCATTACTCTTTTGTTATCGCCTATCCAAGAACCCATAACGTCTCCCTCTACCTGGTTATTGACTTGTTTTATACATTCATTCTAATCTGAGCATTTCTTCAAATCATTCGGGTTTTGATAGAACGAACAATTCAGTCATATGAAACAAAAAAGCGTTAAAATACAAAGACGTAAACCTAAACAAGCGAGAGCACTAAAGAAGTACAATGCAATATTAGACGCTTGTACTCAGCTTTTATTGCTTCAGGGATATGAAAAAATCACCATACTGGAACTATCCGTCGAATCAGATGTTGCCGTCCCTACTCTTTACCAATACTTCGAAAACAAAGAGGCAATATTTATTGCTTGGGTGGATCGGGTTATGGATCAAGTTCTAACTAACGTTGCCAATATGGAGGCTACGCTGACACAAATTGATTTGAATGAACATATCGAACCCTTGGTTAAGACGGCTCTGTTTAGTGTCAACTACTATCGACCTGGCCTACAACAATTACTCAGCGAGGTTCCAAACGCTCTATCATCAAAAGTTATCGATAGAATGGAAAGTAAAACCTTGTCGTCAGTCAAAGGCTTATATAAGCATCAATTCCAAAAAGCTTCAGATCCGTTAAATCTAGAAAGAAGATTGCTCACCTTAATTCGATTGATCACTGGCTATTTTGTACAAGCCATTATGAACGAACGAGATATAAATATTCATGAGGAATCTGGGGATTTAGCATGTCTTGTTTCTTTATACCTAAGTCACCACAACATCACTTAAGCTAACATCCGATTGCTGAGTTAGAATTTCCACACGCTAACCATTTGTTATCTCGAAATTTCATCACAGCTATTTGCAAGTAAGTAGAATTACCCAGTAAAAATGAAACAAAAAAACAATTGCAATATCTACCCATGAACTTTATATTTGCGCCTGATCAGCGAGGTCATAGAGTCAAGTAACGACTCTAGCCAATTCTCTAACCAACCTTACAGGAGGCCTAAGCATGATCAGTATGACAACTGAAATGACTACAAAGCCTAAACGTAAGGTGTTCTGGTTCTATTAGCACACACGCTACCCCAAGCACTACTCAAGCTTTGATATAAATTTTCATTAGCTCCAGATTCTAATGAAGCGCTATTGCGTTCCTTTAGCTATTGGATTTTCAATCCAAATTTAGCACTCAATAACTTTGGGCGACCCCCTCGTGGTTGATGCTAAAAAAGAGTATATGCCGGTGACAATTAATTATTTAAACCAACAAGAGTCAAAGAATTGAAACAATCATCAATATTAAAAGAATACCGTTATGAAAAGTTCAGAAATTACAGATGTTGTATCCTGTTTGGATACGGGACGAACCCTATTTTACTACTTTAAAGATCGTTATTGCTTTGACTTGATTCAATATGAAATCAAGAGACTAAATACACCTTACATTGCAATACATGATTTAAAGCAGCTAAATAGCGGCCGGTTTTTGCAGAAGCCTGCAGTGAAACAAGCCATTGGAATACTTGGTAAAAATACTATAACGGCTGCGGATATAGAGCTGTGCAAACCCACTAAGCAAATGCCGTTTACACTAACGGTGGCTCGTTGGGGAAATGGGGCACGAGGTCATGATCAGACTACTCGAAATCAATGCAATCTTGTACTACAGCTAAACTTTACCAACCATCATAAGCAAATGTTTACAAGGCTAGTAAAACCGGAAAAGTACGAGCGCCCTTTCAGCTTTTTTGGTCACCCAATACGCCAAGATAACAAAGATACCTTGGCCTGGGCTCGTATGGACGTA
>JAKSAW010000653.1 GCA_022361455.1 Pseudomonadales bacterium | reverse complement strand
TAAAAGCTCCCTTTTCAAAACCATCGCGTTCGTTATATAAATGTATGGTTAGAGGGGAGTGTACATCATGAAAAAACTACCGGCGGGCACTTGGCGAACCTTAAGTCTGGAGTTCCTGTCGATCGTCACCGGCATCACCCTTGCCCTATTAGCCAACGATTGGCACCGCGATTGGACCGACACGAAGCGTGGCCGGGAGTCACTGGAGCATATCCGCGAGGAAATCATCAGTAACCGCGGAGATATCCTTGAAACGCTTCCCAGGCTGGAGGAAGCTCTTGATTTGCTGAAAGATTACCGGGAAGTCAACGACAAGGCGATGGTTGAGGTCCTGTCGGAAATTATTCAAAAGCAGAAACATGGTTTTAATTTCCCGATCCTACAGCACCCCTCGTGGGAAAACGCCAAGAGCACGGGTACTGTCAAATTCATGGATCCCGCGGTTGCTCGTGAACTGAGCCGCCTGGAAATCTCTCTGAAGCTACAAGAAAAACGGGTTGACCGTTTGATGGACCTAATCTACGACGCCGCGGCAACCGACCCGGAGAAAACAAGCGGATTGATTACCATCGGGTTGATCCTTTCAAGTGACGAGCTCTATGGTCTCAAAGAAGTCAATCAAACCTACGAACGCATGTTACAACGAATGGAAACCATACTTGGACCGATAAAAAAGCCGACCGACTAAGAAAGCTACCTGTTGTCTATCCCTGTCCGGCATTCATCCTGACTTGCCTTTACCTTCGTTTCAGATTAGGATAACTAACGTTGCAAGCCGAATTTACTCCGCTCTAGAGCGGGTGGCGCAGTGACCACCACCGCTAAGTAGACACGCAATATTCCCACGGGGGAGGGAACATGGCTTCATCGGACGGAGCACAGCTATGCATCACTCATGTGCTGTCCGCCCGGACTTCCACCGACCCGACGCGAACAGTCTTTACTTTTCTACAAGATGAATCCGAGTACCGGCTCACTTACGGGCAGCTTCATGGCCGTGCCCTCCGTGTAGCTTGGCTTTTACAACAACACTGCCGACCGGGAGACAGAGCGCTGCTCTTGTTTCCGCCCGGTCTGTCTTTTATTGAGGCCTTTTTCGGCTGTCTCTATGCCGGGGTTATCGCCGTTCCTGTTTATCCACCCCGTCCGCGCGAGAAAACCAATCGTCTTGAAGCCATCACCCGCGACTGTGATCCACGGCTTATTCTCACCGTCGCCGATGTCCTGCCCTTAGATCTATCGGTTCCCGCCTTTGCCGTGGATGATTTGGCTGGTTCCAAAATAAAACCCTTCAGCCCCGAGCCCGCTACACCCGCCTTTCTTCAGTATACCTCCGGTTCCACCGGTGACCCCAAGGGTGTCATCATCACCCACGCCAATCTAAACGCCAACGCGGATTGGATCGATACAACACCCGGCGGTACCATGGTCTCGTGGCTGCCCGCCTTCCATGATATGGGTTTGATCTTCGGCATTCTGCAACCCATTCGCCGCGATCGCCGCTGTTACTTCATGGCACCCACTGCTTTCCTGCAAAAACCCGTGCGTTGGCTACAGGCTCTTTCCCGTTATCGAGCCACTCATACCGCCGCCCCGGATTTTGCTTACGCGCTATGTGCCCGTCGCTTCGATCCCGAGCGGGATGGACCTTTAGACTTATCCGCTCTGCACACGGCCTATAACGGTGCCGAACCGGTCCGACCCGAGACCATTCGCATGTTTACAAGTACC
>JAKSAW010000362.1 GCA_022361455.1 Pseudomonadales bacterium | reverse complement strand
AGGCTAAGGAAATTCTCTATACCCTAGCCATCTATCACCAACAGCTTAAAGCGATTATCAGTGAACAAAAACGCTATGGGCTCAACAGTAAACTGGGCTTACGTGGAGAGCTGTTACGAGTCGGTGAAAACCTAAAACAACATTTAAAAGATAAGAATACTGTCTTTCTTTTTAGTATCTTTACCGATCTGCAACAACTTACGAACCAGTATCAAGCCGAGCCTTTGCCAGAACACGTGACTGGCTTTAATCAACTAATGCAGACTTTTCTGGACAACTTAGACAGCTCGCCTCTTCCAGATAACGAAATCGTAGCAATCGAAAGGCTGATCACCGAGTACCAAACAAAGTTTGAAGAAGTCCTATCAAGCGTTGAAACCATTCAATATCAATTGAGTAATGTCCGTAATGCTTATCGGCCATTGCGTCCCTTGGATGCCCAGGCCGTAGCAACGATTAATAAAGCTAGTAATGCGGCTATCACATCTTCCATCGGACCAACGTGGCAACTCAATCTAGTATTCGTATTGCTACTGATGATGGTATTTACCTGCGTCTATTTCCTTTACCGATCGCTGTATCAAAATCTGGTTTTATCATCGAAGCCTTCCTTGAGCCGATTATTGGTAATGGCAAAGAATGAAAACCTCAATATTCCACCAGAGACAAAACCAGAAGCCTTACTGGATCTTTTTCTTAATCATATCGAAGAAAAACTAAATGGATTGCAAAGAAACAAGCAAGAAGTTAACGAAATTCTAAGCGACACCGGACAATCGCTAAATTCTCAGTTAACACTCATTAACAATACCATTAAAGGTGAACTCTCCAATATCAATCAAGTCAGTGAAGAAGTTCAAGCAATGGCAACCGCTATCCGCAGCATTTCTTCGAATACTGATAATGCGAAAGACATTGCCGCCAGTGCACGTAATGAATCAAATAATGGTAAACAATTGGTGAATCAGCTACTCCAACAAATTGAGAATCTCAATGAGCAAACTAGAAACTCGGCCCATCAAATAGGCGAGCTTTCCGCAAATTGCGAATCCATTGGGGCGGTGGTTGATATGATTACCAACATTACTGAGCAAACCAATTTACTAGCGTTAAACGCTGCCATAGAAGCCGCTAGAGCGGGAGAACATGGTCGAGGTTTCGCTGTTGTAGCCGATGAAGTGCGTGCACTAGCTTCGAAAACTGCTGGTGCTGCGGTGGATATCAAACAACAAATTGAAGAAATACAGAAAGAATCTCGCGCCAGTGTTGAATACATGGAACAAAGCAAAGATATGGTATCTGCTAGCGTGGAATCGGCGGACAACGCATTTAAAGCGTTAGACACTATAAATCATTCTATTGAAGAGATTGAAAACTTAAACAGCCAAGTTGCAGCAGCCGCATTACAACAAAACCAGCACACTAGCGAATTAAGCAACACAGTTACCGATATCGAATCAAACTTGAAAGTTAAAATCACTGAAGAATTAGAACAATTGCAACTTAACACAGCCTTGGAAAAGATTAAGCAACATATAAATTGAGTTCCATTATTATTCTCATTGCGATTGCATTAAGCCTAGCTTTGCTCCTGCTTCAATGCCTCTTCGATAGTGACACCCCAAGGATCACGGCGTGCGCCAGTGGATCTAGCGAAATTAAAAAACGCCTGCAGCTTTGCTGATAAATGTCGACTACTCGGATAAGCCACATACACCGGATGCGTTCTTAATTTATATTGGGGTAACAACTGCACAAGATGACCTGTTTTTATAGCATCCGCCGCCAACAAGACGGGCAAGATCGAAATACCGACCCCTTCGATGACGCAGTTTTTTACGGTGCTTAAGTCGTTAGCCAGCAACCGTTCTTGCATATAGATATCTTGCCTGCTGCCCTCATGCACAAATGTCCAACGATTGGGTTTTACCATGGAGCCAAACAACACCGCACCATGATTTGGTAAATCTTCTAGATCATTAGGGGCGCCATTAGTTGCAACATAGTCTGGAGAAGCACACATTACCCACTGTGCTTCGCCTAATTTAACTGAGATAAAATTAGCACTGGGCATAGGTCCAGAACCAAAGGCTAGATCAATCCCAGAATCAAGTAGCTCTAAGGAGCGATCCGATAGCAAAAGCTCCACTTTTATTTGACTATGGACTTTGAGAAAGTCTGAAATTAACTTCGAAAAAATGGTACTTCCCATTGCAACAGGAACGCTAATTTTAAGTGTGCCTGTGGGAATAGTATGCATTTGGGCTACGGCCAAATCCGCTGCTTCTACTTCCAGTAGTACCCGCTGGCAATGCTCATAATAAATCTCTCCAGCATCAGTAAGATCAACCCGCCGGGTGGTTCTTTCCAACAATGTCATTTCAAGCCGCTCTTCTAAAAGCGCCACTTTGCGACTAACAAAGGACTTTTGCAGCCCCATAGCTTTGGCCGCTGCAGTAAAACCACCCTCCTTCACCACACGGGCAAAGATCAGCATTTCATTTAAATCGTTCATAGTAATTGTTCTATTTAAAGGACAAACTGTACACTAAAACCACTCTACTCTTTTCAATAGGACAAAACTAGACTTAATGCATCTTAGTTTTGGAGATTAGCCATGAGAAACCGCGTTTCTGGCTACGCGACGGCTCTTTTACGCCATCAATGGCTGACATGCCTGCTTACCATCGCCATTGTTGTGATCAGCAGCTATGGCGCTCGATTCCTTACCTTTACCACCGATTATCAAGCGTTTTTCAGCGACGAGAATCCGCAACTTCAGGCCTATGAGAATCTAAAGTCGGTGTACAACCAATCAGACAATGTGCTGATTGTGCTAGCCCCTAAGAATGGTGATGTGTTTACACCTGCCACATTAGCCCTAGTTCAAGAACTCACCGAGTTGTCATGGCAAGTGCCTTATTCTTTACGCGTCGACTCGCTGGCAAATTATCAACATACCGAAGCCATTGATGATGAGCTAAACGTCTCGGATCTCTACGAAGAACCAAACCAGCTTTCTGAATTGGCATTAAAAAGAATCAAATCGATTGCAACCAATGAAGCTACTTTAGTTGGCCACATTATTTCTCCTAGCGGTCACGTCACTGGGATCGATATCAATATTAATCTACCAGGCAAAAGTCTTACCGAGAGCGGGGAAGTAGCAGCGCACGTTCGTCAAATGGTTGCTGACATTCAAGTGAAGTATCCGGACGTTGATATTTATCTCACCGGCCTATTAATGCTGAATAATGCATTTTCTGATGCCGCTAGAAACGACATGAAAAAGCTTATGCCGCTCATGTATTTGTTAGTCCTAGTTGCACTTGCTGTACTAATGAAAACCTTTAAAGGTGTGGCACTCACCTTACTGGTAATTTTAATGTCGGTAAGCTCGGTGATCGGTTTTTCCGGTTGGCTCGGTTGGCAAATGAGTCCACCTACGGTGTCATCACCCACCATCATTCTTACCATTGCGGTAGCAAACTGCGTTCACATCTTAGTGAGTTATCTAGCAAGCGCCAGGCGTGGTAAAAGCCGCAGAGATGCGATGATAGAAAGTATCGAGATAAATCTATATCCAATACTCATTACCGGATTTACCACCATTATTGGCTTTCTTACCTTGAATTTTAGCGAAGTTCCTCCCTACCAAGATTTAGGAAACCTGGTAGCCATGGGTGTCGCCGCAGCCATGGTACTTTCTCTCACCTTTTTACCCGCAGCCATGGTCTTGCTCCCGGGTACCCCCAAACCACGGCAAAAACATAATAACCCGCACATGTTAATGCTCGCCAACTTCATTATTCGCTACAAGCTGCCTCTCGTTACCTGTATTGGCATTACCACCATTGTTTTAATTAGCGCTCTTCCACTCAATAAACTTGATGACAAGTTTGTAGAAAACTTTAAGGAAGATATGCCGTTTCGCATTGCATCACAGTTCACTACGGAGAATTTAACAGGCGTCTATACCATCGAATACTCCATTACCCACCCAGAAGCAGGTGGAGTCGCTGAGCCGGGCTATTTGCAGCGACTAGAACGTTTTACAGATTGGCTAAAGTCGCAACCAGAGGTTTTACATGTTGCGAGTGTTCTTAATGTTGTTAAGCGACTAAATATGAATATGCATGGAGATCAGCCCGACTGGTATCGTGTTCCTGAATCTCGGGAACTTGCAGCACAATATTTATTACTTTATGAGATGTCCCTACCCTTTGGGCTAGATCTCACCAATCAAATCAATATGGACAAGTCAGCATCCCGAGTGGTGGTGACATTTATTGATTTAAGCACTGAGCAGATGCTTAATATTGAGAAACGCATCGAAAACTGGTGGCAAACGAACGAAACTTCAATAGCCCCTGTAGGTAGTAGCGCTACTCTAATGTTCAGCCATATTAGTCAGCGTAATATTAAAAGCTTACTTTTCGGCGCCATTGTGGCCTTGATATTCATTTCTTTTATTCTCATTGCAGCGCTAAAGTCTTGGCGCATTGGTTTAATCAGCCTTGTTCCAAACCTGGTTCCAGCGGCAATGGCCTTTGGTATTTGGGGAATTTTTGTTGGTAAAGTTGGCATGGGTTTAAGCGTGGTGGTTGGTATGACAATTGGCATTATTGTTGACGATACCGTTCACTTTCTAGCGAAGTATTTGCGTGCGAAACGGGAACACAACATGTCAACAGAAGACGCGATTCGCTATGCATTTTCTACTGTAGGCATTGCTCTATGGATCACATCTTTGGTGCTTGTCATCGGATTCATGGTGCTTTCTTTCTCGGAATACAATCGAAACGCAGAAATGGGATTAATGACTGCTATTACGATAGCCCTCGCATTAGTGGTAGACTTTTTGTTATTACCGGCGATATTACTTTTATTAGATGATAAAAAAGCAAAGCAAGAGGATCTTGCGCCTCTAAACTCGCCGATACCGATTACTCAACAGTAACAAGGAACATTATGACCGATATTGCCAAAGATATACTGCCGCTAAAGAACCCGGCTGGATTTAATCGCGATATCAATATTGAATCTTGCGCTATCGATGCAGAGCATTTTCAAATCAGGGGTCAGTTAACCGATACCCGCAATGACTATCAAGATCCTACCAAGCAATTCATTGTGCATTGCTTGGTAGTCAGTATTACGGTTAGCATTAAAACCAATACCATTACCGAAGCCCAATTTGGTTTACCAAAAATGGCATTCGAAAACATGTGTGAAAAGCTACCGGCCGGTGCGGAACTACTGATTGGCGTCGATGTTTTTAAAGGCTTTAGCTTTAAACTACGTGAACTTTATGGCGGCAAACGCTCTTGTTTTCATTTGTCATCGCTACTCCAAGCGATGGTACCCGCCATCACCCAATGTCGATCTTGGAATTTTGATTTCAAGAGAATGGATGCAGCATTACCTGTCGATAAAGTTCCACTAGCCATGGACACCATGCTTAGTAATGTTAAAAACAGCTGCCATGCCTGGGAAGAAAATAATGGCGGTATTACCAATGATTTTAAAGAAGGGAAATATGAGCGAATGCTCGACCGAATGGCGCCGCAACTGTTAGGTCGCTGGAAACAAGATAAAACGAATGATTAGCTAGTAAATTGAGTAGGAAGGCAATCACAACTTCCTACTCAATATGATTGAATCGAATCCTAATTAAGATTTAGAACTCTTAACCCGCTCCACCGCGTCGCACCAACCGGAATACAATTTAGATCGAACCCCGTCACCCATCTTTGGCGACACATGGCGTTCGCAGTGCCATAACTCGCTGATTTTCTCCAGCGACTCATAAATACCTGTCTGTAATCCTGCCAAGTAAGCAACACCCAAAGCAGTTGTTTCAATCACTGCGGGGCGATCCACATCGACGTTTAAGATATCACTTAAAAATTGCACCACCCAGTTATTGGCTACCATACCGCCATCAACTCGAAGGGCTGTTGGCTTACCAGCACCATCTTTTTCCATGGCACGAATTAAGTCCTTTGTTTGATAAGCTACGGATTGCAAACCAGCTGTTACGATGGCCTTAATACCGGTATCGCGAGTTAATCCAAATATGGCTCCGCGAGCATTGGGATCCCAAAAAGGCGCACCCAAACCGGTAAACGCTGGCACTAGATAAACGCTATGCTCCGCTCCAGTTTCTTCTGCCATCGCCTCAGTTTCTTTGGCGTGAGATATCAATTCCAAGCCATCTCTTAACCACTGCACCGCAGCCCCAGCTACGAAAATACTGCCTTCCAAGGCATAGGTAGTCTTACCATTTAAGCGATAGCCCACCGTGGTTAACAACTTGTGATTCGACACTAATGCTTCATCACCGGTATTTAAGACCATAAAGCAACCTGTGCCGTAGGTGCTCTTGATCATGCCAGGTGCGAAACAAGCCTGACCAATCAACGCTGCCTGCTGATCACCAGCGATACCAGCAATCTTGATGCGTTCACCCAGAATGTCCGCAGATGTTTCACCAAAATCTGCCGCACTATCTTCGACTTCTGGGAGCAACGATTTAGGGATCGAAAAGATATCTAGTAACTCATCGTCCCATTCTTGTTCATGAATATTAAACAGCATGGTGCGCGATGCATTGGTAGCATCTGTCTTATGACTTTCGCCACCAGTTAAACGCCATAACAAGAAAGTATCCACCGTACCAAAGGCAAGCTCCCCGGCTTCCGCTCTAACACGGGCACCTTCTACATTGTCGAGAATCCACTTAATTTTGGTGGCGGAGAAATAGGGATCGATCAATAGCCCGGTTTTACTCTGCACTTGAGGCTCTAACCCATCTTCTTTTAGAGTCGCGCAATACTCTGAGGTTCGGCGATCCTGCCATACAATTGCTTTGTGAATCGGCTTTCCTGTTTTGCGATCCCAGAGAATAGTGGTTTCTCGCTGATTGGTGATACCAATACCAGCAATATCATCCGCGGATACGTTGCTTTGAGTAAGGGCTTCGCGGCAAACCTCTAGGGTGGTATCCCAAATTTCTTCAGGATCATGTTCTACCCATCCATCAGCTGGGAAATGCTGCGTGAACTCTCGCTGCGACGTGGTGATGATTAAGCCTCGCTCATCGAAAATAATGGCTCTTGAGCTGGTGGTCCCCTGATCGATAGAGAGTAAGTAACGCGACATTGATGCCTTCCTTTCTTGTTAAAGCTTATTGTTTATGCAATTGTTTTATTGACCGAAAAAACTAGCATAATGTGCCTTTAGCCACATAGCAGACCTTCGGTCACTTATTGTAGAATCAGTTATAACTTTAGACCTGTTCAGCCTTTACTGTTCAATCATTAAAGGCCGATAACCATACCAAAAGAACAGGCATTTGGGATAACCAATTTACGGCACTAATCTAGTTAGCTGCTATTCTGTAATAATTAAAAAATATTGAAAATCACTTATACGGAATTCGTTTTCAATGACCAGTTTGTCTCAACAAGCTCGCCACGAACAGATTGTAGAACTTGTCTCTGCAAAAGGCTTTGTTTCCATCGATGATTTAGCCTCTCACTTCGACGTAACTCCACAAACCATGCGCAGGGATATCAACACCCTTGCCACGGAAAATCGATTACGTCGTTTTCATGGCGGTGCCAGCGCTGCTCCCAGCACACAAAACACCGAGTACACTAAACGCAAACACCTACAATCCCCTGAAAAAGCACGTATTGCACAACGGGTGGCTGAGCATATTCCTGATCATGCCTCACTATTTATCAATATTGGTACTACCAACGAGGCTATCGCTAAAGCATTGCTTAACCACACTGGGTTAAAAATCATTACCAACAATCTTCATGTCGCCTCTATCGTCAGCGGCAAAGAAGACTTTGACGTCATCATGGCCGGCGGCAAAGTGCGTAGCCGCGACGGCGGCATCATTGGTGAGGCCACTATGGATTTCGTTAAGCAATTCCGCGTGGACTACGGAATCATTGGCATTAGCGGTATTGATGAAGATGGATCACTTTTAGACTTCGATTACCAAGAAGTCAGAGTATCCCAGGCGATCATCGCAAATTCCCGCGAGGTTATCCTAGCGGCTGACCACACCAAATTCTCGCGCCAAGCCATGATCCGATTAGGTGACTTCAACGATATCAATACGCTGGTTACCGACAAGGAACCAGACGAACTGTTCTCCACTTTATTAAGCGAATCCGAAGTGGAGACCTTAATCGCCGATGACGATGACTAATATAGAATTTCCCCAGGGCGATCGTCCCTGGGGATTTCTTCTCTAATATTTAGTGTCTACAGACCGCTGCAAAATCACCTTTGAGCCTATTTTCAATTCTCTCGCCTTTGCCACCCGCCTAGCCGGATTAGCTTAAACCGACCAATACCTATATTTTTATCAATTAGGCTTCAAATTCCCCTCATTTCGCAAATTATGATGTTCGTTTTCCACTAAGATGCTTCCATTTAGGCATAAAGAACCCAGAACGAATAACCAATTTTCATATTAGAACACAGAATTACATTTCTAGCGATCACAGCAACAAAATTTTCACATATTTTCGTTTGAGAAATTTATCGAAAACAACTAATCTTATACTCAACAGAAAACGCAAACAGATTGTTATTATGGCTATCAGCAAACTAAGCCATTTAACAATCACTGAAGATAACATTAAGCAGTGACTTCTATGACAAACGCGGTAACTCATATCAGCCCTAAAAACGCGGAACACGCCAATATCTACGACCTTTTTATCGTGGGCGGCGGAGTCAACGGAACAGGGATCGCAGCAGACGCACAAGGTCGAGGCCTAAGCGTTATGTTATGCGAGCAAAGCGACCTAGCTAGTGCCACCTCATCGGCAAGCAGTAAACTAATCCACGGTGGATTGCGCTACCTAGAGCATTATGAGTTCCGTTTAGTTCGAGAAGCATTGGCTGAACGGGAAGTGTTATTAAACAACGCGCCTCACTTAATCAAACCATTGCGCTTTGTATTACCACATCGTCCACATCTAAGACCTGCATGGATGATTCGTATTGGCTTGTTCCTTTACGATCACCTAACTACACGCAGTCATTTACCCGCATCACGCGGAGTAAAGCTCTCAGCAGAAGACGAAACGAATCCTTTGAATGATTCCATCACTTATGGCTTTAAGTACTCTGATTGCCGAGTAGATGATTCACGACTAGTCGTTAGCAACGCCATTTCTGCTCGTGAAAACGGGGCGAACATCCTGACTCGCACTCGCTGCCAAAGCGCTTATCGTAAAAACGGCTTGTGGCATATTTCGCTAGAAGATCTCGATACTGGCAAAATCAGCTACTACCGCGCCAAAGCCTTGATCAATGCTTCTGGCCCTTGGGCGCAAAAATTTATCGAAACAAAGGTTCAGCAGAAATCACCTCGAGGTATCCGCCTCATTAAAGGTAGCCACTTAGTGGTGCCAAAAATGTATGACGGTGAGCAAGCTTACATTCTGCAAAACGAAGATCAGCGCATTGTATTTGTTATTCCTTACAACAATGACTTCACCATGATCGGCACCACCGATAAAGAATACACTGGTGATCCAAAAGACGTTGCAATGGATAATGAGGAAGAAGCTTACTTACTCGATATTGTAAATAAGCACTTCGAAAAGCAACTTAACACTGACGATGTTGTTTGGAGTTGGTCGGGCGTAAGACCCCTATGTGATGATGAATCTGATTCGCCATCAGCCATTACCCGAGACTACACATTAGAACTTGAAGCCGATGATGATAACAAAGCCCCAATGTTAAGCATCTTCGGCGGCAAGATTACCACTTACCGCAAGCTTTCTGAGGCCGCTGTAGCCACATTAGAGCCTTTCTTTCCCAACATGGCAAAAGCTTGGACTAGAAATGCGCCGCTACCTGGTGGAGATTTGGGAGAACAAAGTTTCGCTCAATGGCAGCAAGCTCTGACTGAGAAATACGCTTGGTTAAGCACTAAAACACTTGAACGTTTAACCAATGCCTATGGCACCCGTGTAGAAGAAATTCTTGCTGACGCTCAATCTGCAGCTGACTTAGGCAAGGACTTCGGCTACGGATTGTTTGCCAATGAAGTGGACTACTTAATTCGCGAAGAGTGGGCACGCAGCGCTGACGATATTTTATGGCGCCGCTCTAAGATGGGCTTGTACTTAAACGAAGCACAAAAAGCTCACCTAGATGCCTATGTAGAAACTCGCAAAGCAGAATTATTGAACGAAGAACAAACACCAGTAGCTGATTTCAAGAAAGTCAGCGGTTAAAAGTTTTTACCCCTACCTCACTCTTGTGGTTCGGCTAAGACCCTCCCCCTTGGGTCTTAGCCTTTTTTTTTGTATGGTAGAGCCTGACGAACCAAATAGGCACTTCTATGGCAAGGCTCGAACTCAAACATCTCCGTTCATTGGTGGCTATACGCGACACAGGCAGCCTAGTGGAAGCTTCCCATCAAGTTCACCTCACCCAATCGGCGTTATCTCACCAACTTAAAGAACTAGAAGAGCGGCTAGGAACAGCGATCGTGGTTCGTAAAAGCAAGCCGCTTAAGTTTACGAGTGCCGGTGAACGCCTATTGGTGCTCGCAGATCAAGTACTACCCCTTGTAGCAAACTGCGAACGGGAAATTAGCAACCTGTTCCAAGGCGGTCTCGATCGACTGCATATCGCCATCGAATGTCATAGCTGCTTTGATTGGCTAATGCCCACTTTGGATCAGTTTCGACAACTTCACCCAGAAGTAGAACTGGATCTATTGGCTGGATTTAATTTTGCGCCACTACCCGCCTTAGCGAAAGGCGAATTAGATCTAGTGATCACGAGTGATCCACAGGCATTACCAGATGTTGAGTACATTCCGCTATTCAGATACGAAAGCCTCTTATGCCTGGGCAAACAACACTCTCTTGCGCAAAAAGCAGTCATTACCCCACAAGATATTCAGCATGAAACATTAATCACCTATCCCGTCGAAAAAGATCGATTAGATATCTATAAGTACTTTCTAACTCCAGCAGGTATTCAGCCCTCTAATCATCGCAATTGTGAATTAACCATTATGATGATTCAGTTAATCGCGAGTAATAGAGGTATTGCGGCGCTACCTAATTGGGCGATTATCGAATATCTAAACAAAGGTTATATCGTTGCTAGACCACTGGGCGAGAATGGTGTGTGGGCGACGCTCTATGCAGCTGTGCGTAAGGAAAATCTTAATAAAGATTACATGGGTGCTTTTTTAGAATTGGCGAAGAAAGTATCTTTAGAAACACTTACCGGTGTCGAACCTCCGGCACAAACTTGATTTATATTAGGCTAGGTTAGCTTGGCTCTGACACCAAGCTAAGCCTCATTCAATACAAGCTATTCTGGGCTTGAGAAAGGTCCTTCAACTTTTTCAATCGTTAGTGCATTCCAATGAAGCATGGCAGTCGTCTTTCGTTTATTTTGAATATCGCCGTAAACGTAATTCGCTTGCTCTTCAGATAAGCCGAGTTTCTCAGCCAAGAATGCTGGAGGCTTATCATGATTAAAACACCACAGCGCTACATCCATTTCCCGGTATGGCAACGCATAATAAAACTCATCTTGCCCTTGAGAAAGACTATAAGTGTCAGTGGTCGGCACAGCGTTACATATATCATCAGGCAACCCTAAGTGTCTCGCTAATGCATACACCTGAGATTTATAAAGGTGAGCGATCGGCTTTATATCCGCCGAGCCATCACCATTTTTCACGAAAAAGCCTTGGTCGTACTCAATACGGTTAGGAGTACCTACAACCGCATAATTTAACCGATCAGCATGAAAATACTCTACACTCTTTCGTAGGCGCTGCTTGTAATTGGTGGCTGCTACAATTTGTAAATACTCGTTTAATCCCAAACGCTTTTCCATTTGGTTTCCATCGGGATCTTCAACCACTAATTGAAAGTGGTTGATTTGACCCGAGGTGCCACCTGCGATGGTTATTTTATTCTTCCAACCCTCACCATAGTCTGGAAAGGTTTTGATAATGGCTTCGTCACGCCATTGGTAACAACCGATGGCATCCAATGCTGGTGCAATATTATGTTTTAGGTATTCGATACCTAAAAACTCTGCGAGCATCTTGCCTCTTTCTGAGCTCTTTGACGACGAATCAGTTTCTGGCAACAGAAGTCCAAACACCTTTTTAGGGCCCAGCGCTTTAACTGCCAAAGCGGCAGACACCGAACTATCAATGCCTCCGGAGATGGCGACTACTAGACCGCGCCTTTTTACTTTACCGCGCAACATCTCGCGAATTGCAGAGGTTATCTTCTCTACCTCAGCATTTTTATCAAATGCAAGTAGCTCTTCTAGTACTGCGCTTATATCAACACTCACTACCCTTTCTCCTCACCAAATATCTTAATTTTCCATAAACTATGATTTTGCATAAGCTAAACCAACTTATGCTTCTGTATCTTTCCAGATGCTGTTTTGGGAAGGGCTTCAACAAACTCTAACTGCTTTGGCATCTTATATTGGGGTAAATTATCTTTGCAGTATTTCATGATGATTTGTTTGCTAACCTGCTCATCTTGACCCAAAACAACCACAGCTTTTAATACTTGACCCAGCAAATCATCAGGGACTCCCACTACCGCACATTCCTCGATCCCACTAACCTCGAGAATGAGTTCCTCGATCTCTTGGGGTGCTATCCGGTGAGCCCCTGTCTTTATCATTTCCCGATTGCGACCAACGATAAAGACATAACCATCCTCATCCCGATAACCAACATCACCCGTATAGAGCCATCCATCTTTTAGCACGCTTTGCGTCTCTTCAGGATCATACCAATAACCAGCCATAACGTTTGGACCCTGAATGCAAATTTCACCCTGCTCACCTGCTGGAACCGAGCGATTATCTTCTCCACGAATCTCCAACTCTACACCTTGGATGGGTAGCCCCACAGAACCTAATTTACTGTCTAACATGTCCGGCGCTAAACAGGTAATTCTGGCGCTTGCTTCCGTTTGCCCATACATCACATAAAAATCAGCCTGTGGCCAAGCACTCTTGAACTCACTGATTGACGCCTTACTCATAGCTCCACCCGCTTGGGTCACAGTAGTCAAATGCGGTAAGGCGGTGTTTGCGATAGAAGCGCGATTAAGTAAAAGATTGAATGTAGAAGGAACACCACAAAAGGTGGTGGATTCATTCACTTGCATACTCTCTAATACTTTCTGCGGATACATAAAGGAGTTTTCAAGCACAAGTGATGCCCCTGCCCACAAATGAGTATGGAGCACGGAATTACCATAAGAATAAAAAAATGGTAATACACACATTACTCTGTCAGCTTGTGAAATATTGAGACTTTGCAAAATTGCGTGTGTATTGGCGCTTAAATTGCTTTGCCGAAGAGTAACCCCTTTCGGATGACCTGTGGTGCCGGATGTATAAATGATGCTAGCCACAGCATCTTCAGCGATATCAACTAATTCATATTCAGAGTGATTTTCTATGGGCGCAATTTCTGATTGTACCTGTCCACTGGTAACGAGTGAGGCAACATCAATCAACTCAAGCGACCGGTCACTACCATCTTTTATAAAAGTCTTTAACTCGGGATGCACACCATCGCTCAACAGAAACTGCGCACCACAATGGATAACAAGGTGATTCAAGTCGCGATACTTCAGAGCCGTATTGAGTGCAACCGTAACTCCGCCAGCGGCCCATATACCATAAAGCGAGGCGATATAGTCGATAGAATTTTCCATTAGCATCGCCACGGTCTGCCCTGATTGCAGCCCCGAACATTTTAACCGATCAGCCACTGTAACCACTCTGTACCACAGATCGCTATAGGTATAGGTCTCCCCATTTTGTATAACGACTATTGACTGAGGCAGGCTAGAAGCTGTGTTTTTCAGCCGCTGGATAAGTAATTCCACCTTGCTACCCAGACTTTTTCGCAATAAATGCCACTAAGTTATTAACCGAATCCAAGTTTTCAGGCACCATCTCTTCATCTTCAACTTTGATATTAAACTGCTCCTCGATGAAGAAGATGATTTCCATAATACCAGTGGAATCCAAAATACCTTTCCCCATAAATGAATCAGCGCTGTTCAATTCTGATTGATCATCAGTAAAAAGATAGTTTTCTAAAATATAGTCCCGCAAAGTTTGTTCTACAGACATCTAAATCCTCTTTATTTGCTATTGAACTTGGATGGGTACATGTGACTGCAAAGCATCAACATGCGATGAAAATTTGGCATTAAATAATTCATGCCATACTTGGGTGGACAATATGGAAATTAACGCCATATTATCTTTGTAACCAACTGCGCGACCGGCTCTAATTTTTTTCACCAGCAAACTCACTTTCTTACCGTCAAAATATCCGTTCTTATTAACTTTCGATGGATCTAAAAGATCATGCACATAATCTGGAGTATCCCCACTAAAAAATGAGGGGATATTAGGCGCGCGGTAAGGCTGCTTGTATCGATTGACTATTTCAGCAGGCAAATAGTGTCCAGCCGCTTTCTTTAGAATGTATTTTTCATTGAGCACTTTCATCTTGAGTGCCGGCGACAAAGTGTTCGCATACTCCATCAAGCGGTGATCAAGAAATGGAAATCGCCCTTCCACTGAGTTGCGCATCAGCATTCGATCACCTTGTGAAGAAAGCAAATACCCTCCCATGAGACTCTTGGTTTCAATATATTGTGCTTTGTTAAATAGCTGCCAATGCTGAAATTGTCCCGGTAGCGAATCTATCATTGCATTCGCAGCGCCATCTTCCCGCAACTTTGCGATAGTATCTTGGCTATAAAATCGCTTGATTTGGCTGGTGCTGGTCATGCGAGGAAGATGTGAAAACAAGGGTGCCTGAGGATTAGATACCCCACCACCGAAGAACCCCTGGAGAAATTGATTAGCCCTACCCTCTGACAAGTTTAAATAGGGGTAAAGTCTATTAATCAGCAATGGACGCCAGCTGGAGTCTGGATTTCTCGACCAGAATTCACGTAACTTAGTTTCTTTAAAAAGATCATATCCGCCAAAGACTTCATCAGCCCCCTCGCCAGTTAGAACCACTTTATAGTCAGAGGAACGAACAAGACCGGACAGCACTCCCATGGGTATAGGAGCAGTACGAATTATGGGACTCTCAATATGCCATAAGGAGTCCAAAAAGTGGGTTGCGATCATTTCATCCTGACACTGAATAGATTTGTGATCAGTATCGAAATGGTCCACGACTCGTTGCTGATAAGGCGCTTCATCCATATCCTTATCAGCGAATCCCAAAGAAAAAGTGGTCAATTGATTCTCGGTAAAGTTATGAATCATTGACACCAGTATCGAAGAATCTAACCCACCAGACAGATAAGCTGCGACAGGCACGTCTGAGCGTAACCGAATCTTAGTAGCGTCCAACAAAATATCGTGAACTCGTTCAGCGGCGACAGATTCACTATCAGCTGTGAAATTACCGTCTAATGGATATCGCAAATCCCAATACTGTTCTTTGCGTAAGGCTTTTCCTCGTTGCCACACAACGTAGGTGCCTGGAGAAACTTCACTTACACCTTTAAAAATAGTTCTCGGAGATATCGGAGCCCAAAAGGTAAGCAGCTGATCCAAGGCCTCTAGGTCTAGTTCTGCAGTAGTATTCTGTGCAGATAAAATTGCCTTTACTTCAGAAGCAAAGAACAGCCCATCAGTTGTATCCTGATAAAAAAGTGGGGCTATGCCAACTCGATCACGGACCAGCATAGCCTTTTGTTGGATAGTATCCCAAAGACAAATCGCAAATTGTCCATTTAAATGATTAACAAAAAGCTCGCCATACTCCTCATACAAATGGACAAGAACTTCGGTATCCGATTTTGTGTAAAAGCGGTGTCCCTTTTGTTCCAGGGTTTCTCGCAATTCAACAAAATTATAGATTTCACCGTTAAAAATTACCCATATGGTTTTGTCTTCATTGTGAATAGGCTGCATGCCGCCGGCGAGATCAATGATGCTTAAACGGGTATGAACTAGTAACGTTGTTTCGTCTTTGTAATAACCTGCTGAATCAGGACCACGGTGACGTAAGGTACTAGCAATACGCCTTGCGCATTCCTCTATTGGGATCGCTAACGTCGAGTCCGAAATTAATCCGCCAATACCACACATAAACTAATTCAACATTTGTTAACAGGTTTCGAGATCAGCCATTAGAGGCAGCTCAGTTGGAGCAGTTGCTTTAATCATTGAAATGGCATTCGCTATTGCGGGCGCCACAGTAGGCACAATAGGCTCGCCTATGCCTCCAGGCGAACGTTTAGAATCAATAACACTGATGGTTAGCTTTGGCGTGTTATTAGAACGTAAAATCTGATATCGATCATAATTGCGATTTTGTGGACGGCCATCTTGCAAACTGATCTTTTCATAAAGGGCTGCAGATAACCCCATTAACAGACTTCCCTCAATTTGAGCACGAACGTTATCAGGATTAATTTGAACACCACAATCCACAACGCAATGAAACTCAGAAACTGAGCAGCTACCAACATCCTTACGAATGGTCGCCACTGTGGCACAGTGAGTACCATAGCCAGAAAAACACGCAATCCCCTGGTATTCTCCCGCCGCACGCTGCTGCCAACCGCTAATATCGCGCAGCTTGGTAAGCACGTTTTGTAAAACTGGGTTCTCAATATATTTTAAGCGCAATGCAATAGGGTCAATCTTAGTTTCATCACTGATGGTTTGCATGAAACATTCGATGGCATAGTTATTGAGACCATTGCCAACGGATCGCCAAAATCCCACCAGCATCTGAAGATCCACTGGATGATGAACAACTTGATAGTTTGCGATGGACGACAAATAGTTAGGCTTACACCCTTGCATAGCCGCATCCCCCACTACTGGCGATTCCTGCACCCAGGGAGAATAGTCTGTGGCCCTGACATCATTCACAAGTTCTTTCGCTAAGGCTTTCATGCGAGATAATGTACTTGCGCGAGCATCTATCGGTAATTGATAAGAAAGCTTTCCTGGGCTCGCGGTTTCATGGCGCCACTCTATCAACTGATTGTTTGAATCGAGTAGCGCAGTCATTTTAATGACCGCTGGTGGGCGATATTGCCACTGGGTAATGGTGTCTTCTTTGTCCCAGAACAGCTGAATTTTTCCAGGACGAACATAAGAAACCATTAATGCTTCTACGATATAATCGATACTCAAGCGCCGCCCAAAAGAGCCCCCTGCATATACATTATTAAAACGTATTTTAGAAGCAGGAAGACCCAATGCTGCCTGGGCAAAATGAATAACCTTTGTGGGCTTCTGGGAAGCAGACCAAATCTCACAAAATGAATCTGAACGCTCGATGGTGCATGTTAACGGTTCCATAGGTGCATGAGCTAAAAATGGAAGGCGATACTCAACACTCACTGACCGCAGATTATCATTGGATTTTAAAGGCGCGCCTTGCTCTGCAATCGTCGCTCCTTCTCCAGCCTTTATGCGTTCGCTGAGAGTATCCAATATCGCACTATCGCTTAATCCTTTAGTGTCACTGGTACCCCATTTAATGTCTAACTTATCTCGTCCCTGCAACGCACTCCATACATTTGATGCAGCAACGGCTATTCCTGTCGGCACTTCAAAAACCGCATTAACACCAGCAACCGCCTTTGCTTTGCTAGCATCGTAACTTTTCAGTTTCGCACCTAGAGCATGTGGTCGCGCGACCACTACAATTTCTGCACCCTCGGTGTAATCTATTCCATATTGCCTCTTACCAGTCACCACCTCTTTCCAATGATGATTTGTTTGAGGAAATGATAACGGAAGATCAGGAGATGAATCAGAAGTTATAGATAAAGGCTTGTTAAGGTCGATACGGGGAGCCAATTCAGATATTGCAATGCGCTCACTACCCGCCGCCACATAACCGTCTTTCAATAGACATTGCTGGATATCAACTGAAAGTGTTTGGCTTGCCGCGACTCGAAAGCGCATTGCCAAATCCAATAATGCGGGTCGCATATTGGCCCAAGCTTTTATCGTTGAGCGACTTCCACCAGTGGGCTCCAGTTGATGTTCTGGATTTAATTGTCCCGGCCCTTTTTGAGGAAGCTCAAAAGTAATCTTCTCGATTGGATAATTCAGAGCGCTCGCGACCAGTGACGAATAAAGGGCAATAACACTCTGCCCCATTTCCATATTACTTAGAAAGCAGATAACTTGGTTTTGAGGTGTTATTTCTAAATAGGGATGGAAATAAGAGTAGCCTTTGTTTGCTGACTCTACTGACTTCATCGGTGCGGCATACACCGGCATACCCAACTGCAGCGCTCCAGACACAGTTAGAGACAATTTAAGAAATAGGCGCCTTTTCAACTTAATCTACCCTCGGTTCATTTCTGGTGGTAAAGGAAACTCAAACTTATTTAGCCATTGACTCAATTGTTCGGCAACCGCCCAATCGAGTTTTAAAACTAATCTTGATCGCAAAACAACCGTAACACCTAGGGATTAAACATCCATGGCACCTTCAAACATAATCAAAGGCAATTCACCCTCCAACAGCGCATTCACTTTGTCACTTTTCTGTGTGTTCACATAAGCTACAAATTCTCTTTCTTGGTCTACTTTAAAGAAAAACATCTTCTTTAATTGCGTCTGTAAATCATCATTCTTTAGAAAGCCGATAGAAACAGATTCTTGTTTCTTTTTTCTACAGCGCAGTACAAACCTCATCATCAAATCTCGCAGCGTTAAAGATTCTGACAAGGCAACATCTACAATATCGGTTCTGCTTTCTGTCTGTCGAAATGCCACGGCACCGGTAACGTTTTTATTAGTGTCAAACAAAACAAATAATTTAAAATCAATAGAAGGGGAATGCAGGTAGCGCCACTTAAGAAAATCTCTACTCTGTACCGGACTAAATTCTGTGAAGTTATCGATTGCATCCCAACTAAACTCATTCATGTCATTAGGATCTGAAAGTACCGAAGCCTCTAAGCCCTTGGTCATCCCTATAGCCAAGAACAAATCAGCTATATAACCGCCAAGATTTACACACTGAGCTAATACTCGAGTAACAAAAGAAGGCAACGACGTCTTTCTCGTGAGCTTATCTTTTGAGTTTAATATTTTGACCATACCTTGAGTACAGCCTAAAGATTTAAATCCTGCTCTTCGCATTACCATTTTTGCATTCTTATTGGGATAACCAAGAACGATATCATAGCCATCATTATCAGCAGCCGTTAACACCGCTCGCTGAATCGGTAATGCTGGACCAAACACACGACAACGCTTAGAAACGCCAAAATCTCCGGCGATACCCGCCTTCAAAGATTCACCGTAAAGATTAAACTTAATGGGAAAGACCGAACAACAACCGACGACCCCTAAATCATCCTCGTCTTCTACGGCCAGCACCGTCAAAGGAGCGCCTTTTGGATTAAGATCGTTGGTCCAGGTATATCGCTGGTCTAACAGATTGGAAAGGCTTGATTCACCCGCTTCAGTCCTGCGTGTGAAAGTAGAAAACGTTTCAAGCCACAGTGATAATAATTGTTGTTTAGAATCTCCGGCGGTTGCCTTCTCAACGGTCATTGTCATATTTGCTCTCTCCATTTAGTCCCTGCCAACTGGGTTCGCCTATCTGGCAAGTCAGTCCGTTTTATTGGCAAGAAGAAGAGATACGTTGAAACGGCTTATATGTCAATTTCCACAACAAACTTGAGCCTATCTCTTCGGCTTCTCCCAATAAAAGGTGCCAAAAACTAAATCTGCTAGGGGAAAAGTAATACTAAAGTTCTTTTGGTGCATGATATCCCGTCGATGATGCAAGCTATGAAGATGCCGCATGTGCCCAATCCATGGAAACTTAACAAGTAGGTGATCTTGCGGAAGATGATCGCAGAAATGACAAAACTCATATCCGAGATAACCCACCATCAATCCTACTGATATCACCGCTCCCAACTCTTCTCCTATTAATAAGCCTACGCTCCACCCAACAATCGAGGCAATAATCCCTGTCACTATTACTAGCCAAGCGGGAAACAGTGTTACTCGCCAATCCTTATGATCTTTTGGTACTAGCTCCTTTTCTGAGAAAAAGGAATGATGATCACCGGTGTGGCGCTTATAAAACATCGCGGCCAGTTTTCTTTTTTGGTGTCCTAATCGCGAATGCACAAAATACTCCGTAAAATTCCAAACAATGATGGTGACCAAAAATATGAATATCTCCCCACTCCTCCAATTAGCAATAGATTGCTCACGGAAAGCGATATAACTCACGCCCACCACAATCACAAAAAGCATATGGATGTAACCGTTGTACCACTGGTTAATATTCGCTCTATAGCGACTACGAAAGGCTTCGAGTGTGTTCTCGGAATACATTGGGCTTGTCTCCTGTAACATTCACGGTGGTCTAGCTGCTCTTAAGTATCCGTTAGCTTTACGATCTGAGCGTTGACATCTTGCACCAATGAATTAGCATTTTACGCCACTCATTGGCAAGCTTACGCAGATAAGGTGGCAACATCATGAAACACCACAAGACGGTGTACTCAACCTGGTTACGGGAAGTGGTCTCGATCCTAGAAGAAATGGGGCTAGATACTGAGCAAGTCACCGCTGAACTACCGGCGCTGAATAGCAAGCATCCCTCGAAAAGTAGCTGGGTTGAAGTAAGTTCAGCACGACGGTTGTGGCACTCAGCTTTTGCTCATACCCATGATCTAGACATTGGATTTAAAGTTGGCAAACGACTATCGATCCGAGCCTTTAACGTGCTTGCTGTCTTATTGAGTCATAGCCCAAGTGCTGCAAGCGCCATGGAAAACACAGCTCGATATCAACAGCTGCTATCGCAGAGTGGAACATTTCATCACGCCATAAAAGAGGGAAAATTAGTTGCGCAGTACCAACCTGCTAAGTCACATTTTCCCATTCATCACACCCAGATTGATTCAGTATTAACAGCATTCGTGAAGGCGCTTAGACTTTTTATCAGTGAAAAAATTTCACTCATAAATGTTAACTTGGTTGGCAAACAACGAGGCAGCCTTTCAAACTATGAAGACTTTTTCCAATGCCCAGTAAATTTAAATCAACCAACGGCATCCTTAGTTTTTCCTGTGCAATTGTTAAATCTCCCCCTCGACAACACCGATCCTGCTATTTACAGAATGGCCAAGAGCTTAGCCGAGGATCGGTTAAATCAACTCCAAGATACTGAGCAATTACACAGTAGTGTTGCGGAGGCTATTGCCCAATTAAATTATGCCAATGCAGATATTAATGAAGTTGCCAACACCTTAACTCTCACCACAAGAACACTACAACGCAAACTAAAAAATAGCGGTACTAGCTTCAGACAAATTCAGGAGGAAACCATATTTAGAGAAGCTTCTCGACTTTTAGCGACCACTAAAACGAGTATTTTTGAATTAGCATTGATGACTGGGTACACCGAAACGAGTTCCTTTACACGTGCGATCAAGAAAGTCTCAGGCATGTCACCCGTTGAGATTAGAAAAAAGTATCAAGCTGAGGCGATCATCATTTTGTGAGTATTGAGTGAGGATCAAAAACCTCAAATATGGCGCGGTTCCTGCAGCGTTGCTTATTTGAATTTAGTGCACAGTTATTCTGATTTTTGTGGAGTTAAAAACAATGACCAACGATGAAGAAAAAGAATATATCAATCAATTACTTAAGATCTATGCAAGATTTGGTGCCGTAGGAGCAGTGTTGTTCATTGTTCAGATTTCTCATTTATTTTGATAGCAGAGAGAGACAAGCAGCGCTCTATTGTGGTTCATTATCTATTTATCGACTGATAGAGTCGTCACGAATATGGTATTGAACGCAATCTCGGCCAGCCTCTTTCGCTTGCGTTAACGCTTCTTCAGCAGATTTTACCAAGCTTGCTGAATCTTCAGAATCGGGGATCCAACCAGACACCCCCATGCTCACCGTTATACGCGGCGCAACATCAGAGTATTCATGGGTAATGTTAAGTGTGCGAATAGCTAATAAAAGCTTATCACAGACCACCTTAACGCCGGTGACATCTGTTTCACTTAATAAAATTGCAAACTCCTCACCACCATAACGAGCGACCATATCGGTACTCACGCGTACATTACTTAATAATACGTCAGCGATACTCATTAGGGCTTGATCACCTTTAAGGTGGCCGTAGTTATCATTAAAAGCCTTAAAATTATCGACATCAATCAGGATTAAAAATACAGGTTGCTTTTTCTGAGCAAAAGCGCGCCAAAGTAAATCAAGCTTCACATCGAAATGGCGACGATTAGCCACTTCGGTAAGCCCATCCTCTAACGTTTTCTTGGTCATATCCTGATTTATTTCCTTAAGGTACTGCTCTTGTGCATGCACATAAGTCACTAGGTTGTCGCATTCACGAGCGAGGTCACCAATTTCATCAGCGCGTTGGCTACCAATGCGCAAAGTGTAATTCGCATGGTCGCGAATATTCTTCAAGTGGGCTCGCATTCGATCTAATGGCCGTAACACTAACAAACCAAGTGCAAACCGAACGATCATCATGGTCAAAGTTGCTACTAACAAGACAAGCAAAGTTGCTGAATCCAGAATTTGCTCACTATAAATGGCTGGAGACAACTCTACTTGAAGCAAGCTAATAGGTCGCCCTTGTAAATCTCGTAGCCAACGATAACCCTTACCCTGTGAACGATAAACTTGTTGCTCCTTCAACAAATCGAGCGTTGGAGCCAATTCAGCAAGCGCCTTGTTATTGCCAACGTCTTTGATAAGAAAAAGCTTAAAATCAAGTTGCGTGGCGACAGCAACTCGCTGCACTGCCATGGGGGTTAGTACTCTCATCATGGCAAAAGTGCCACTGGGCTGCCCTTCAGGCCTGGAGGGCAGCACGGATACTCGTGCAAATAGCATGGGGTAATGTCGACCAGCTAGAAAGCCTTTATCAAACACTGCTTCAGAAAGCTCGTCACCGAGATCAGGTAACGCCAAATCAGTAAGATCAGTTCGCTTAGCAAAGAGCTTTGCCGGTTCAATCCATCCCTTTTCCTCATGAAAGGTTTTGGTCCAAACTATCTGCCCAGCCCGATCAAATATAAACACACCATTGATATCCAAGCTCTCGAAGGTGTCACGAATAAAATTACTTTCGATATATTCGTTGTTTGGCGATCGAATATATTCATGAGTGTCATCCCAAACACCATAATCATAGGTAAATCGGGAAACCTCCGTTTGCTGATACTCTAACGCCTTTACAACCCGCTCAACTTCATTGGCATCGGATTGCTGCTGCAGTTTTTTTAATTCGGGAATGGAAATTAAGAAACGATGACCAAGAAGAATAATGAGTAGGAGCATGTACCCTACTAGCAATAACAAAGATACCTTATTCTTTAGGCTCATCTTAATCATGGTTAGGTCGTTTCACGCATGCTCTGAAGGCGAGGCCACATGAAACTAAACTTAGCGCCACCAAGAGTTTCACTAATACCCACTTTCACTTTGCCACCATGCCAATAGGCGATGCGAGCAACAATTGACAAACCCAAACCATAGCCGCCAGAAGCACGAGTACGACTATCATCTAATCGAGTAAAGGGTTGGAAGACTCGCTTGCGGTCTTCTTCGCTGATACCTGGGCCATCATCCTCAACATCAATGCGGAACACATCACCAATAACGTTATAAGATATTCTTACCCGTGAATCCGCATACCGTAACGCGTTACCCACATAGTTCTGAATGACTCGATGCACATAACGCTCTTCACCTTCAGCCTCACGTTTATCGGTCACTACCTCAGGAGGACAATAGTCAACTT
>JAKSAW010000652.1 GCA_022361455.1 Pseudomonadales bacterium | reverse complement strand
TGACACCTGTCTTTCACTCCTCCCCCTGACAAACTCTTCATACTCAATAGATCTTTTATTTTCTATGTCGCACCCACGCCTAATATAGAGATGGTTTAAAGATGCGCTAACAACCAACTGTAACGGCATAGCCACAAAGGGGGCTAAAAATAGTACAGCCCAATTATTCACCCCCGAACAAACCAGAGCCAAAATAAACAATGGGTAATTTATTAAGAAAACTGTACGGATGAACTTCAGTCCTGAATCATCATCCCGCCAAATATAATCAAAAGCAGGTCCGACAATATCAGAAATCGGTACACGATCATTACTCAAAGCCATTACTCCCAACGTCAATAAGCCGCCACAAAATGGCCATTACACCGCAACCACTCTCGGCATTCCTGGTAATCAGGCAATATCCTTCCCACTTCAGCCCAGAATTCCGGGGAATGATCATGGCGAATAAGATGACACAACTCATGAACAACCACGTAGTCCACCATGCGATTCGGGGCCATCATAATCTGCCAGTTGAACTGCAACTCACCCTTGGCGGTGCAACTACCCCATCGGGACTTGAAGGTCTTGATGCTGACAGCTGCAGGCGCGACTCCCACCTGAGGCGCCCACCGGGCAACCTTGTCTTTCAGTTTTGCTTCAGCCTGACGCTTATACCACCGAACAAGAGCGTTGCGGATCATGTGGGGTTGCTCTGAACCCTGCGGCACTGATACCACCAAACGGCCCTGTAGCAGCCTCACAGGCGCGAAAGGGCCCTTTTCCACTTTCAGGCGATAATTCCGGCCCAGGTAGGAGAAGGATTCGCCGGAGACGTAGCGTTTGCTGCTCGGTGGGGACATTTCCTGGTGGAGCGCTATTTTCTCCTTGATCCAGCGGCGTTTGGACGCCAGAAGCTCGTCAATTCGCTCCAGCGAGGTCTCAACCGGTACCACTACAGACACAGCCCCCTCTTCCACTCGGATATCCGCGGACTTGCGGCGGCTGGTTCGGATCACTTCGGCAATAAAGCCGTTGGCGTCTCTGTATTCCGGGG
>JAKSAW010000505.1 GCA_022361455.1 Pseudomonadales bacterium | reverse complement strand
GTCCAGTAATAGAAACCTCAGCTTTTGATTTCCCGGCTCTTTACGTCAATCTGCATGGGGAGACCGATCCGGCGACGTTGCATACGCTCGCACAGCGCCTGAAAGAGGACCTTCTGGCGCAGCCGGAACTGTCGAGGCTGCAAATTTGGGGGCTAATTCCGCGCAATCTCCGTATCGAAGTCGATCCCGAGCGGCTTCGTCAGTATGGGCTGACCGTCGCGGATGTAACCGGTGCGATCCAGGCGAATTCGCTGGATTTCCAGGCTGGCCAATTGCGGACTGAAGGCGGCGTGGTTTTTTTGCGCGCAGATGACCGGGCGCTTTATGCACCGGAGTACGCCCGCCTCCCAATTATCGAAAGACCCAACGGATCGCATGTTCTGCTTGGCGACATCGCCACTATCGAGGACGGATTTCTCGAAGGCGATTTTCTGTTTCGCCTTAATGGTGAACCAACCGTCGGTATGGAAGTTCTGGTCGGCCAGAAAGAGAACCTTCTGGATATCAGCCGCGTCGTGCGCGGGGTTGTCGAAGACTTCGAGCCTCAGTTGCCCGCCAACATAAAAGCCAGCGTCTGGGGCGACAGCGCTGGCTATATCTCCGACAGATTAGCGCTCCTGCGGTCGAACGGCGTGCAGGGCTTGTTGCTTGTCACCCTCATGCTGTCGATCTTCCTCAATGTGCGCCTGGCGTTTTGGGTCGCCATGGGCATTCCGGTCTCGGTCATGGGCGCAATCGCGGTCTCCGGATCGAAATGGGTCGATTACTCGCTCAACGACGTAACCACATTCGGCCTGATCATCGCACTTGGCATACTTGTCGATGACGCCGTGGTCGTTGGCGAAAGTGTCTTTGAAGAGCGAGGCAAGATTAAAGACCCCATCAAAGGCACTGAACGCGGGGTGGAACGAGTGGCCGTCGCTACGGTGTTTGGCGTACTGACTACTATTGCCGCTTTTTATCCAATGCTGCTGATCGACAATCCATTGGGCAAGGTGCTCGCTGGGTTTTCAGGCGTTGTAATCTTTGCGCTGATTTTTTCGCTGATCGAAAGTAAATTCATTCTACCGGCGCACTTGGCG
>JAKSAW010000650.1 GCA_022361455.1 Pseudomonadales bacterium | reverse complement strand
TCGTGAGCTCCGCCCCATCCCGGCACGAATTCCCGCCACGTGGTGAGCCCGGGCCCCGTCCATTTGGACCACCACGCAACGCTTTGCGTGGTAGTAGGCCCTGCGAATCGCGGGAAAAATGGCGGACTGCATCTTCTCGAGGAAAGCTTGGCTGTCAACGTTGACCGGCATCAAAATCTCGGAGCCCACAGCTCGATTTTTCGAGTTGCGCTGCGCTCTCTCCACCTTCACAAACGGCCACACCCCGATGAGGCCGTCGCAAAAAGTGCGGTCCGGGCGCCATTGCGGTCGCCCAACCGCAGCAAGAAACATAAGCTTGGGTAGGCGGCTCTTACTGCTCGCAGTAGGTGCCGCGTCCCGATGCTCATCGTGCCAGATCCAAGCCCGATCGCCATCTTTCGCCAATGTGAACCACTTTTCGTCGATGTGCACGGTGTAGTTGAAGTCCGGAAATCTGCTGATCCGTCCATCCTCCTCAATCTTCTCCACCACCCAGCGAAGCCTATTGAGTCGCTGCTCAGCACTCAAGCTAGGCTTGATCCATATCCGGCCTTTCCGCCCCCCTGTCCGCCGCAGAAACCGATGGACCGTACACCTCGATGCCCCCACCGTCAAAGCGATCCGCCGGACAGATGTCCTCTTAAATTGGGGGATACTTTTGATCTTCTTCTCCAACTCTGCAGAATCTTTCCTTGGCCTGCCGCAGTTCCCCCGCTGTTGCCATTGCAAGTCCACCCCTCGCGGGTCGCGCAGTTGGGCGCGAAACTTCGCGAGGTGTCGTCTTACTGTCCGCGTCGAGCAGCCATTGATGCGAGCCGCATCCTCGATCGACCGATTCACGGCACGCTTCTGCGTGCCCTGCAAGCTATGTAGGAGCGCCACAGTCTGTGTCTTGAACGGCGTTGGGAGTTGTGCTTTCGCGACACCGCAGTGCGCGGCCAAAGCCGCACCTCTCCGACGGGCCATTTTTGGCAGGTTCACGGAAACCTTGAGATTTTCGAAATTTTAGTACATAGTGGTGTTCACTTAAGCAGCTGCCAAACTGCTAGTATTGCATAATTCTCTTGATTTTTGAAATAGTGACTCTCAAT
>JAKSAW010000342.1 GCA_022361455.1 Pseudomonadales bacterium | reverse complement strand
CGGATTCAACATGTCATAAATGCGAACCATGCATTGAGCTTTTCTTTTCTGACGGGTTATGACGATTTTGTGCTGGACGACGCGGATAACGAAGAATTCTTGGACAGCGAAGAAAAATCCCGCTACTTATGGCTGGGTCTGCAAAGTACTTGGGCAAACAATCTGACATCGCATACGATGATCTATGACGCGACGGTACAACGAGACCGAAACGGTTACGATCGGGATGAATCTTTTCAGTTCGAATTGAAAGATCACACCGACTACGCCTACTCAGGTATCAAGCAAGATTGGGAGTACAACCCAACAGGTCGACACCTACTAAAAGCGGGTTGGTCATGGCGAACCCACACGGCAGATTATGATTACGACGGTTCGTTCCATGAAGATTATCCTCTATTAGGTGTTTTCGGAGACGGTGCGGTGCACAAGATCTCACGGGACGGCGACACCTGGAGCGCCTATCTCAGCGACCGTTACCAGCTGATGGATTCGCTGACAGCGGAGCTGGGTATCCGCTATGACAAATGGACCTGGCTGGATGATTCGGGCTTGAGCCCGCGCCTAGTCCTGCGTTACACGCCGATGCGTCAGTTGAGTCTACAATTGGCGGGCGGGCGGTTTTACCAGCCGAAGGGTGTCCAGGACCTAGCCGTTGCGGACAACGATCTGAACTTCGGCAAACCCGCTTACGCGGATCGCTTAAACTTCAGTGTATCTTACCGGTTCTCCTCGGGTTTAGATCTGCGCCTTGAAGCCTACGACAAACGCATGAAAGATTTGTCGACCCGTTACGAGAATTTCTACGGAACCCTACTGGCAACGCCTGAGTTCGAACCGGATCGCATCGCGCTGAATGTCTCGGAAGCTCACTCCTATGGAGTGGAAGTTGTTCTTCAACAAGATTACGGCGGCCGTATCTCACAATTGTTTCACTATAGTCGCGCCGTTGCCAAAGATCTGGTAGACGGTGTCTGGATTCCTCGCCGTTGGGATCAACGCCATACGGCCGGCTGGAACCTTAATTATCGCAAGCAGAACCAATGGAACCTAAGCCTTGCCTATAGTTACCATTCG
>JAKSAW010000275.1 GCA_022361455.1 Pseudomonadales bacterium | reverse complement strand
TTCAACGACCCGGCTTATTTAGAACGCCTCAATATGCCCGCTCTGGATCAATCCTATCTCGACCAAACCCTTTTGCCAGGCCTGGAAGCGCTGGGTATTATTGTTGACCGCTGTACTTTTTTGGCCGGAAAAGCCCCACATAGAACCAGTTGGGGACAACGTTTGACCCTGGGCGCCGGGCGGGAAACCCTGGTTGTCTTCGGGAATCGAACTGAGGGGAACCTATGAGCAGTCAAGGCGTCATTGCCTCCATCCAATACGGTAAGTTTCTGGTGAATCACGGTGACGAACAGCTGGTTTTAGAGGTCGGCCGCAATCTTCCCTACAAGATGCAGAAAGACTTGGTCGTGGGTGATCGGGTCGAAATGATCCGCAAGGCCGGTGAATGGAAGATCACCTCCAAACGCAAGCGGGTAAACAGCTTGACGCGGCTTAAAGGCAAGGTCAGACGCCCACGTAAGCAAACCATTGCCGCCAATATCGATTTGGCCGTCATCGTTGCCGCCAAGCGCAACCCCAAGTTCCATCCCGGTCTGATCGACCGCTATCTGATTTTGTGTCGGTTCGGTGAGGTAGAGCCCCTGCTGTGCATCAACAAAGCCGACCTTGACGGCGATGAGGAAGTCTTGGCCGAGCTGGACTGGTATTCTGATCAACTGGGAATTCCCGTAATTTTCACTTCCGCCAAAGAGAAAGGCGGCATGGACAGTTTAGAAGCGGCTTTACGGGGCAAAACCTGCGTGCTGGTGGGGAATAGCGGCGTGGGTAAGACTTCCTTGGTCAATGTGCTGCTACCCGAGTTGGACCTCAAAACCGGGAACGTGGACCGATTCGGCGACGGCCGCCACACCACGACCTATTCCGGTCTGTACAAATGGGCACCGGATTCTTACATCATCGATACCCCGGGGATTCGCGGGCTGGAAGTCTCGATTATTCCTAAGGACACCCTCGACATCGGCTTTCCGGAGTTCGAGGCCTTCACCAGGCGCTGTGCCTTCAGTAATTGCAGCCACGATCACGAGCCCCAATGCGGTGTGATCGAGGCGGTAGAAAACGGCGAAATTGCCGCCGGTCGTTACGAGAGTTATCTCAGCATTTTGGCGAGCTATGAGCAGGAATAGCGGATTATAAAACGCCGAAGC
>JAKSAW010000649.1 GCA_022361455.1 Pseudomonadales bacterium | reverse complement strand
GCCAACGATACCGGCACCATCGACATGCAGATAGATGGAAATATGTCGGTTAACGATATACAGAAGAAAATCGTTCGTGCCATGCGCAACAAAGAAGATCTATCGGTATTTCCTAAAAACATGTATCTAGCCAATTGGCTGCCGATGTCTTTATTTAGATTTCGCCCAGAGTTAATCGAAAAGAAACATGCAGACTGCAATTATCGAATGACTGGCATTATTAGTTTTTTAGGGGACATGGAAGACATGAGCGACTATTCCTATGAAAAATTCAAAGGAAAAAGCTTTTATGGTGCCCCAATTCCATTAGCAGATAGATCTATTACCGTTGGCTTCACCTTGAATGAAGGCTATGGCCTAGATGCAGTCGTTAACGTACCAAATGCGTTATGCGATAAAGGACAGCTCAATCAGCTTTGCGAAGAAATAAAAGCAGAACTGCAAACAATTTAAAGCATTCTAGAAACTCTAGATAAGATAGATCAGGGCAACTTTGCAGCCCTAATCCACCTTATCAAACGATCTATAGTAGTTCATTAATGCGTTTAGCAATTTCAACTTCATTACCTTCACGCATAATGGATTCATGATCACCCGCAGCATCAAATAAATCAAAACGCTCAGTGCTAAATCCAGCAACCTTGCTCCAACTTTCACTAGCTTTAACGCGATTTTTAGAATCAGCAGCAGAATAATGAGAGACCCGAGGCATTCTCTGCCAATCAATCGGGTACTGCGCAGAAAACTCAAAATTCTTCAGTGTGACCTGATAGATCGCTGATATGCGTTCAAAAGAAACATCTTCCGTTAACATGCCAAAGCTCTTCGCCATGTTATATAGCATTAATAACCATTGGTCTGGGTTCTTTTCTTTTAATTCACGAACCTGTTCAGGGAACTCCATACCCAGAGCAGCTTGAATCATATCTACTTCGTCACCGAAGTACATATTGAGGTGTTCTGGTGCATAGGTATCTAACATGATGACGCGTTCAGTGGTGACCCCCTTTTCCGCCAACCCTTTAGCAACTGCGAGCGCCAACACACCACCTAACGACTGCCCAGCTAAAACAACTGACCCAGAATCCTGAACCGAAAGAACACTATCAACATATAGGTCAACCATTTCATCTATATCATTAAAGATGGGTTCACTCGGATCTAAACCACGACAACGTAAACCATAAATGTTGACCGAACTTGATAGCTGCTCTGAAAGCTCACGATAGCAAAGCACATCACCACCAATCGGATGAACAAAGAAAAGGTTCTTATCCGCATCTTGGTGTTTAAGCTCTACTAAGGGGTTATAGGTTGCACCAACACCCTTCTCTTCAACTTTCTTCGCCAGCTTTTCAATGGTTTGACTATTTAGCAGATCAACCGCTTGTAAGCTGATACCCAAGTCCTGATCTATGCGGGCAATAATTCGGACACCCAACAATGAGTGCCCACCGATCTCGAAGAAATTATCTTTCACGCCAATCTCGTCAATTTCTAAAACTGACTTCCAAATTTGTTGCAGCTTTTTCTCCACAGAGTTTCTAGGTGCAACAAAGGGTACCGATCGATCAGATGCCGATGGCTCTGGAAGTGCTTGGCGATCAATTTTGCCGTTAGGCGTTAATGGCCAGACCTGTAACCTAACGATATGATTGGGCACCATATACTCGGGTAGTTTATCTCGAAGAATCGATTTCCAATCACTAGCATCAGCAGCTTCATCAGCTAATACATAGGCAACCAGCACTTCGCTTTTAACCAATATCAGCGAATCACTAATATCCTCTATCGATTTGAGCGCGGATTCAATCTCACCGAGTTCTATGCGCAAACCGCGTAACTTAACTTGGAAATCCTTACGACCGACATACTCGATTTCACCGTTTGGAAGATAACGACCAAGATCTCCAGTTTTATAAAGTTTGCCCTCCGAACCTGGATGATCAACGAAGGCTTGATCAGTTAGTTCCTGATTATTTAAATAGCCAAGACCGACACTTTCACCAGTGATACAAATTTCACCAACAACACCCGGTGGACACAATTGGTGATTACTATTCAAGACATGCAATTGAACATTTGGGATAGCACCACCAATCGGCAAAGGATCTTCTGGCTGGCGTTGTTTAGATACAACATGCGCCGAAACAACATCTGTGCATTCTGTCGGGCCGTAACTATTTACTAAGCGTGTTTCGCAACTTTGATGCCACTTACTTAATTCTTCCATACGAATGGGTTCACCGCCTAACCAAACCGCTCGTAAAGATAGTAAAGATTGATAACCTTCGCTTTGTTCTACAATGGGATAAAATGCACTAGGCGCACAGTTCAGTAAAGTCACATCGTGCTTTTGAATCAAAGATTCGAATAGCTGCGGGTCGTAGCTGTTAGTATTAGGCAAGAGAATCGATCCACCCGTTAGCAAAGTCGCAAAGAAATTTTTCTGGGTTAAATCAAAACCAAAAGCACTGATAATCATAACGCAATCGTCAGCACCTAAGCTGTTATGCTCGATATACCACTCTTGTAGATTCAGTTCCCCCCGATGGGTGACCAATGCGCCTTTTGGATTACCGGTCGAGCCTGACGTATAGATCACATAAATCACATCGTCATGATTCAAAGTAATTGCCGGATTCTCATCACTTGAACTTATGATAGCTTCCTTGTCCAAGGCCGCATCTAGTGTAATTTGGGTTCCGCTGAACTCATTGAATCGATCTGACAAGCACTCCTGAGTAATAAGCGCTTTGGCACTGGAATTTTCCAATATATAGCTGATTCGATCTTTGGGGTAACTGACTTCGATGGGAATGTAGCTCGCACCTGCCTTTAACACGGCCCACAAAGACACCACCATATTCAATGAGCGGTCTAAGCAAATTGCCACGAAATCAGCTTTAGAAACACCCTTTTCAATTAATGCGTTCGCTAACTGATTAGCTTGTTTGTTTAGCGCCGAGTAAGTTAAGGAATCGTCACCACAGATAACTGCGGTTGCATCAGGGGTTGTTTGAACTTGCTGTTCAAAACGCGTTAGCACATTTTGATTCTTTTCTAGGCTCGCAAGCTGACCATTCCATTCTTGATGATCTTTAGTTTCAGCGGGCAGGAGGAACTCAAAGTCTTTTACTTGCTCAACACTGCCACCACTAAGTTGATCCGACAACCATTCCATTCGAGGTAGGAAATCTAATGGTGTAAATACCTTGCCGTCGTACCAAAGCTCCAAGCTGAAATGATCTTCAAACTCCTTAATAAACACCTGGACCGTATCTTCTACATGAGAGGACTGCATATTCAAACGAGCATGATGATCTCCGAACGGTATCGCACGAAGGAAGTGGAAATAATTGTATTGAAAGCCAATACGCCCACCAATCATTTGATTTTGGAACTGTAGCGACATATTGGTTCTACCGCGTAATTTTTTACGGTAGGTTTTCTGCTGCTGATAAAAGTCTTTTGGCACAGCCGCGTCTTCAAATAAATCGCGCTCGTAATGATAAGGGACTTGTTGATAGTAAACGCCAAGGGCATCCTCATGCCCGGCATCCCTTCCCGCCGAGATCTCATAAATCACAAAGTCTTTCTCGGCACGGCAATAGGTATTCATCAAGATAATGGAAAGATACCTAAAGTAAACCGATGGATGCATGCGTTGCTTACGGCAGTACTGTTTAATTTGCTTGCTTTTTTCTTCCGACACTTTGTGCTTAATAACGTGATACTCGTCGTCACCTTCAAACAGAGGCGGTTTGGAGAAATCCAAAGGCTCAACGTCTTTTAACTCTTCCTGCCAAAATTTCACGTTTTCCGGCTGATCAATAGTATCAGCATTTTGAATGATGAATTCCGGATAGCGATCTTCGAATTCCGGCATTGCATTGCCTGCTTCCAATGCAAGGTAGCATTCCAGCACCTTATTCATAGCGGCAATACCCGTGACACCATCGAACACAATATGGTGAGCTCTGGTGGCAAAGTAGGTTCTCTCCCCAGGAAGTGTTAGTAGCCTGAACTCCATGAGTGGATCGCTAAAAATATCGTAAGTTTGGTAAACCCATTCATCCAACCATTGGTTAATCGACTCTTGATCCGGATCCTCTATGCCAAACGCTTCTTTGCCAGTGACAAACTCTACTGAAATTTCAGTTTTTGCACGAATTGCTTGATAAGCAAAATTAGATCCAGGCAGTTCGCTGAACTTAAATTCTGTATTGAATACCATGAAGCTTCTGGCTACATGCTCCATAGATTTCAACAGCATTTCAGTATTCATTGAGCGATTTATTTCGAAACAGCAACCCACCGAATATTGCAATGTTTCTGGCTTAAGCTGAAGATGTAGCAAGAAAGCTTCTTGCGTACTGTTAAGCGGCAATATCTTTTCGAAACTTTGCCCGCCAAAGGAAGCTTGCGCACCCAACTCTGCCTGGCTATATAACTCATAACTTGTCACTACATGTGACGCGTCGTCGATAATAGCATTCGCCAAGCGGACAAATTGTTTGCAAAGTCTGTCGACCGTAATTTCTTTATATAAGTCTGTATTGTATTCAAGCGTACCGGTTAATTGAGCTTGAGATAGATTGAGTGTTAGCAACATATCAAACTTAGCGCTAACGCCCTCACCTTGAATGGCCTCCACCTCTAGCCCAGCAAAGGATTGCGAAATCGCCTCAGGTGCGGCTTGCTGCTGCTCATTCACTAATAGTTGGAAAGCGGTTTGCACTAATGGCGTATAGGACAAATTACGCTCTAACGGCAAACGTTCTAAAACCATTTCAATCGGCAGATCCGAATTCGCAAAT
>JAKSAW010000278.1 GCA_022361455.1 Pseudomonadales bacterium | reverse complement strand
ATCGGTTTTGCCGTTAAAGTCTTAGAGCATTACTGCACAAATTAGTTCCGCGTGATGCGTTACTTACTTATGCGATTGCTTCTTCGTATCCGTTTTCGGAAACTTTAAGGCTGTTTTGTGCTTGCCCGTCGGTCCACCCAGCTTCCCAGGCGGCTGCTATCACTTCCGAGTGATAAGGGCAGCTTTCTTGAGGTTCTCCGCTTAAGCCAAATAAATAGCCTTGGCGATAAGCTTTGTTTAAAGAATCGATGCTCCATTCGCGTTGATCGATATCTTTTATTTTCATTGCAGTTCCTGCGCTCGTTATTAAAATTCGACGATTTGTACTACTAATGCAGCAGACACTCGTGATGCTTTTTATATGTTTAAAAAAGCATCTAATGGAAATGTAGCACTAGATTATTTCTTTTGCGCAACAATTACAGAACTTTTTTAACAAAAACTAAACATTTAACGAGTTTTTTTCATCTTAGTCCGCAAAATAGTTCGCTAAGTATTCTTCGAAGCTAATATCGTCTGCAGCTTCGATGTTTTGCTGCTCTACATGAGACTGTTTGGCTTCCTTTTTCATTATTTCGAGTTCTGTTTCACTGAGCGGGTTGGACCGAAAGTGCACCTCATGCTGCAAGGTCATGTCCATTGAAAAATGGAAAAAGGATTGCTGTTTCTCCTGCAGAATTTTTAGGATTTGTGCGGAGGGCGTCAGGCTTGGATCTTTTGCTTTCTTGATTTGAGTCTCTACAGCGTCGCTATAGAGTCGATTGCCGTGGCTCTCATCGAATAAGCGCGCCACATCGGCAATTTTATCGAGCAGGCTTAGCGACCATTGATGAAAGCGAACACTATCTTCGCCACAACGGAGCATTAATTCTGGGTCTCTACCCCTTAACACCATCGCTTCACGATTAAAATCGATACACTCTTGTTCATCTGGAGTAATAGGGCTGCTGGGTTGTAGTAAACAAAATAGTGCAAACACATCGAGGAAACGTATTTGTTCTGCGGTAATTCCTACCGGCGAAAAGGGATCCAAATCTACGCAGCGCATTTCAATATATTCCACCCCGCGTTTTGCCAATGCAACTGTGGGGCGTTCGCCTCTTTGTGTGGTTCTCTTTGGGCGAATATTGCCGTAGTACTCGTTCTCTATTTGCAGAATGTTGGCGTTTAATTGCAAATACTCATCACCTTTTTTGACGCCGATTTCTTCATAGCCTTTATAAGGTGTACGAATTGCATGAGTGAGTGTCTTCACATATTCATCGAGAGAATTATAGGAAATATTCAGATCCGATTGCGCATCATTGCTATAGCCTAAATTACTCATTCTGAGCGATGTGCCATAGGGCGAGTAAAGGCTGGCATTATTGAGGGATTCCAGTTGGTGCTCGCGGCCTTGCAAGAAAGAAGGGCAAACTGCCGGTGAGGCACCAAACAGATAAACCACCATTCCCACATATCGCTGAAAATTACGAATAATGTGAAAGTACTGTTGTGAAATAAACGCTTGTAACGGTTGTTGATCGTTACAAATACTTTGGTACTGTTGCCAGAAGCTTTCTGGGAAAGAAACGTTATAGTGGATACCGGCAATGGTTTGCATTAAGCGCCCGTAGCGATGCCATAAACCATGGCGGTAAACATGTTTCATTTTGCCACTATTGGAAGAGCCATACTCGGCAATACGAATGCTGTCTTCGTTGCCGATAATGCACGGCATACTGCTCACCCATAGCTTTTCTTCATCCAAACAGTTGTATAGAAAACGGTGGATGTCATCTAAGAATTTCAGCGGTTCTTCGACATTGTCAAAAACTGGCGTTATGAACTCTAACAATGCTTCGGAATAGTCGGTGGTAATAGAGGGGTGGGTGAGAGCTGAGCCCAAACAGCGCGGGTGGTTTTTCTGTGATAAATGGCCGTTTGGTTGAATGCGTAGGCTTTCTTTCTCCAGGCCACGGGTCATGGCTTTTAGGGTGCCATAAACGTCTGGCTTTTGTAGTGCTAACAGGTGGTCTTCGAAGTAATCTTCCACGTAAAGAAGTCCTAATTACCAAAGGCTTAGATTTATCGCCGGATTATGCGGGAAAGTAGGGGATAAATAAATGTATTCATCTGAATACACTGTTTCGTTTGGGAAGGTAGCCCAGGGCGGAAACCACCCTGGGGTTTGGCACTTTAAGAACGTTTTTTGTCTTTCAATTGTTTGGCGTTGGCGAATAGGTCTGCAAAGGTTCCGGTTTTACCATTTGCGTTTGGCGCTTTGCCTTTAGCCGGGCCATTAGGCTTGCGATTCCCCGTTTGTTTGTTGCTGCCATTGTTAGCGCGGCCACCCGGCTTCTTCGCTGTTCTTGGTTTGGTTGGGCCTTTGCTTAACGTGTTGATGCGCTCACCGGCTTCATCATCTAAGCGCATGCTTAAACCGATTCGCTTGCGAGGGATATCGATCTCGATGACTTTGATCTTAACAATATCGCCAGCTTTCACTACTTCTCTTGGATCCTTAACGAACTGGTTCGACAGGGCCGAAATATGAACTAGGCCGTCTTGATGCACGCCAATATCAATAAAGGCACCAAAGTTAGTAACGTTGGTGACAGAGCCTTCCAAAATCATGCCTGGCTCAAGATCATTAATGGTTTCTACACCTTCTTTAAATTCTGCCGTTTTGAATTCAGGGCGTGGATCGCGGCCAGGCTTTTCCAATTCGTTGATAATATCGGTGATTGTTGGCACACCAAATTGATCGTTAGTATAGTCTTCTGCCTTCAGAGACTTTAGAAACGCGATTTCGCCAATTAGGGTATCTAGAGCGCGTTCATTTTTCTCGGCAATACTTTTCACAACAGGATAGGCTTCTGGATGCACTGCTGATCTATCCAAAGGATTGGCGCCGTTCATGACTCTTAAGAAACCTGCAGCTTGTTCAAAGGTTTTGTCGCCGAAACGTGGCACTTGTTTCAGGGTTTCGCGGTCAGCGAAGGTGCCATTTTGATTTCTGAAGGCAACGATATTGCCTGCAATGGTTTTGTTTAAGCCAGAAATTCGGGCTAACAGTGGCTCACTAGCAGTATTAACATCAACGCCCACAGCGTTCACACAGTCCTCTACGGCAGCGTCGAGGGATCGTGCTAGTTTAGTTTGCGATACGTCGTGTTGGTATTGGCCGACACCAATGGATTTGGGTTCAATTTTTACTAACTCAGCGAGAGGGTCTTGTAAGCGACGGGCAATGGATGCCGCGCCACGGAAAGAAACATCCAAGTCTGGAAATTCACGAGCCGCAAATTCCGATGCGGAATAAACAGAAGCGCCTGCTTCATTAACAATGATCTTTTGCGCCTTAATTTCTGGATGCTGTTTGAGTAAATCGCCAGCGAGTTTGTCGGTTTCGCGAGATGCGGTACCGTTACCAATGCTGATTAATTCAACATTATATTTGGCGCAGAGGGCTGCTAGTACAGCGATGGATTGGTCCCATTGATTGCGAGGAGCGTGGGGGTAGATGGTTGTATGGTCTACCAGCTGGCCAGTGGAATCTACCACCGCTACTTTTACCCCGGTTCTTAAACCAGGGTCCAAACCAAGAGTGGCTTTTAAGCCAGCAGGTGCCGCCATTAATAAATCTTTGAGGTTGGTGGCGAATACGCTGATGGCTTCTTCTTCAGCTTTTTCGCGCAGCTCGCCCAGTAATTCAGTTTCCATATGGGATAACAGTTTTACGCGCCAAGTCCAGCGTACCACTTCCCCGAGCCATTTATCGGCTTTGCGGCCTTTGTCGCTCACTTCGAAATGTTCAGCGATCATGGATTCGCAAGGGTGGCGGCTAACGTCTTCCAAATTGGGAAGGTCCATGTTGATTTGTAGGATACCTTCGTTGCGTCCGCGAAATAGGGCTAAGGCGCGGTGCGAAGGTGCGTCTGCTAGCTTTTCTTGGTGAGCAAAGTAATCGCTAAACTTGGCGCCTTCCTGTTCTTTGCCTTCTACTACCTTGGCGAAAACATGGGACTTGCTAGAAAGTTCGTTACGTAGTTTACCAATTAGCGCGGCATCCTCGCTGAAACGCTCCATTAGAATGTACTTGGCACCATCTAATGCAGACTTGTTGTCGGTGATCTTGTGCTCTTCGCTGCGATATTTCGCGGCCTCTTCTTCAGGATCTAATTCTGGGTTTTCAAAGAGTGCATCTGCTAGAGGTTCTAAACCTGCTTCGATGGCGATTTGACCTTTGGTGCGGCGCTTTGGTTTGTAGGGTAGGTATAAATCTTCAAGGCGGGTTTTGGTGTCGGCTTCTTTGATTTCTTTCTCGAGCTCGTCAGTAAGTTTGCCTTGCTCGGAAATGCTCTTAAGAATTGCTTCGCGTCGCTCTTCCAGTTCACGCAGATAGCGCAAGCGTTCTTCTAGGTTTCTCAGCTGGGTATCATCTAGGCCGCCGGTTGCTTCTTTTCGGTATCGAGCAATGAAGGGTACAGTGGCGCCTTCGTCTAGTAGCTGGATAGCGGCGTTAACTTGAATTTGTGCCACGGCTAGTTCGTTGGCAATGATTTCAGCAATTTTGGTCATAGATGAATTACTCAGACTGCATTAATAACAGGTGGTCTCGTTTTGCTTAGAGTTCTAATTCTAAAGCCTTTAGGTGAACGTATGATAATAACTAGGTGCTGGATTATAGCGTTCTTTCCGGCACTGCAAAGTCTTGTGTTTTAAAAGGTGTTGTGGCAGGCATGAAGACTTTAGGGTAGGGAATTCTTAAGGCGAATCATAACAGCTTGCATGGCGCGATCAATGAGTGGCCCGCTGTCCAATAATCTGGCTTTTTCGTCATGAATATAGAGTGCTAATTGATCTTTTGTGACAGCCTTCGCCTTAGCGCCGTAGCGATTCGCGAATACAAAAGAATCATTGGCCCGGATCTTACGGATCAATTTGCAGCTGATTTTATTTCCGTCTCTTTGGGTAAATTCAAACCAGCCGCCTTCTTCTAAGGCGCTGACAAATTGTCGTAACTCGCGGACTTGTTCTGGTGGCAGCTTGCGTTTCATTAGTGGGCTAATCACTGCTGGGCTGACCACGTGAGTGAGATCTACTTTGACCGTCTCAACGGGATTTTCATTGCCCTTGTGCTTGAGCATCTTGCTATGAATTTCCCAAAGGGCTGAGATTGTTTTGTCTGTTTCTGCAGGGCTATGACTAATTTTCTCAAGGCCACCAGTAATGCTATCTAGCAGAGTAGGAATCAGTTCCATCCAGCGGCGTCTGGCGTCTGGCTCTGTGTGCATCTGCACGCTCCAGATTAGATCGTCAGCTGTTTTCAGTGCTGCCTTCCAGGCATCACTATCGCTACCAGCCTTAGAGGCCACTTGCAGTAAGTAGGTCTGCCAAGGTTTGTTGAGGAAATCGATAACCACCGGGGGAAGTTCTTTGCCATGAATTCGATCGCGGATTAGTTGCGCGATTAGCTTTTTATTGGCTTCGGTTTTTGCTTTGCCTTCTTCTGCGGCAGCAGTTCTTTGCGCCAGCTTTTCCGAGCGCTTTTCCTCACCTTCTACATATTCGTTAAAGTTCTTCTCGAGGCCTTCGAACAGCTCAATAGTCGGGTGCTCGGTTTTTAAAATGGTGTGTACGGTCTCTTCCACCATTTTGTAAAGCGGGTCTTTTTTGTAATGGGTTTTCGCATCCCACCCTAATGACGCATGGGCAATTTCGTTTAATAAACGACGCGCTGGGTGCTTGTGAGAGTCGAAAAACGCTTGATCTCTAATCGCAACTTTCAAAATCGGTATTTGAAGGCGCCCAATTAGCGCCGCCATGGGGGAAGGTATATCTTGATCCAGTATGAATTCGAAGATCATATCCACCACGTTGATGACGTTATCGTCTACTTTGTGCAAGCGATTATGGGGATCATCGGTACCGCGTTTTTTCAGTATGTCGAAAATTTCCTCGCGCACGGTTACCGGTGTTGGAATCTCTTCATCAAGTTGTTGGCTAAGCTGCTGTTTTTGAAGGTCGCTGAGCCAATCCATTAAATGGTCTTTATCAAGACCAGGTTTCTCTGGATCGGCTTGTATATAAACCGATTGTGCCTGCAAATTTTGTGTTGCCGATAACAGGCTTTGCAAGGTATCGAACTGCACAAGCGGTGCTGTGGTGGTTGCAGTATCGTTAGCGCTGCTGTAGCTTTCTGTCGATTCGGTTATATCCGATTCAGAATTTGAATCCGAATCTTGGGCTTCTTGAGCCTTTGCCTTTTGTTGGCTGCGGGTAATGCTGGCGCGAATATCCGGTAAAATATTGGCTTGGATTAAAATCTCGTTGGCATCAAACAGCATTTCGTCCAGATGCCTCAAGACATACTTCTCGAATTCTTTGAATAGAATGATGCGGATTTTAATGTCTAGTTCTATGTCCTGAACGGATTGTGAAAATGCCTTCACGATTTGCTTAGGATCTAGTGGTAATGAATCTTCATTGCAGGATTCTGTTAAAAACGTGTTGAGCCGCATACTCAGTTGCAATAGTGCCGCAGGAAACTCACAGCGCGCCCGATGAACCATGGTATTGATAGCAACTTCTACTTCCATTTCGTCGTTATCGACTAACGCTAGGGTTTCAGCTTCAAGATCTTCATGACTGGAAAACTGTGCAGCTGGATCTCGTAAACGTTGAAATGAGTTCTCTACGCTCTGTTTGAAAACCATTTCAGCGCTCTTTCGGTGCATGCGAATTTCACGCATGGATTCGAAATAAAGGGATTGTTCTTGGTTGTTATGGGCTCGGTCGGCGAGGTCAAATAGGGTGTCGTCGATATGCTCATACATATCTGTTAGGCATGCACAAAGGCTCGCTACTGCTCGAGTCGCGATATTGTCGACAAGTGCCGGTGATACCGGGAGCGCTGTCGAAGAGGGTGTTGATTGGCCTTTTGCGTCGGTGACGTCCATTTTATCTTCTGACTGCTTATGCTTTTAATTCAACAGTCATCCTTGCTTCGTTTGTAGTGAGGTTATTGGTTCGTTCTAATCACTCACTAAGCAACCCTGTATTTTGCATCACATTGAGCATTGCTTTATTGATTACAGGGAGCTGGAAACAGCGGATGCAGAACAAAAATTCTACCTCAACTTTTCCTCGATTGAGTGACTTTTAGCATTATTTATAGATTTTTTACCTTGTGTAAGTTGTTTAGTTTAAAAAATGATCGTTTGAGTTGTTCCTGGATACTAGAAACCTGTGTTTCCCCGTTGCAGGTTAAATTGTAACCGAAGATTGAGCGGTAAACCGTGACTTTATGCCGAGTCTAGATCTTCCGTTTTCGAGATAAACCAGCATGGCAGGAATAAAGAACAGGATTAGGAAGGTGCCGTAAGCTAATCCAAAGACAATACTCACTGCCATTGGAATGAGAAATTGGGCCTGGACTGAAGTTTCAAACAAGATGGGCAGCAACCCGGCGATGGTGGTTAGCGAGGTTAGTAGCACTGCGCGAAAACGTGCGCAAATGGCGTTGGTGATAGCTTCATGAACGTCTTGACCCTCTTCGCGAAGCTTTGAATAAAAAGTGATCAGCACAATAGAGTCGTTAATCACGATACCTGAAAGACCAAACAGCCCCATCATGGAGAACATGGATAAGTTCAAACCCAATATAAAGTGACCCAAAATGGCGCCTGTGACTCCCAGCGGAATTGCGCTCATCACGGCAATGGGCCAGCTGTAAGAAGCGAAAACCCAAGCGAGCACCACAAAGATTAGTGCTAAGCCGATGATCATGCCGGTTTTCATATCCGCCATGGTTTCTTGTTGCTCCACAGCGCGGCCTTCTAAACCAAGTTTAATGCCGTATACTTCTCTCAGCTTTGGAAAGACGTTTTTATTTAACTCGTCACGAACTTCGTTGGCATTAACGATTGCTTCATCGATATCGGCTGTGACAGTTGTGTTGAGTTGCGTATCAGTATGGCTTAACAATTCGATACCTTGACGTGACCTAAAGGTAACCACGTTATTCAACGGTGTTGTTTCTCCGCTAGGGAGTATCACGGGAAAGCTTTCCAGGGTTTTAAGTTGATCTCTTTCCCAATCAGGTAACGATACTTTTACTTCAATTTCTTTATCTTGCTCATGAAAGATTTGTGCGATAGAGCCATCAAATGCGGCACGCAATTGTTGGCCGATAGATTGAGTGGTTAAACCTAGTCTGCGCCCACTTGGCGTTAATTCATAAATCAGTTGTTCCTTACCAAAGGGCAGGTCATCATCGATATTGCTGATGCCGTTAAAGCTAGCTAAGGCTGCTTGTAATTCTAAAGAGGCTTGTTTTAGTGAATCAATATCGTTGCCAATTAAGCGGTAAGCAATCGCAGGCCCACCTGGCCCCACTTGTCGTTGTCCTATCTTGAATTTATTGACACCGGGAGGCAGAGTGACATTTTGTCGCCAAGCCTCCATAAAGGTGGAGTTGTTGACTGGCCGTTGGCCTGCAATTAAATCGACAATCACTGAACCTCTTTCGGGCGCAACTTCTCTGAAAGATCCAACACCAGAAGTAAAGTAAGAGCGACCATGATAACTAATAGCAACATTAACCATTTCTCCGCCAAATTGTTGATTGGTGACTTCTAGTGATTCTTCTAAGTGCGCTAAGAATTCATCTAAATTAGATTCAGGCGTGCCGGGATGAAACTCAACGGATGCACGAATTGAGTTGCCATCAATGGTTGGGAAAAAGGTGAACTTTAAAAATCCGCTAGCTGCGAGCGAGATCGCAAGTGCAAACATGCCCAAACCAATGGTGATAACGGTGCCCCGATATTTCATAGCAATGATTACGAGTGGGCGTAGTTTATTATCACGAAACGCTTGAAAGCGGCGATCAAAGCGTGCATGTATGCTATTTGGGTTTTCCTTTTTTCCACGCCTCAAACTGTGATGTAAGTGGCCTGGAAGGATAAGAAAACATTCGATTACCGAAGCGACTATCATGCAGATAATCACTGTAGGTAACTCAAACATGATCTTACCCATAATACCGCCCACTAAGGTGAGTGGCAGAAAAGCGCATATGGTGGTGAGTGATGAAGAGAATACCGGTGCGAACATGCGCCGCGCACCGCCGATAGCCGCTTGTGCTGGTGGTTCCCCCATTTCTTTATGGGTGAGCGTGTCTTCGCCGACAACAATCGCATCGTCTACGATAATGCCCAGCGCCATAATTAGCGCGAATAAGCTGATCATGTTGATAGAGCCACCTACGAAATGCAGAATGGCGAGAGTCGCTAGAAATGAAACTGGGATACCAACGGTTACCCAAAAGGCGACTCTTACATTTAAGAAAAGAAATAAGGTGGCGACCACCAAAATTAATCCACCAGCACCATTAGTGATCAAAAGATTAATGCGTTCGCGCAGATGCTTATAACGCTCATTATAGGGCTGAACGATCACGCCTTCTGGTAAAGTGGGGCGGGTTTCATCTAGCCAGGCATTAAAGATATCCGCCATTTCCAAAGTGTCATCGGTTTCCGTACGCATCAAAATTAATTCGATAGCGGGCTGATCTTTCCATGTAATATAAGGTTGATTGTCTTCGGGGCGGCGTTTGATATCTGCGATATCGCCAAGTCGAAGCAAGCGACCTTTGCTATCTGTGGTGACGGGTAAGTTTTCGAAGCCAAGCACTTCTTTTTGTTGGCTCAAGCTTCGGACTTGTTTTGAAACGGCATCTTTTGCTGCAGTACCTGCAGGAATATTCTGGCTATTCTCGCGAACCAGTTGTGCAATTTGGCCGAGCGATAATCCGGTTTGCGCTAAGGTGCTCGAAGATACTTCGATGGCTATTTCTTCTGTTGGCAAACCTACAAAATTGATTTTACTGATACCGCGCTCTAAAAGTTCATTTTCAAACTTGCGCGCTAGGTGGTCTAGCTCTTCAAGAGATTGTGAGCCCGTAACTAATATATTGGCGATGGGTATAAAAGGTTCAATCTGCTGAACGATAGCTCGTTCAGCTTGCTCTGGTAGATTGCGAATGGATTCCACCCGTTGCTTAACTTTATCCAGTACTCTAGATGTTTCTGTATGTTCATAGAGTTCTAAAATAATCGATGCTGAGCCTTCCTTGCTAGTGGAAGTCATCTTTTTAATTTCTGTAAGCGATGAAAGTTCTTGCTCAATTGGGGTGGTGACAGATTCAGCGACATCCTCGGCACTGGCGCCACTCCAGGCAACACTAATGCTGATGTAATCTAGATCAAACAGCGGAAATATTTGGGTGTTAAGTTTTTTAAGGCCCCACAAGCCCGCCATTATAAACAGGAACATCATCAAGTTGGCCGCAACTCGATGGGTTGCAAATATCCCGATAATGCCACCGTTGTTATTATTGCTTGGATTACCGTTGGTAGGATTATGGGCGGATGTCATTGTCTTTTAGACCCACGGACAAACCGCTAATGGCATTGGGTAATTGGGTAATAAGAATACGTGTGTTGGGTTTTATGTCACCGGTGACTAATATCCAGGGTTCCCCGTCTTCATGCATTATTTCGCCAAGGCGCACAATTGGAATGGCTTGTAATTGGTTGTTGTCATCCACTTCATAAATTCTCTTTTGACCATAAACGGCCATGGGTGGAACGGCGATAGCATTTGGTTTTTCCGCCAAAGTAAGATGCAGTTCAGCAGCCCTACCTGTTTCAATGGCTGGGTGCTGTTCTTGAAAACGGAAAAAACCATCGACACCGCCTTTGCTTTCACTAACGTTGCCGGCGATGCGATCTAAGGTAACTGGTATTTTTTGCTCGTCGATAACTAGTTGAGCGAGGAGTGTAATGTCGTTATTAATAGCGTTGCGAATATCCGGCAAATATCGCGAAGGGATTTGTGCGCGCACCTCAATGCGATCAGTGTCGTAAAGGGTGACTACTGGATCCCCTTGGCGGACCCGATTTCTGGGGGATACATGAACCGCAGTGATGCGGCCATTAAATGGTGCTGTGATATAGGTTCGGGCGAGATCCAAAGCTGCTTGATCACGTAGCGCTTCTGCTCGTATTAGTTGTGCTTTCAAGCGTTGTAATTGATTAGGATGATCTGCAACAGAAAGTTCTCGCGTATTGACACTTAATGCTTGTCGCTTGGCGCTTTGGAGCGCCTCATCTCTTTGGGTGTCTGAACCAACATTTTTCTTTGCTAGGTTCTCATAACGATTCGCTGCTTTTTTGGATAGGGCTAATAATTCTTTCTCGAGTTTGAGCGCGGTGAGATCTGATTGATGGCGATTCTCTTGTTGAGCGGTTTGCGCAGCAATGTCCTGTAAATCGGCTTCTCGTTGCGCTAAGAAGAGCTTGGCGTCAGTACTATCCAGGGCCACCAGTAAGTCGCTTTCGTTAACCGCCTGGCCTTCGTAAGCTTCAATTCTTTCGACGAAAGCGGAGGTAGAGGCTGACAGCGTTGTGGTGTAGGGCGATTCAACGCGGCCAAATAAAGTTAGTGTTGGGCTAAGTGTGCTGGGTTGTGCAATTAAGGTGTCCACTAGAGTGGATTTCATGCCACCTTCTTTCTTCTCCGGTGTTGGTTTGAACACAAATAGTAAGAAGATCATCAGAGCGACAGCTAGGATGATCAGCACAGGTAAGACCTTGGTGTGGGTTAAGGCTGGCAATTTTGGCATGCAGGTTCGCTATGGTTTCCCTAAATGGACCTAGAACTTATTAATTGGTTCACTCTTGTTTCTGCGGTTTTATCTAGCTGCGATATAAACAAGTGACCGCAGTTCATCATAGGTCAGTATTTCCAATCTTCAATCAAAAGATAAGTAAAATCAAAGGTCTGTCAAAAAAGTTGCAATTAGTAACATATCTTGTAACAAAACACCGCCTGACATTTTTTACTGTACAAAATAACCTCTATCCTGGTTTTGCTCGCTATCAGTTTCGAGCGCTATGGATTAAATATAGGAGAGGCTTCGTGGCACAACCAGCTCAGGAAACCCATGAACAGCAAAAGGTACTGGTCGTTGATGACGACGCACGCCTGCGCACCTTGCTGCAGCGCTATCTGGAAGAGCAGGGCTATATGGTGAAAGCCGTGGCTGATGCCGAGCAGATGGATCGTGCCTTGGGGCGAGAATTGTATTCCCTAATGGTGTTGGATTTGATGTTGCCGGGCGAGGATGGCTTGTCCATCTGTCAGCGTTTACGGGAGAGCGAAAATTATGCCGATCTGCCGATAATCATGCTGACCGCCAAAGGCGATGATAACGACCGTATTAGTGGGCTAGAAGCGGGTGCCGATGATTATTTGCCGAAGCCTTTTAATCCACGTGAATTGGTGGCTCGCATCAAGGCTGTTATGCGTCGCCAAGTGAAAGAATTGCCGGGCGCTCCAAGTCAAAAAGAAGAAACCGTGGAGTTTGGCCCCTATAGCTTGGATCTTTCTACCCGTACTTTGAAAAAGAATGGCGAAAACATGTCGCTTACCACTGGCGAATTTGCCGTTATGAAAGCCCTAGTTCAACATCCCCGTGAACCGCTAACTCGTGATAAACTCATGAACCTCGCTCGTGGCCGCGAATGGAGTGCCATGGAAAGGAGTATTGATGTTCAAGTTTCACGATTACGTCGCCTTATCGAAGACGACCCCTCCAATGCCCGCTACATACAAACCGTGTGGGGCGTTGGCTATGTGTTTGTGCCTGACGGCGCCGTTAGTTAGATCACAATCTACTTTATCCTTTCCAAATTGGGGTGCTAAATGAAGTTTGTACCCCAATCTTCGTTCTGGCGCACCGTTTTAATGATTTGGGTTGTGGTGCTAATAACTCAAGTCTTTTTCTTAGTCTTTGCCTATTACTACTTGTTCCTGCCTGGTGTGCAACAAACCGCCCATGTGGTGCTGTTGGAGATCGATACTATTGAGGCAAGCTCCGAAATAGTGGGGCGCGATCAGATATTAGAAGCGTTGGCCAAGCATGAAAACATTCATATTACAGATGATGAAACACAAGTGGCCATTGCTGACAATGTTAATTTTGCTAGCCGTTTCTTCGCGCCAATGAGAGATGTGCTTGGGCCAGATACAGTATTGAAAGTTGGTTCCTCCCCTCAACCCGGTTTATGGATTACTCACCCCAAATTAGATGGCATTTGGATTCACTATCCTTTGCAGAACTGGGGCCGTTATGAAGGTTGGATCGTCTCTGTTTGGTCTATCGGCACGCCTTTGTTTGCTTTTATTATCGCTGCTTTATTTGTGCGTCAACTTAATCGGCCTTTAAAGCGTTTGGCTACAGCCGCAACTCGCATTGGTCGCGGTGAGCCAGTGGCAAATTTGAGTTTAGAAAGTGGGCCGCGGGAAATTGTTGCGGTGAATCGAGCTTTTAATCAGATGCGTAAAAGTTTACAGCAAGCAACTCGAGAAAGAGCCTTATTGTTGGCAGGCATTTCTCATGATTTGAGAACGCCGCTTACCCGTATGCGATTAACCGCCGAGTTATTGGGAGCGACAGATCCTGAATTAACCGAAGGTATGGTTCGAGATATTGAAGATATGGATGCCATTCTAGATCAGTTTATTGCCTTTATTCGCGATGGAAATGATGAAGACACGGAAGTAGGCGACCTTAACGAAGTCATCCAGGAAGTGGTATCGCAATATCAAGCAGATGGTGTCGATCTTAATTGTACGTATAACGACTTGCCTGAAATATCGTTAAAGCGCTTATCACTAAAACGCATGTTTATGAATTTAATTGGTAATGCGGTGCGTCATGGGGGTGGTAAGATCGATTTAGAAAGTGGGTTAAAGGATGGCGAAATTCTAGTAACCGTTTCTGATCGAGGCCCTGGATTAACTGAAGAAGAAATGCATGCCTTGTTTCAGCCGTTTGCGCGAGGTGATGAAAGCCGCGGTACTAAAGGTTCTGGATTAGGTTTGGCGATTGTTAAGCGTATCGTAGATATGCACCACGGCCGAGTAGAACTACAAAATCGCACAGGTGGTGGTTTAGTTGCGTTGGTTTATTTTCCAGTAACCGGGCAGCTGGTGCCGCCCGATTCTATGTTGTCTGGTATTCGTTAATTAATCGTAATGATCATCGCAGGGCCACTAAGTAAGGTGAACGAGGAGTTACAATCGGGTAATCTTTCGTTTCAGTGTTGTTTCTTAGAGGGGTGATAGGTTTGGCGTCGCAAATGATCACAGTGATAGGTTATGGTTCTTTACTCTCTCCTGAGTCCGCAAAAGAAACGGTTCCGGATTTGCAAAACTTCCGCTTGGTTAAAGTGCCTGGTTATCGAAGGATGTTTAATAAGGTGGGGATTTCTTTTATCTATCGCTATAACCTAGCAGAATCAGATGTCCATATAGCATCTTGTTCAACTCGCTTAGATCCCGATTGTGAATTGACTGCCTGCGCTTTTGAAGTATCTGATGAGCACTTTTTAGATCTTTATGAGCGAGAACACCGTTTTCAATGGGCTTTGGTGAAAGCGTTTCAAGACAATGGTGATGCTGTTGTTGGGCGCATGTGTACGGAAAGTTCTGATGAACAATACCGCCTCAATAAGTGTATTACCGACAAGGTTTATCACGACTATGTGGGCCAATATTACGCTGGAAAAATTTGGCGCGAAGATATTCTGCCATTCCCCGTTTATTTAAATCATTGTCTTGAGGCGGCTAAACAACATGGAGACGATGTTTACCAAAATTTTGTCAACACGACCTATATAGCTGATGGTGAAACCACAATTAAAGACTTGCTTGCGCAACAACCAAATTATTTGGCAACTGATTTAGCCTATACCTATAAGAAGCAGTGATCAGTTTATGCTGGCCATCGATAACCTTTCAGTCGCCATTTGCTTTTAGGGTAGGACGAAATTTTAACTTGATCGCTTTGATTGCCGCCAAGTAATTTGAAATGAGTGTGGGTTTCTTGAATAAGAAATGCCACATGGTTTCCAGAGCGAGTTAAATTGCTATTCGCTGCAGCATGATTGTAAATAATCGCAATAGCGCCGGGTTTGGCGCCGATAGGTCGGCCCCAATTTAACCAGCTGGCAGCAGCGGCAGAATTTGTACCGCGAATGTTCTTCTGTTTTAAGCACCAATTGACAAAAGATGCACACCAAGGCGTTTCATCATCCGTTGCTCTTAAAGTAGTGGTGCTATGGTAAGCAACGATTCGAGGGTTATGGTCTCGTCCACGGATTTCTTTCTGGCCCATTTCACGATTGGCGATATTCATCCAGGGCGCATTATTAAATGTTTGGGTTGATCGTCCTTGGTGGGGCAAAGCCGGTGCAGCGGTATTTAACTTTGCCCAAGTTTTTCGGCCGACAACACCATCGATGGCAAGCCCATATTTAGCTTGATAGCGTTTTACCGCCGCATCAGTTTTATTACCAAAATCACCATCTACAATTAATGGTGGTGATATTTGTAGCGCTT
>JAKSAW010000648.1 GCA_022361455.1 Pseudomonadales bacterium | reverse complement strand
CCCTGCCAAAATCGTCCAAGTGGACTAAGACACCTAATAGCCGTTGGGATACCGTGTATTTGGTAATTTGGGGGTAAAAACAAATAGTTAGCAGCCCTGATAAGTAGTTCAAATAGACTAGAAAACACCCTAATTAACGCCCTTGTGAGAGGAAGTATCACCATGTCGAATTCAGCGCCTACAGCAACCTTATTAGAGCCTGTGGCAACGATTCCCCAGCTTGTGAAACAAGCTGCAGAAACCTATGGTGATCAAATCTTTCTAGAAGATGGCAATACCAAAATCAGTTTTAAAGATTTTGAAGTGCAATGCGCTCAGCTCGCTGCTGCATTGATTAGTAAAGGTATTGAAAAAGGCGATCGTATTGGTGTTTGGGCGCCTAATACCATTGAATGGGTAATCGCGGCGGTAGGCGCACAGTGCGCGGGCGCTGTCTTGGTCACATTAAACACGCGCTATAAAGCAACTGAAGCCGCATACATCCTTAATGCCAGCCGAGCCAAAATGGTGTTCTCTGTCGGTTTCTTTCTTGATACTGATTACCCCGCCGCACTGCTTGAGCAGGAACTCCCTCATTTAGAAAGCATTGTCGTATTTCCATCGGATCAAAAGACTTCAGCCGAGCACACTCCGTGGGCAGCTTTACTCGACAGTGGCTGCATGCTCGATAACAACACCAGTGAACTGGTTAAGCAACGCATGAACGACGTTCAGAGCGATGACGTATCAGATATCCTGTTTACTTCCGGAACCACCGGAAACCCCAAAGGCGTGCAGACTTGCCACAAGCAAAACCTTCGCGCCTTTTCCACATTTAGTGACATCCTTGGCCTTGAGAAAGGTGATCGCTATTTAGTGATAAACCCCTTCTTTCATAGCTTTGGATATAAGGCCGGAATCTTGGCTTGTTTGTTAAAAGGCGTAACGCTGCTTCCTCATGCGGTGTTTGATGCTTCGGTGGTTCTTGAGAGAATATCTAAGGATCAAATATCTGTATTACCGGGTCCGCCAACGTTATTCCAATCCCTTCTAGCGCACCCCGACCTTAAAAAGCACGACATTTCCACATTAAAACGAGCAACCACTGGTGCTGCTGTTATTCCCGTGGAAATGATCCACCAAATGAAATCTGAGCTCGGGTTTGAAACCGTTATTACTGCATATGGCTTAACTGAAAGCTGCGGATTAGTAACCATGTGTCGATCTGGAGACAGCGCTGAAACCATTGCCACCACGTCTGGGCGCGTAATTCCCGATGTAGAGCTACGCTGCGTCGACAGCGATAACAATGAGGTTTCGCGTGGGGAGCCCGGTGAAATCTGCTTTCGCGGTTATAACGTTATGAAGGGCTACTTCGAAAACGATAAAGCCACTGAAGAAACCATTGACGAAGAAGGCTGGTTACATACCGGTGATATAGGCGTAATGGATGAAGCAGGTAATCTAAAAATTACCGACCGTCTTAAAGATATGTTTATTACCGGCGGTTTTAATTGTTATCCCGCCGAAATTGAAAAGCTCATGACCGCACACGATGCTATCACCATGTGCGCGGTAATAGGAATACCCGACGAACGTATGGGGGAAGTTGCCATGGCGTTTATCGTGTTAAATCCAGGATCGACATTAAATGAGAGCGAGCTAATAACCTGGTGCCGAGAAAAGATGGCGAACTACAAAGTACCAAGAAAGATCGCTTTTGTAGAAGCCTTACCTTTAAACGCTTCTGGCAAAGTGGTTAAACCTGAATTAAAGAAAATCGCCACTGAAGAATACCTTTGAGAGGAACTCTACCTATGAATATTCACAGCCTTGGATACATCGTTGTAAATTGCACAGAACCAAGCCGTTGGGTTGATTACGGCACAAAAGTGCTTGGTTTAATGGATAACACCGCTAACTTAAACCAAGGTGGTGATACCGTTTTCCTAAAAATGGACGATCGCCCATACCGCATCGTGGTAGAAAAATCCGATGTCGATAACTATAGCGCTAGCGGCTGGGAGCTCACCGGTGAAGATGCGTTTAATGAAGCTCTTTCTACTTTAGAAAAGCACGGTGTTAATTTCGAACGTGGTAGCGATGAGCTAATTGCGGCTCGCCAAGTACAAGATATTGCCACATTTGCTGATCCTGATGGCAACAAGCACGAAATCTTCTGGGGCCCTATCTCTGATTTCGCGCAGTTCGCTTCACCAGTAGGCATCAAAAGCTTTGTGACTGGTACTCAAGGATTTGGTCACACAGTAATGCCAACCCCTAGCTTCGACGCCAGTGCTGATTTCTATAAAAACGTTATGGGCTTTGGTGTTGCTGACCTAATGAAAGTTCGCTTCACACCAGACCCAGCTGAGCCTGAAAAGCGCCTGTTCTTCATGCACTGTAACGAGCGTCATCACAGCTTAGCTATCTTTGAAAGCCCAATGCCAGCGGGTTGCGTACACGTGATGATAGAAGCTGACTCAATCGATGAAGTTGGTCGCGCTATGGACCGCATGAAAGCGGAAGGAGTGAAGCTAACAGGTACCATGGGCCGCCACGCAAATGACCATATGGTGAGCTTCTATATGCTAACACCTAGTGGATTTATGCTGGAGTTTGGAGCCGATGGCCGCACTGTCGAAGATTGGTCTAAATATTCTGCTTTTCAAAGCACAGTCAATAGCTTCTGGGGCCACGACTTTAGCGTAGGTATGGAGTAATTTCGTGAATTTTGGCGTCAATTTTGACTAGGCCATTTGTGGTATGACAGTAAACGCACCCAATGCGAATATTTAGTTATAGATTTGGTAAAAACCAATAAATAACAGAACAACAAAGAGAGCAAAAACCATGTCGCAAGATTCAAAAGCATTTCGAAACGCACTTGGTCAATTCGCAACTGGCGTTACTGTCGTTACCACAACAGACAAAGATGGCAACAAGATTGGAATGACAGCTAATAGCTTCAGTTCTGTTTCACTAGATCCTATGTTGGTTCTTTGGAGCATCGCTAAAACGTGCAAAGTATTTGATGAGTTTAACGACACTAAGCACTTTGCGATTCACGTTTTAAAAGCAGATCAAGTAAACGTTTCCAACCAATTTGCATCTAGCTGTGATGATCGCTTCGATGGTATTGCCACTACAGAAGGTGTCGGTGGTGTGCCATTACTTGAGGATTATTGCGCAGTATTTGAATGTGAATTAGAAGCGCGTCACGAAGGTGGTGATCACGTTATTCTTGTTGGCAAAGTCGTTAACTTTGATAACAAAGGCGACGCTCCCTTAGTTTTTCATGCTGGCCGGTATGCAGACATCGATTTACCGGTAGCCGTTTAATCAACGTCACTAAAACAACAACACTGATTTAATTATCCAACTCCAGGCAAGAGGCAACAAAATGACAGCCCAACAATCTAGCATCGACACTCAAGTGACTGCTGAGGAACTCGTTCAACGAGCGATCGATATGATTCCTTTCTTAAAGGAACAAGCGGCTAAAGCTGAAGAAGATCGTAAGATTCCAGAAGAGACCATTGCAAAAATGCAAGAAGCCGGTTTCTTCCGAGTGCTTCAACCTAAGCGCTGGGGTGGTTATGAAATGGATCCACAAGTTTTCTATAAAGTGCAAATGGCAATAGCGGAAGGCTGCATGTCAACAGCATGGATCTATGGTGTTATCGCTGTGCATAACTGGCAAATTGCTTTGTTCGATCTTAAGGCTCAAGAAGATATCTGGAAAGATGACACTAGCATTTTGATCGCTTCCTCTTACATGCCAGTTGGTAAAGTTGAGCCTGTTGAAGGCGGATTTAAATTTAGTGGCCGCTGGGCGTTCTCTAGTGGCTGTGATCATTGCGAGTGGATCTTCTTAGGCGGCATCGTTCCACCAACAGAAGAAAACCCTGCTCCCGATTATCGTACTTTCTTATTGCCTAAGAGTGACTACGAGATTGTAGATACTTGGCATACCTTTGGTTTGAAAGGTACAGGTTCTAAAGACATTGTTGTTAAAGACGTATTCGTACCAGAATATCGTACTCATCGCTCTATCGACGGTTTCCAAGGAACAAACCCTGGAATCGATTCAAAATCAATTCCGCTTTACAAACTGCCCTTTGGTCAAATATTCCCACGGGCTGTATCTACTTCTTCTATTGGTGCGCTACAAGGTGCTATCAATTTCTACAAAGAAGTTGCTGCCGTACGTGTAGGCACTAACACCGGTAGTAAAACTGCCGAAGACCCACATGCGCAAATGGCAGTATCCAACGCCCAAATCTTGGTTGATCGTTTAAAGATGAAATTACTCGCTAACTTCGATCACCTAATGGAAAACGCACGTAACGGTGAAGAAACTGATATCAATACTCGTATCCAATATCGCTATGAAGCTGCCAACGTTCCAGAAGAATGCTTGCAAGCCGTATTAGAACTTCAAAAAATGTTAGGTGGACGGGCAATATTTACTAGCTCAACACTACAACGTTTCGTGTTAGATATATTAGCAGGCCGCGCTCACGTAGCTAACAACCCTTATCAATTTGGTAAGAACTTCGGTGCTGTTCAACTTGGCTTAGAAAACTCTGACTTCTTCTTATAAGTTTCGTTTAGATAGAAGCACATCAAAGTTGTAGCCATCAGCTCTAAACAACGCCGAAGCTCGATCTAAGTTTGAGTTTCGGCGTTTGAGTTTTGGATTAGTTATCAATCCAACTAGCGAATAACAAAAATTTGGTATTCCAACGATACCAGTACTAATAGGGAAACATCATGAGCTCAACCCAACCCCGTGTTGTTCTAGTGACAGGCGCCAGTCGTGGTGCAGGCAAAGGCATTGCCAAGGCTTTCGGTAGCCTGGGTGATATTGTTTACATTACTGGCCGCACTAAAAATGAGGGCGATGCGCCCCTTCCAGGAACCGTATTCGCAACTGCTGAAGAAGTCACTGCCCTTGGTGGTAAAGGTATTGCGGTTGTCTGTGACCATGGTGATGATGCGCAGGTAGAAGCGCTTTTTAAACAAATTGAAGAAGAACAAGGTCGCTTAGATATTCTCGTTAACAACGCAACCTATCTTCACGACGACATTACTGCCAAGGGCCCTTTTTGGGAAAAGAATATCGCACTTGGCGACATTATGGATGTTGGTTTACGTTCTACCTATATCGCCAGTTACCATGCAGCAAAAATCATGGCAAAGCAGAAAAGTGGGTTTATTGCTAACACCAGTTCCCCCGGTGCAGCTTGCTATATGCACGGCCCAGCTTACGGTGCGCAAAAAGCAGGTACCGACAAAATGACCTGGGATATGGCATACGACCTTAAGCCATTTAATGTAGCCGTAGTATCCATTTGGATGGGCGTATTAAAAACTGAGCGCCTTCAACTTGCTATTGAAGCAGCTCCTGAAACCTATGGACACTTTGCTGAACTGGGAGAATCACCAGAATTTACAGGCCTAGTGATCGACGCACTATCTAAAGATCCAAACATTATGGAGCAAACAGGTAAAGCGCTAATCGGAGCAGAAGCAGCATTAAATCTTGGCGTTAAAGATATTGACGGAAAGCAGCCCGGTTCTCACCGAGACATGTTGGGCGGACCTATCGATTTTAATCCTGCTGTTGTCGAATAAGATATAGGAGCATTTACGTGACATACCCTACTCCTCCACCAAAGCCTGAAAGCCAGTTTTTGACTCTTCAAAATGGAGATCGCAATGGCGTTAAAATTCACTACACAGTAACAGACAACAGTCCTGAAACTGCCGCCAATGCACCTGTCGTTATTTTTCTTCAAGGAAGCGGTCCTGGTGCTAGTGGCTGGTTAAATTTCCGTTATAACGTTCAGTACTTTTATGATAATGGATTTAAAGTCATCGTTCCTGATTTACCAGGTTTTGGAGATAGCGATAAGCCAGACCTTGATTACACCTTAGAGTTTTTTGCGAAAGCAATGCTTGAGTTTGCAGAGCAATTAGATAGGGAGAAATTTGCTTGAGTAGGGAACTCCCTTGGTGGGGCTGTAAGTTTGGGCATGGCATTAGAAGCACCTGAGAGAATCACACACTTGATACTTATGGGTTGTGGTGGGTTAGAAGATCAAATGACCTACTTTCAAAATATGAAAGGCGTGCAGGCTATGACGGCAGTGCCTCTCGGCTCCCCCGAATTTACGCCCGAATATTTAAAAGAAGTATTACAACTGATAGTTGTTGACCCTATTCATGTAACTGATGAACTGATTGAAGAGCGTTTCCGTATCTTAGAAACGCAGAATCCAGCTGCTTTCAAGCGTATGGTTATTCCGAATATCACTGAGCGGCTAAAAGAAATCCAAGCCCCTGTATTAGCTTTCTGGGGGGATAAAGATAATTTCTGTCCAGTGTCTGGTGCTAGCACTCTTGCAGCCAATTGTGATGATGCGGAAGTCACGATTCTAAGTAAATGCGGCCATTGGGTAATGATCGAATACAAAGACTTATTCAACCAACGTTGCGTTGAATTTTTAAAGAACAAATAAAAGAGATTGTTTTATGAGTTTATCTGACAGTCAGCGACAAACACTAGGCGAAGAGCTTTATAAAGCATTAAAAGACGAAGAAACAATCGCCCCTTTAACTGAGCGTTTTCCTGAAATTGAGATAGAAGATGCCTACCATATCTCTCAAGCGATGCTAGCAGCACGTTTAGCTGATCGCGGTGTTAAGGTAGTTGGTAAAAAAATTGGCGTAACCTCTAAAGCTGTTCAAGATATGCTTGGTGTATTCCAGCCCGACTTTGGTTTCTTAACCTCTGATATGGTGGTAGAGAACGAGTCTGAAGTAAGTATCAAAGGCAATATGATCCAACCCAGAGCAGAAGCCGAAATCGCCTTTTTACTTAAAGAGGATTTAAAAGGCCCAGGAGTTACTGAAGCAGATGTACTTCGTGCAACTGAATGCGTTATGCCCTGCTTCGAAATTGTTGATTCTCGGATTCACGATTGGAAGATAAAAATTCAAGATACCATCGCTGATAACGCGTCTTGTGGCGTATATGCGGTTGGCAACGAAAAAGCCGATCCCAACGATGTCGACTTACCTAACCTTACAGTCAACGTTTACAAGAACGGCGAGCATATCAGCTCTGGCCAAGGTTCTGCTGTTCAAGGTGACCCACTTACAGCCGTTGCCTGGTTAGCAAACACCTTAGGCGAATTTGGTATTCCCTTTAAAGCAGGCGAAGTGATTCTTTCCGGTTCATTAGTGCCATTAGAGCCAGTAGTTCCAGGCGACGAAATGCATATGGAACTTTCAGGCCTAGGCACTTGCACCGTTAAATTTGTATAACCCTTTTTAGGCGCACTTTTCGAGGAATTTGAAAAATGAGTAATAAATTACGTGCCGCCATTATCGGCCCCGGTAATATTGGTACAGACCTTTTAATGAAAGCAATGCGGAGCGATTGGATCGAGCCGGTTTGGATGGTCGGTATCGAGGAGTCCGAAGGTATTAAACGCGCCCGCGACTTTGGAATGAAAGTGTCTACCAGTGGTGTAGATGGATTAGTTCCCTATATCGAAGAAGACAAAATTCAAATTGTTTTCGATGCAACGTCGGCTTATGTTCACGAAGAAAATTCGCGCAAAGTAAACGAGAAAGGCGCGATGATGATCGACCTAACACCAGCAGCGATCGGCCCCTACTGTATCCCACCGGTTAACTTAGAAACTTTATTGGGTGAAGGCCGCAAAGAAAACGTCAACATGGTGACGTGTGGTGGCCAAGCTACTATTCCGATGGTAGCCGCCGTAAGCCGGGTTCAAGACGTTGAATATGGTGAGATAGTCGCAACGGTTGCCTCTAAATCAGTTGGCCCAGGAACCCGTAAAAACATCGACGAGTTTACTCGTACCACTGCTGGCGCTATCGAAAAGATTGGCGGCGCAGATAAGGGTAAAGCGATCATTATCGTTAACCCAGCTGAGCCACCCTTAATTATGCGTGACACTGTTCACTGCATCACTAAAGAGGCGCCAGACCAGGAAAAGATCACAGAATCTATTCATGCAATGGTTAAAGAGGTTCAAAAATACGTCCCTGGATATACATTATTAAACGATCCAGTGTTCGACGGAAATCGTGTCACCACGTTCTTAGAAGTTGAAGGTTTAGGTGATTTCTTACCAAAGTATTCTGGGAACCTCGATATTATGACTGCCGCTGCATTACGCACCGCTGAAATGTATGCCGAAGCCATGGCAAATGGCCAACTAGCTTAAGAGGAGAATGACCATGGATCTTAAAGGCAAAAAAGTAATTCTTCATGACATGTGTTTACGTGATGGCATGCACCCCAAGCGTCATCAAATTTCTATCGATGAGATGATCGACATCTCAACGGCGCTCGACGAAGCCGGCGTTCCTCTAATAGAAGTCACTCATGGCGATGGTTTAGGTGGCGCTTCTGTTAACTATGGTTTCCCTGCAGCCCGCGACGAAGAATATTTAGACGCAGTGGTACCAAAACTAAAAAATGCCAAGGTGTCCGCTTTATTGCTGCCTGGCATTGGTACCGTTGATCATTTAAAAATGGCGGCAGACTGTGGTGTCAGCACTATTCGCGTAGCGACTCATTGTACCGAGGCAGATGTTTCTGAACAGCATATCGGTCTTGCAAGCCAAATGGGCTTGGATACCGTTGGTTTCCTAATGATGGCTCATATGATCAGTGCTGAAGAGCTATTGGAACAAGCATTATTAATGGAATCCTATGGTGCTAACTGTATCTACTGTACCGACTCTGCTGGCTATATGATGCCATCAGATGTAACAGAACGAATCACCCTGCTCCGCTCCAAACTTAAGCCTGAAACTGAAATAGGTTTCCATGGACACCATAACTTAGCGATGGGTGTGGCAAACTCGCTAGCTGCTGTGGAAGCGGGTGCCATCCGTATTGATGGTTCTGCTGCAGGGCTAGGTGCCGGAGCCGGCAACACACCGCTTGAAGTATTTGCTGCGGTTCTTGATCGTGCTGGTGCTGATACAGGAGTTGATATCTTTAAACTGATGAACGTCGCTGAAGAGAAGATCGTTCCATTAATGGATGAGCTGGTCCGTGTAGACCGTGATTCACTGACCCTCGGTTACGCCGGCGTTTACTCATCATTCCTGCTGTTCGCTAAGCGCGCTGGTGCTAAGTATGGAGTGCCATCTCAGGATATCCTACTTGAAATGGCACGCCGAAAAGCAATTGGCGGTCAAGAAGATCTCATTGAAGACGTGGCGATGAACATGGCGAAAGAAAAATAGAGCCAATCCAAATCGCATTTAAAAGGGGCTAGTGAATAGCCCCTTTTTTATTGAACCAACCACAATTAGATCTAAGAACGCCCACCTTATAACCTTTAGCGCAAAACCGGCGCAGCTTTATATTTACTTGGGTTATAAAAAATTTCCCTGTTTTGGTGCTTTGGAGTAATATTTCTAAGTTAACTCTTATAAGTTAGTCATGGTCAGGGCTGAGGATTCAATGCCACTCAATATCGATTTAAAAACGTTCTCCGAACTTCTCCAGGCACTCTACGGAGCTGCCACATCGAACGAATCCTATAAAAAGAACTTCCTGACCCAGCTAAAGCAGATTCTCAATTTGCAGCATGCAACACTAATCGTCCGCCCTCCCTCTGCAAATGACGCCGGATTGATCTATACCAGCGGTGACGATATCGACGTACCCATTCTAGGCAATGAAGTGGGTTCATACACCAATCTCTATGCTCAAGATCCATTGGTGAACCTACCTGTTAACAAGGTAATCACCATTGAAGACATCATGCCGCGCGCCCAGCTGCTTAAGAACGAATATTATGAGATGTTCCTAAAGCCATTCGATATCTACTTTATTGCAGGCATCGATTGGCAGTACGACAAGGATTCTCGGATTTCAATTCGATTCACTAGGACTGAAGAGCAAGGTGAGTTTAACCAAGACGAGAAGGATTTCTTTGAGCTTTTGATCCCTCATCTAGAGCAATCTGTAGCCTTGGGTATTCAGCTACGTCAGCTAGATTCAGAACGCCAAATATATGCTGACTCTATCTCCAAGCGGTCCATAGGCATCATCACCTTAGATAAGAACAACTGCATTTTACAATGCAACACCACCGCTGAGCGTGTGCTTGAGGAAGGCGATGGCGTTAAAGAAGTTCAAAAACGCATCAAGCTAAATAATTCCACCGAAAATGAATCGTTAACTGGATTCCTCAATGAGGCAATCGATGCGATTAAGAATCAAGATCGCTCTCAGATTAATGCGTTATCCGTATCTAGAGATTCCGGCAAAGCGGCCTATCAAATGATGATCAAGCCCATGCCAGTGGACTTTCATAACGAATCAGATCTCACACCTTACCTAACAATCTTGATTCAGGATCCAGAAAAGAACCTAGAGATCTCGGTCAGAACCTTAATGAATCTGTACCAACTCACCATGTCAGAGGCCACCATCGCAATTCTTTTGGCTGAAGGCCACACCACCGATGAAGTCGCTACTGAGCTAGATATTAAAAAGAACACCGTGCGCGCTCATCTGCGCTCCATGTTTGTGAAGATGGGTGTTACTCAACAATCGATGCTGGTTTCTCTGGTTCTGACCAGTTTAGCGTCGACCCAATAATCAGAAATCCCTTTAGGGACAGCAGCCTACAGGAACTTACTAGATTAGGCTGTTGCCTAGAATTCAGCATTATCAGACCCCATTCAATGTTCGAAATTTAGCCTACACTTTACTACTGCAAGCCGAAAAACAGCTCCTAGAATTGATAAATCGTCACAAAATCCGGTCAAAATAGGCCGCCCTCGACGGATTATTGCTCCAATACACGGAAACTAACGATTTTTATCAATTTTTAGTCGAACTTACCCCCCATTATCCGGTATATTGCGCACATTTTTCCTGTCCACCTTTTAGAGAAGAAAGAT
>JAKSAW010000647.1 GCA_022361455.1 Pseudomonadales bacterium | reverse complement strand
TCTAAACCTAAAGCAGGCTTAACGGGTTTTACGGTATCAAATTTGAAAATTCCCGGTTTTGAGCAACCTTGGGAAGCAGACTATGGTAAGCCTGGCCGAATCGTTTCCGCGTTAGACATTATGGTGGAAGGCCCCTTAGGCGGTGCTGGTTTCAACAACGAGTTTGGCCGACCAAACCTTTGCGGTTACTTCCGTACCTACGAAGATAAAGTGACTACCGTAAATGGCGAAGAGGTAAGGGGTTACCATAAGCCTATTATGATTGCCGGTGGCCACGGTAGTATTCGTGAGGAGCATGTGGAGAAGGGCGGGATACCTGTAGGTGCAAAGTTAATTGTACTGGGTGGTCCAGCCATGCTGATCGGCTTGGGTGGCGGTGCTGCTTCTTCCATGGCTACAGGGGCAAGTCATGAAGATTTAGATTTTGCCTCGGTGCAGCGAGAAAACCCTGAAATCGAGCGTCGTTGCCAAGAGGTCATCGATCAATGTTGGCAGCGTGGTGATGCAAACCCTATTAGCTTTATTCATGATGTTGGTGCGGGTGGTTTAAGTAATGCCATGCCTGAGTTGGTGAAAGATGGTGGTCGAGGCGGGCAATTTAATCTGCGCGCTATCCCTAATGATGAGCCAGGTATGTCCCCTGTTGAGATTTGGTGTAATGAATCGCAAGAGCGCTATGTGTTAGCAGTCGCTCCAGAGAACCTTGCCGAGTTTGAAGCCATTTGTGCTAGAGAGCGATGCCCATTCGCGGTAATTGGAGAGGCAACGCAGGAGCGCCATCTCACGTTAAGTGACGAGCACTTTAATAATGACCCTGTCGATCTACCCATGTCAGTGCTTTTTGGTAAGCCGCCAAAGATGCACCGTAGCTTCGAATCTAAAAATGCTGACCTTCCTGCGCTAGACACCGATGGCATAGAGATGCGCGATGCGGTATATCGCGTGTTGAGATTACCAACAGTCGCGAATAAAAGCTTCTTGATCACCATCGGTGATCGCTCAATCACTGGGCTTGTCACTCGTGATCAAATGGTAGGACCTTGGCAGGTTCCGGTGAGTGATGTAGCGGTTACTAGTACCACGCTGGACAGCTTAACAGGCGAAGCGATGGCAATGGGTGAGCGCACCCCTGCAGCGTTAATTGACGCACCTGCCTCTGGGCGCATGGCTATTGCTGAAGCAATTACCAATATTGCTAGTGCTTCGATTGAGAAGCTATCAGATGTTCGTTTATCCGCTAACTGGATGTGTGCAGCTGGTTACCCTGGAGAGGATCAAGCACTTTTTAACACTGTTAAAGCGGTAGGCATGGACTTATGTCCTGAACTGGGAATTGCGGTGCCAGTAGGTAAAGACTCTATGTCCATGCGCACAGTATGGGACGATGAAGGTGAATCGAAGAGCGTGACGGCGCCATTATCTTTGATTATTTCCGCTTTCTCCCCAGTAGACGATGTGCGTAAAACAGTTACACCCCAATTAAAAACGGATCAAGGTAAAACCCGACTTATTCTGGTGGACCTTGGTTTGGGTAAGAATCGATTAGGTGCTACCGCTTTTGCTCAAGTGTTTAATCAATTGGGTAATGAGTGCGCGGATGTCGAGCGCGCGGAGCAATTAAAAGGCTTTTTTGAAGTTGTACAAAGCCTAAAAGCATCGCAAAAACTGTTGGCTTATCATGATCGCTCGGATGGTGGTTTGCTAGCGACCTTAGCTGAGATGTGTTTCGCTGGTCACGTGGGAGTGGACGTGAAACTTGATGCCTTAGGTGAGGCGGATCCATTTGCCCTGTTGTTCAATGAGGAGCTTGGTGCAGTATTGCAAGTAGCTGCAGACGATGTTGAAAATACATTAGAGCTTTTTACCAACCATAAGATTCCGGCATATGACATCGGCCAGCTAAATGATAAGGATGTGTTGAATATTAAGCACGGTGAGCATTCGTATGTGAGTGAGCAGCGTGTTGGCTTGCAACAAGCATGGTCGGAAACTAGCTACCAAATCCAATCTTTGCGCGATAATAGCGATTGTGCAAAGCAGGAGTTCCAACAAATTGCTCGTGCCGGTGATCCAGGTATCTCGCCAGTCGTTACTTTTGATGCAAAACAAGACATCACTGCACCGTTTGTTGCTGTTGGCGCAAAGCCAAAAGTTGCCATTCTCAGGGAACAAGGTGTGAACGGCCAAATTGAAATGGCCGGAGCGTTCACCGCAGCGCAATTCGAAGCAGTGGATGTGCATATGAGCGACGTCTTGAACGGTAATGTCGATCTTGCTGGCTTTAAAGGCGCAGTTGCTTGTGGTGGGTTTTCTTACGGTGACGTGTTAGGTGCCGGTGAAGGTTGGGCTAAATCTATTTTATTTAATGCTCGTGCTAGAGATCAGTTTGAAGCTTTCTTTAATCGTGAAGATTCTTTTGCCTTGGGTGTGTGTAATGGCTGCCAAATGCTATCGAATCTACATGAATTGATTCCTGGTACAGATCATTGGCCTCGTTTTGTACGTAATCATTCTGAACAATTTGAGGCACGTTTTAGCGTGGTAGAAATTCAGGAATCACCTTCGATCATGTTGCAAGATATGAAAGGTACTCGCTTACCAATCGCTGTTGCTCATGGTGAAGGACGAGCAGAGTTTATGGATGCTGGCCATCAACAAGGTCTAGATGATTCCGGTTTGGTAGCTTTACGCTATGTAGATAATTGGGGGTCAGTGACTGAGACCTATCCTGCCAACCCTAATGGATCGCCTCGTGGCATTACTGGAGTAAGTAGTTTGGATGGCCGCGTTACTATTATGATGCCACACCCTGAGCGAGTTTATCGAACTGTGCAAATGTCATGGCACCCTGATGATTGGGGGCAAGATAGTCCATGGTTACGTATGTTCAAAAATGCTCGTCGCTGGATTGGCTAGCACAGAGATTTTGCCGATGTATAAAATTGTGTTTTTTGTACCAGAGGAACATAAAGAATCGGTAAAACAGGCAGTGTTTGAAGCCGGCGCTGGGCGTATCGGTGATTATGAGTACTGTGCGTGGGAAACCAAAGGACAAGGTCAATTTCGGCCCATGCAAGGTGCTAACCCTTTCATTGGTGAGCAGGGTGAACTAGAAAAAGTTATGGAATATCGGGTTGAGTTGGTGTGTGCGGATGGCTTAATCGAAGCTGCTATTAAGGCGCTTAAGTGTGCACATCCCTATGAAGAACCCGCATATGATGTGTGGCGCTTAGAGCAATTCTAAGCGCCTTTTTGCCTCTTGCTCAGCTTAGGTGTTAGCTTTTTGGCCGTAGATGAGTGACGTTGTTCGTTGTCTCAATAGATTCCGCCTGAGTATGATCCAAAGGTAGCCACTGAGTTAGCTTTTCTAATAGCTCTTGTTTATTTAATGGCTTCGACAAATAGTCGTTCATACCCGCCTGAATGCATTTATTTCGATCGACCGAGGTGGCATTTGCTGTTACCGCAATAATTGGAATAAGTGCCTTCTCACCCTCTAAATTACGTATTTCTTTAGTCGCTTCAAGGCCATCCATTTCAGGCATTTGGCAGTCCATTAAAACAATATCAATGGGCTCTTCTTTGACCATTTCTAATCCTTTTAACCCATTGCTAGCCATTTTGGTGGTTAGACCAATTTTCTCTAGTAAGGCTTTTAGGATCATGGCATTAACAGGATTGTCTTCCACCACCAAAGCAAGCTTATCTTTAGTGAGCTCTTCAAGCGGGTATTTTTGGCGCGCTATCAGTTCTTCTTCGTGGTTTGGCTGCATGCTGTATTTCAATGAAATAGTCAGAGTGAACTTCGAGCCCTTACCGACAGTTGAAGAGTAATTTAAGTCCGCGTGCATATGACTCGCAATTTCTCTACAAACGGTTAGGCCAATACCTAATCCACCATGGCTTCTGGTATTGCTGCCATCAAGTTGCTTAAATTTGGAAAAGATGATTTCTTCTGATCCTTCAGGAATTCCAATGCCTGAGTCTTGGACAGTGAAAACCAGATCCACTGTTTGCTGTTTCTTATTAATTGCGTCGATATCTAAAGACACCTTAACAAATCCGCTTTCTGTAAACTTCACTGCGTTATCGGTGAGGTTAGAAAGGACTTGAAGCAATTTCGCGGAATCTCCGAAAAGGTATTCAGGGACTTCACTCTTGATCTCGGTTGTGAATTCAATCCCTTTGTCAGCGCAAAGCTGCTGATACTGTCCATTTAATTCATCGGTTAACCAGCTCGTGTGGAATAACGCTTTGTTAAGCACAAACTGCTTTGATTGTAACTCCGCGTAGCTTAGTACTCCGTCTACCAACAGCATCATATGATTGGCAGATTTTTCTGCCAGCCCTAAGAAGTTACGTTGCTTCACAGGTTCGTGCTCGTCGTATAGATGGCTTAAGCAGGTCAAGACACCGTTCATAGGTGTGCGTAGTTCGTGGCTAATAGTCGCCAGGAACTCGTCTTTAGTACGATTGCTTTCAGTAAGTACTTGATTGGCTTTTTCAAGAGCGCGTTTGGCCTTGCGCTGAGCAATCGCTCTTTCCCTTTGCACTCGGTTCATCTGATCCGCAAGGGTTAGTGATAGCAAGCTGGCTTCGATGGCTGAGCCGACTAACAGCGCATTGGTGGTAAATACGTTGGCAGGAATAAGGCCAGCTGAAACAGCTCCCATTATTAAAGCGCCTACCAACAAACAGAACCAAGCTAAGATGAAGAACTTAGCTGTGCGTACTCCGTTTAGGGCCAGCTTGGTACCTAAAAATAGGCAGAAGCCCGCAGTGAGAATGGCAATGGCAATGGCGTATTTTAGGGTGGCCACATAAGGTAGGAAAAAAGTGACTGGAATTAACCAAGCATTGAATTGAATGATTCTAGAAAGCGTTCGATCAACATCGGGCATCCGTGTTTTTAAATCTAGTAAAGTTCGAACAAATAGAATCCCAGAACAACAAATTGCCAGAACCGTTGCATTGAGCATTTTGTCATTCATGATCGGCGTATTGGGCCATAGGTACTCACCGGCATATCCAGTCATTAATGCTTGGAATAAAGCAAGGGCACCGATGTAAGTGATGTATTTAAGATAGCTGCTGTCTTTGGTCGCAACGTAGATGCATGCGTTATAGAAGAACATCAAGAACATGATGCCAAAATAAAGGCCCATGAACAGAGTTGTGGTTTGGGAGTGTTCGTAAAACTCTGAAGGTTCCCAAAGCACTATTGGTATGCGTAAAGAGCCTTTTGATTTTACCCTAATAGCAACAAATACTTCTTCATTGTGATCGAGCTTCACCGAGAATAGGTGATTGTTGTTGGCAATGGGGCGCTCATTGAAATATAAGCTATCACCCGATTTATAAGTCTGCAGCTCGTTGGTGTTTAGATTAAGAGTAAAGACATCAATTCTATCTAATGGTGGATAGGGGATTTCAATTAGCCGTTCGACAGCTTTATCACTTGCTGCGCTAAAGTGGTTTAATTTGAAAAAGAACCAGTACGTAGAATCACTAATACCGATATTGAAGATTCTGCCTGCTTGCTGCTGCAGTGGGTCTGTAAATCTACCGCTGTGAATATCTTGAAACGTTAAAGCATCGTCTTCATCTTCGATATAGACAATGGTGGAGTTCATGCTAAGAGACGATTCCACGTCAAGAGCGTTTAGCGACTTCACTTCAAGCCGAGCATGGGCAGGGGATAAGACCAAGATGCTCGCCAAAATGAATATGGCCGTTATGATAAATTTGCAGCTAAGGGTATTTGTATTCAAAACCTAGTTAGTCTCTTGCAGAGTTGGGGTACTTTATAAAAGTGTAGCAGTCGGGATTGCTCGTTTAGCGAGTTATTCAAACCAAGTATTAATAACTGAACCTCTGCTTAGAAGTAGAGATTATTAGGCTGTCTGCTGGTAGAGCTTTACATTATGCAGCGTTGGCTTGGTCGAGCCATTTTGAAAGTACAGTTCTGATTTGGTGGGCTTTGACCGGTTTGCTTAGATAATCATTCATACCGGCATTGATGCAGGTCTCTCGGTCTTTTGCCATAGCATTTGCGGTAACTGCTATAATGGGCACATGGGCGTTTGCATTATCCAATTTGCGTATTTGCCGTGTCGCCTCAAAGCCGTCCATCACAGGCATTTGGCAGTCCATGAGAATAACGTCCACTTCCTTTTCACTAAGAGTATCCACAGCAATCTGTCCGTTCTCGGCGGTTAGAACGGTAAAATCCAGTTTCTTCAAAATCCCTTTAAGTACCATTTGATTAACAGGATTATCTTCCACCACAATTGCTGTTAGTCCTTGAGGCAGTACGGGTTCGTTGTCGCTGGAGGCAGCTCCGGTAGCTTCATTTACCTGTGTATCGTTATCGGCAGCGGTGGCTATGTAAGGAATTTCGATGGTTAGTGTAAATTGTGTACCAGTTTTTTGAGGGTGGAAATTAAGCCCCGCACCCATTAAGTCTGAAAGCTCTTTACAAATCGCTAGGCCAATACCTAACCCACCATGGTTGCGGTGGAAAGAACCATCTGCCTGACGGAACTTCTCAAAGATTAAATCGGATTTTTCTTGATTGATGCCAATACCAGAATCAGTTACCGATATTTTGAGTGAAATAGTTTTCTGGGGTTCCTTTACTTGGAGCACATCAAAGCTAACGTCCACAAATCCCTTCGGGGTGAACTTGATGGCGTTGTCCACTAGATTGCTAATGATTTGTAACAGCTGTCGTCGATCTCCAACTAATAATTTTGGTAGTTGCTTGTCTGATTTGATATTGAGATTTAAGCCTTTTGCTTTGGCAATATCGAGATAAAAATCATTGAGAGTATCGATTAGCTTATCGGTTTCAAATGGAGAGCTATCAAGCCTAAGCCCGTGAGAATGTATCTCGGTATAGGTAAGGATTCCATCGACTAAGAGCATCATTTGTTGCGCGCTGCGATCAGCTGAATCGATGTAAGCTGAAAGTTTCGAATCGCTAACTTCGCTACGAATATTTTCTAAGCAGCCGATGACGCCATTCATTGGTGTTCTTAATTCATGACTAATAGTTGCTAGGAATTCGTCTTTTAATTTGTTGCTATCTACCAACGATTCGTTGGCTTTCTGCAAAATAAGCTTCGCATCTTTTTCTATCTCGGTTTGTTTGTTTTGGATCGCGCGCATGCGTTCTGCCAGTGTGAAGGACAGTAAAGTAACTTCTATTGCAGAGCCAAATATAAACGCATTAGTGGTGAGAATATTAGCCTCAATCCAACCCAGTGATGCTGCTGAGAGCATCATGGCACCAACTAGCATTGTGATCCAGGCAACCAGGAATAATTTGGCAGTACGGTTATGTGTGGCCAGTACGATGCCCAGCACAATCATTGCGATGGAGGAAAACAGTGCATTTAGAATAACGGGTTTTATAATCAGGCTGTAAGGTAAAATAAAACAAAGAGCGATCAATACTGGTTGTAGAATAATGAGTGCTTTTAATAGCACATCGAATCTCGGCATTTTCTTGTCGGTTTCGAGAACTTTTTTCGCGAATAGCACCATAAAAATTGCGATGCCACAGATTGAAACGCCGACCACATAGTTGTTGATTAAAGGTGATGTCGGCCAAATGAATTCAAAGCCATAGCCGTTCATGGCCGATTGGAAAGATGCCATGCCAACAATGTAGAGAATGTAATAGAGGTAAGTTAAATCTCTAACGGTAAGAAATAGACAAAGGTTGTAGAAGAACATTAAAAACAAAATGCCGTAGTACAAACCATCGATAAGCAGAATAGATTTTTGAGTTTGATAAAAGTGGATAGGATCCCAGAGTACCAATGGCACCCTGAGCGAGCTGCTGCTTTCTACGCGAATGTAGACATCAACTTTTTGTTGTTTTTCGATGAGCAATGGAAATAAGAAACTGTTGTGATCAACCGGTCGCTCTTCAAAAGGAAGCGCATCACCAGTGTTCCATACATTGCGGACCTTGCCATCAACAACTTGGTATACCGAAATTTTATCTAGTAAGGGGTAGCTTATTTGCAGCACTTTCTCTCTTTTTTCGAGATCGGAGTGGTCTCCCAAAGCCAGCTGTAGTTTTATCCAAAGAGCGGCCTTGCTATAACCGCGATTGATAATCTTTCCTTCAGATTTGAATTTTAGGGAATAGGAGGGATCAGCCACTAGCTCTTCGACAGTGAGTGTTTTGTCGGGATCTTCTAAATAGGCGCCATAGGGGTCTGCTTCCATAGCATCAGGAATCGAGGCAATGTCGATTACTCGATTGCCGGCGCTAAAAAATGCATGGGCTTGTACTGCGGTTAGTGCGCAACACAAGCATAGAAAAAGTGATTGAAGGGCTCTCATCTCGCTACACGTGAAAAACGAAGCTCTTTTTTCAGTGTAGCAGCTGGTTAGGACTTGGCTGTTTTGTCTGCTAAAGATCGCCTAAGGTATTAATCTGGATCAACCGTATTGCTTCTTTTATGACGAAAAGCATCAATATCCTCAATTCTTACTTGAAACTCACCAGCTTCGCGGTCGGCATAAAAGTGCTTTAAGGTCTTGTAAATTGTAGGAAAGGCTAAACTGTCCCAAGGGATTTCATGTTCTTCAAACAGCTGTGTTTCAAGACTTTCCTCCCCAACCCCAAATTCTCCATCGATAACTTCTCCTCGAAAGAAAATATAGACCTGATTTATATGGGGTAAGTTGAAAAGCGAATAGAGCCCATCCAGGTTCAACTTGGCTTCTGCTTCTTCCCAAGTTTCTCTTAAGGCTGCCTCTTGAGTAGTTTCCCCGTTTTCCATAAAACCAGCAGGTAATGTCCAATAACCTTTGCGGGGTTCAATGGCTCGCCGGCATAGTAAGACTTTGCTACCTACTGTTGGCACGGTTCCGGCAATAATTCTAGGGTTGAAGTAGTGAATAAAGCCGCATGAGTCGCAGACGTGGCGTTCCCGTGTGTCACCCTCTGGGATTCGTAAAGATACTTTGCTGCCACACTGGCTACAGAATTTCATAGATTAGAAGAGGCTTATCGACGCTTAATTAAAGGCAGGCAGTATAAACGTAACAGAGAGGCTATGGCCAGCTTTGTGAAGGGAAGGTAGAGATCGGGTTTTCGGCCATGTTGGCAGAAAACCCTTTAAAATCGAGGGGCTTAGTAGTGAAGCTTATTTGCGGAAAGGAAGTACCTTGCCTGCATTGGTATCAGAGTTGGATACAGCTTGCTCACTAGTAGGTGCTGTTCCTGCTGCTTCATTAAGAGCCATACGAAGCTTGTCGAAAGAGTCATGCATCATGCCTGAGATGGTGATGCAAGCTGCCATAGGGCTTTTAGCTTTGCGTCTCTCCATATCGATGCGGAATTGCAAGCCGCGTAGCTTACGTCTGTATTTCTCTGGAGCTTCGTGGATGATTTGCTCGCAAAGCTCAATGCGCAAGCGCTCTAATTCTGTCGGATCGTTCTGAGCTAAGTGTCTTAGCTTGTCGAAGTTAGGTAGATTGTGTTGCATCCTTAAAACCTCATAATGGTTTTACTGCTCACCATTAGGGGGTGACTTTGTCCCCAATCAGCACTCCTAGTTAGTGCTAGTGAGTCGATCAATTGATCGATAAATTAAAAATTCAAAGCAAGTAACAAAAACTTGAAATTCACGATTCATATACTACTGGTCAATACAGTGTTTAGTAAGCTTGACGGGTCGCGTGATTTATGAACAGCTTATGGTTATTAACAGTTCTTGGTTATAACCGTAATAAAAAGTATCTAAAAATCAGCTGCTTATGTGGCCTTTTCAGCGGCTAGAGAATTGAGTTGTTTTTTTGTAAACGGTTATAATTTGTTGTTATAAGTGAACTTTAAAGAACCACAAATTCGGCAAAATTTTCAAACTTTTGCTGATAAAAAAAGACAATAAAAACAAGCGGTTGTGTTATCTAATTGAAAGGTTATAAAACAAATTTAAAGTTAACCTGTTTAGGGCACTTCAAACCAGGCAAAATAGACTTAATCGACCTTCGGTCATTTAAAGTGTTTTAAAAGGTAAATAGGTTTGTTGGATCAGATTCGTACCAAGCTGTCACCTCCCAACTTTGATAACTCTCCCCAAGATCGCCGCGAAGCGGCCGTTTTAATCCCGCTCACGGATCAAACAACACCTGATTTGGTGTTAACGCGGCGTGCTGCCCATATGAACAGTCACGCCGGTGAGGTTGCGTTTCCTGGAGGCAAAAAAGATCCAGAGGACCTGACCATCATCGACACTGCGTTAAGGGAAAGTCACGAAGAAATAGGCTTGGCACCTAGAGATGTTGAGGTAATTGGTGCGATGCGACCAGCAAAGTCGAAGTTTGGTTTGATGGTGACTCCCATCGTGGGGGTGATTCACCCTGAGCAGTCATTTATACCTAATGAAGAAGAGCTTGATCATATTTTTACTGTGCCGTTGAATTATTTCTTGGATAACCTTCCCACAGATATTCATCGAGCAACCTACGAAGGTAAGACTTTCGAAGTGCCTTGTTACAATTACGAAGGCAATATTATTTGGGGCTTAACTGCATATTTTATTGCAGATTTTATGAACCAAATATTTAATACCGACATCAAGATCCAATTGCGATCTAATCAAAACAACAAATAGACATATGTATCACAGGAGTTAGTCATGATTTATAAACTGGGGGAGCGACAGTTAGAAGTCACTGGCGATAATTATTTTGTTGCGGATAACGCAACGGTTATCGGTTCAGTCATTCTGCATCAAAATGCCAGTGTTTGGTTCAATGCTGTTTTACGAGGCGATAACGAGCCCATTGAGATCGGTGCTAATACCAATATTCAGGATGGTACTGTTATTCATACGGATGCTGGTATTCCTTTTTCGATCGGTGAGTTTTGCACGGTAGGTCACCAGGCTATGTTGCATGGTTGTAAAATTGGCAATAACACGCTTATTGGTATTAATGCAGTGGTGTTAAACAATGCCAAGATTGGCGATAACTGCATTATCGGTGCAAACGCGCTTATACCAGAGGGAAAAGAAATTCCTGATAACTCTTTGGTAATGGGTTCACCTGGAAAAATAGTGAAAGAGTTGGAAGAAAAGCATATGCACATTATTAAAATGAGTGCATTGCACTATGTAGAAAACTTTAAGCGATATAAACGAGATTTAATAATTGATGAGCGATTCCAGTAGTAGCGCTGCGGGTGATAGTAGTTCGGCAAAGAAAGAAATCGTTAATTCACCCTGCATTAGCATTTGCGCATTAGATGAAAACGATATTTGTATTGGCTGCTTTCGGTCCGCAAAAGAGATCGGAGATTGGGGAAGAGTCGATAACGATGGAAAGCGCGCCATTCTTAAAAATGTAGCTCGCCGCATGGCAGAGTAAGAATAACATTCGGGATAAGTGGAAGAATCAATGAGTAAGATCGGTACGCCGTTGTCACCTGTTGCAACAAAAGTGTTGTTATGCGGTTCTGGGGAATTAGGCAAAGAAGTTGTCATCGAGTTGCAGTGTTTGGGTGTTGAGGTGGTTGCTGTTGATCGCTATGAAAATGCACCTGCGATGCAAGTAGCCCATCGCAGTCATGTTATCTCTATGCTGGATGGTGACGCTTTGCGAGGCGTTATTGAGCAAGAGAAGCCTGACTATATTGTTCCAGAGATTGAGGCCATTGCCACTGACACCTTAGTTGAGCTCGAAGCCGAAGGCTATAACGTTATTCCGACGGCTAAAGCTGCCCAGCTTACGATGAATCGTGAAGGCATTCGTCGACTGGCCGCTGAAGAGTTAGGTGTTACCACTTCGGTGTATGAGTTTGCGGACAATCACGAAGACTTTATTGCAGCTGTCGAACGAGTGGGGATTCCCTGTGTTGTAAAACCCATTATGAGCTCATCTGGCAAAGGGCAAAGTACCATTTTGTCAGAAGAGGATGTGAACGCAGCCTGGGATTATGCTCAAGAAGGTGGCAGGGCTGGTGCAGGTAAAGTCATCGTGGAAGGATTTGTCGAGTTTGATTATGAAATTACCTTGCTTACAGTGAGGCATAAGAATGGAACCTCCTTTTGCGAGCCGATTGGACATCGACAGGAGGATGGTGATTACCGGGAGTCTTGGCAACCACAACCTATGTCGAGCTCAGCGCTAGAAAAGGCACAGCATATTGCGGAAAAAGTGACGGGCGCTCTGGGTGGCCAAGGTATCTTTGGCGTCGAGCTGTTTGTTAAAGGTGATGAAGTTATTTTTAGTGAAGTATCTCCGCGACCTCACGATACCGGTATGGTGACTCTGATTTCTCAGGACCTTTCTGAATTTGCCTTACATGCGAGGGCAATTTTAGGATTACCGATTCCTTCCATTCGCCAATATGGTCCTGCTGCATCTGCGGTTATTTTGGTGGAGGGCGAGTCTGACACAGTGATATTTGATGTGAGCGAACAGGCTTTGCGTATGCCAGATACTCAATTGCGATTGTTTGGTAAGCCAGAAGTCAGTGGCAAGCGAAGAATGGGAGTTACCCTTGCTTTAGCTGATGACGTTGCTGAGGCTGTAAGCAAAGCCAAGCAGGCGGCTGACTGTGTGTCGGTCGAGTTGTAACACGATCACATCTGTTCAAGCAGTGTGGTTTTTTATCGCATTGCTTGGATTTATTCTAATCCCAATGTCGTTAGCGAAAGCTAACGATGATAAAGCAAGCGCAGTACTCAGCACTTCGGAAGCGCCAGTTCTGCCTTGGCCTTGGCTTGATACTCGCTCAAAACTTGTTGAAGAGAAACAAGTTAAAGAAGACGACTTTTTCCAATACCTGGGAACAGGTGGAATATTAATTTCTATGAATGGTGAAGCGGTTCTAGCGGATCCTTTTTTTTCAAATCCCTCTATTGCAGATCTATTGCTGTTAAAGGATCTTGCGCCTAAAACAGAAATTATTGATGAATACTTGCCTCCTTTGGACAATCTTAAGGGGCTTTTGCTCGGCCATGGCCACTATGATCACATTATGGATGTTCCTTATATTGCCAAAACGCTTCCTAAAGATACGAAGGTGCTGGGCAGCCAAACAGTCGTAAATCAGCTTATTAGTTCCATAAAAACCTTTGATTCTATTAATGTGAATCCGATTTTGGCTGACTATGATACGAAACTTCTAACTTGGGTATATTTATCTGAGCAGCTCCGGGTAATGCCCCTAATGGCGGATCATGCTCCACATTTTGCTGGGATTTTGGTGGCAGGTGGCCAAGTATTGTCGCCCCTATCGTCTATGCCGCGAGATGTTTTGGATTGGCAGTGTGGTATACCGGTTGGCTATTTGTTGGAGTGGACTAGCAAGCGAGCTGATACTTACCGTGTTCTTTATTTGTCTTCATCTGCTGCTTGGCCAAAGGGAGTGCCGCCTAAAATTTACCTTGAAGAGCTGCGAAAAAAGAACGCTGGATTTGATTTGGTTCTTTTGAGTGCTGCCAACTTTGTTAAGTCCGCAAATTATCCACGAAAAATCCTTCAAGCTACTCGTCCTCAGCAGGTGGTGATGCTTCATTGGGAAAAATTTTGGCAGCCCTTTAAACCAGGTAGCGAAGAGGCAGTGAGAACAAATGAAGTTTCAGAATTTATTCGCATAGTTGAGGAAACTGCCCCTCAAGCAACTTTGTATTTACCGAGGCGGATGGCTTTGCTGCCGTTATCGCCGTCTATCAAATCAAAGTCTCAAGGAAGTTACTAATATGAACAGCGATTTGCCAAAGCTAGGTATAGCACTGGGGAGTGGCTCAGCTAGAGGTTGGGCACATATTGGCGTTCTTCAACAGCTAAGAGAAATGAAGATAGAACCTGACGTTGTTGTGGGTTGTTCCATGGGCGCTATGGTTGGTGCGTCCTATGTGGCGAATAATTTAGATGAGCTGGAGCAGTGGGCTACTGAATTAACTTGGCGCGACGTTTTTGGATTACTGGATGTGCACCTCAGCGGTGGTTTGTTTGAAGGGCGTAAACTCTTTGAATTTATTCAATCCCATATGGGCAGCTTAACGTTTGCTGATCTGCAAAAGCCTTTCGCTGCGGTTGCCACTGATATCGAGACTGGCCGTGAGATATGGCTTCGAGATGGCCCTATCGCTACTGCGATTCGAGCTTCAGCCTCTTTACCTGGTGTGCTTACTCCTTACCAAACAGCAAAAGGTCGATACTTATTGGATGGTGGTTTAGTCAATCCGGTACCCATTTCTTTGTGTAAGGCGATGGGGGCGGATATTGTCATTGCTGTTAATTTAAATGCAGAGATTGTCGGTAAGCATCTTCGAAATCCTCGCAAGCTTGGATTGTGGACCGACGAATTTATTAAAGACGAAACTGTCGATGATGATACCCAAGAGCAGTCCGAGTGGCTGGTGAAGCTATCGCAAGTGTTTGGTTTCGAGGATCAAGTAACGGATGACAATAATCCCCCAGGCATGCTCGAGGTTGTCGCTAGTGCCATCAATATCATGCAGGATCGAGTGACTCGCAGCCGTATGGCGGGGGATCCTGCTGACCTTCTTCTTTCTCCCAAGTTGGCCCATCTTGGGCTAATGGAATTCAATCGCGCTAGTGAGGCTATTGAAATGGGGCGCCAGGTGGTTAGAGATGCTGAGAGCCAGTTGCATGGTTTGCTCGCCTAAATAATGCTTGAAAAAGTCTCCCCTGTTTGTTTTAGTCTGTTCTGACTGTTTTTGCTCTCTTCTCTATTAGATTGGTCCGTGGAGGATTGATCTATGGCGGACTGGCCGCTGATGGATGAGGGTTTCTGAAACCGGGTGAATCAAATAAGACTAACTGCCGCTCGATGTCGACTGAAAATTGATCGCTCAGTTTGATAATGCGGTGACGGGAGATCATTCAAATGAAGAACTACACAAAGCTTTATATTAATGGAGAATGGGTTGCACCTGATGGAGAGGGTGCTTGTCAGGTAATTAATCCAGCTAACAATCAACCTGCTGGCAGCGTACCGCTCGGTAATGAGCACGATGTGGACGCAGCTGTTCAAGCTGCTAATAATGCGTTCTTGAGCTGGTCTCAAACATCCTCTGTCAAAAGAGCAGAATTTATTGGTGCCATTGCTGCACGGTTAAATGAGCGCAAAGAAGAAATGGGTGCACTGATTTGTTCGGAGCTAGGTATGCCGATGTCTTGGTCGGTAGCTGTGCAGGCGGGAATGCCTGCAGGTGTAATGGCGAGTCATGCTGAGTTTCCTGTGGAAATGGAGCTCGAGGAATCAGCGGGTAGTTCGCTTGTGCTTCGTGAACCCATAGGTGTTTGTGGATTTATCACACCATGGAACTATCCGCTTCATCAAATCGTGGGCAAGGTGGCGCCGGCACTTGCGGCGGGTTGCACCATGGTGGTTAAGCCATCTTCCGAAGCGCCATTAAACGCGTTTTTATTGGCTGAAATTATCGATGAGGTTGGGCTTCCTCCTGGTGTATTCAATCTAGTCAGCGGGCCGGGAAAAGCGGTGGGTGAGGCAATCTCATCTCATCCAAATGTTGATATGGTTTCTTTTACAGGGTCTACCCGTGCGGGTATTCGTATCGCGGAACTGGCCGCTCCCACTGTGAAACGTGTTACTCAGGAGTTGGGTGGAAAGTCTGCCAACCTGATTCTTGAAGACGCTGATTTAGAGGCAGCAGTTACTAAAGGTGTGAGCGATGTGTGTATCAATAGTGGTCAGACCTGTGCCGCGCTAACGCGAATGTTGGTGCCTGCTGCTTTGTACGAACAAGCAGTTCAGATTGCCAAGCAGGCTATGGAAAATACGCCTCAGGGTGATCCGTTATCAGATGTATTTATGGGGCCCATGGTTTCGGAAAAACAGCGAGAGACAGTTTGTCGCTATATTGAGAAAGGAATACAAGAAGGTGCTACCTTGGTAACGGGCGGCGTTGAAAAACCAAGTGGCTTAGAATCGGGCGCTTATGTAAAGCCCACGCTGTTTAGCGATGTGAATAACGGTATGGTGATTGCGAGAGAAGAAATTTTCGGTCCAGTTTTGTGCATGATTCCTTATGAGACGGAAGAGGAGGGGATCGAAATTGCAAACGATAGTGTTTATGGGTTATCTGGAGCGGTATGGTCACAAGATGCTGATAAGGCGAAGGCAGTAGCGCGAAGAGTAAGAACTGGTCAAGTATCAATCAATGGCGGAGGTTTTAATATTGTTGCCCCATTTGGGGGGTACAAACAATCTGGTAATGGCCGAGAATTAGGTCGCCATGGTTTAGATGAGTTTATTGAAATAAAGTCACTACAACTGAATTAAGTCACTGTAACAATTTACAATGTTCAACAACTAGCATCTATAATGATCAGATCTGTAGGTCTATTTTCATTATTTAGCTTAGTTGGCAGGAAAAAAACGACTAAGGCAGATATGATCCCTATATCTGCCTTTTTTGTGTGAGCACGACGCTCGGTTTGGAGAAGTGTATGTTAAAGCTGGAATTCAAGGATCAACGGCAACCCGGGGTATGGTTGGTTGAATCGGTGTTCGCCATTGGTTCTGATTCAAAGAATCACTTGGTGCTGGATGATAGTTCTGTGAGCGAAAAGCACGCTACCATAACCTTGGAAGGTCCTCACGTATATCTCGCGGATCTAAACAGCTTTAAGGGGACCTTTGTAAATGGTCAAAAAGTCACCGAAAGGTTTCAGCTTCGAGCAGGGGATGTCATTAAAGTCGGGGACGTTGAGCTTGAAATCTCCGATCCTAAAGCGCGCACCAGCACAGCTTCTTCTGCTGGCCCGCGTAAGAAAAGTGATTGGACCATGACTGCCCTGAGCGGGGAGTTGAAAGGCAAGGCAATACCGCTTCACGGTACAATGGTGCTGGGTCGCTCTGAAAAATGTGATGTAGTGATTAACGATGAGCATATGTCGCGACGCCATGCGGAGATAAATTTGCGTGATGGTGTGCTAAGGATTGTTGATCTTAACTCTTCAAATGGTACCCGCATTAACAATGTCAAAATTACCGAAAAGGTTTTAAAACCTGGCGACAAGATTAATTTTGATCAGTTGGTATTCTTGGTTGCGGGGCCCCAAGATTATAAAGAAGCGCAATTGGGTGAAGACGAAGAGGAAGCCACTGTGTTTCGTATGGCCCCCATGCCCAAAGCAAAACCGCAACCGGCCCCTGCACCTGTTGCAGCAGCGCCTAAGCCAAGCCCAGCAGTTGAGAATCAGGTTTCTGCGAAGCAAGAAAGTAGTGGCTTGGCTTTGAAGATTGGAGTGATCGCGCTGGTGATTGTCGCTGCTGGCGTAGCAGGAGCATTCTTCTATCTGAAGTGATGAGTGCCTTTCAAATATAATCCTATACGAGAAAAGCTAAGTATCTACTTGGCTTTTTTTGTGCCTGCCTTTTGCACCAATGCGTTGCGAATTAAGTTATCTTTTATTTGCTTGGTTTCAATCTGATATTCATTCACGGCGATACATAAGTGTGCTTCGGGAATAGTTTCCAAGGTTTCTGTAATCAAACCGCTAAGAGTTTTGGGTCCGTCAGTTGGAAGATCCCACTTAAGAATTTTATTAATCTCTCTAATCGAAGCCGCACCATCAATAATATATGTGCCGTCTTCTTGTGGGTGGATATCTTTACTGCTAGCTGCGACATCGGTGGTAAATTCGCCAACGATTTCTTCAAGAATATCTTCTAAGGTCACTATGCCTTGTACGTCGCCATATTCATCGACAACGTAACCTAAGCGCCGCTTAACTCGTTGAAAGTTGATCAGCTGTGTATGTAAAGGTGTCCCCTCGGGAACAAAATAGGGCTCTACTGCCTGTTGCATAATGGCTGCTTTGTTGGGTTCTTCTTCCGCTAATAGACGGGTGATTTTGCGCAGATGTAATAAACCAACAGGGTTGTTTAAATCCGACTTAAATACGGGCATTCGAGTGTGTTGCGCCGACCTAAGCATTTTTATTATGTCATCGATGTCGTCGTCTAGATCGATGCCTACCACTTCATGTTTTGGCACCATGATATCGTCAACCGTCACCGTTTCTAAATCTAAGATGCTCAGTAGCATGCCCTTGTGGCGACGGGGTATCAATGATCCTGATTCGTTAACGACGGTGCGAAGTTCTTCTTGGCTTAGCTCATCATCATTAATATCGGTGGAGCGAACACCTCCGATGGAAAGCAGTGCATTGCTAATGGTATTGATAAGCCAAACCGCTGGATAAAGAAGATAGAGTAATGGCTTTAAAATGAGCGAGGCTGGAAACGCAATGACCTCAGGTCTTAGTGCGGCTAGTGTTTTCGGGGTTACTTCCGCGAATACCAAAATCACTAGCGTTAATATCCCGGTTGCAAAGGCGATGCCCGCGTCACCCCATAAACGTATAGCAATAACCGTTGCGATGGAAGAGGCTAAGATATTGACGAAGTTGTTGCCAATTAGAATGATTCCGATAAGGCGATCAGGACGATCAAGCAGGCTTTGAACGCGTTTCGCGTTGCGGTCGCCGGATTGAGCGAGATGCCGAAGACGATATCGATTCATGGACATCATGCCTGTTTCCGAACTCGAGAAGAACGCAGAGCAGAGAATCAGAAGGAAAAGTATGCCGCCTAGTACGGAAAGAGGTATTTCGTCCACTACATCAACCGCGCTGGAGTATCAGTTCTAGTACAACTTTGCTACCGAAGTAACCCAGCAGTAGCAAGCCGAATCCAGTGAGGGTCCAGCGTACCGCGACCATGCCGCGCCAGCCCCAGAAAAAACGCCCAAGGATTAGAATGCATAACACGAACCAAGCGATCACAGTCAGGATGGTCTTGTGTGCTAGGTTTTGTGCAAAGACATCGTCAACGTAGATAAAGCCCGACAGGATTGCCACGCTTAGGAGCGCAAAGCCTGCGAATACTAGATCGTAGAGCGTTTCTTCCATGGTTTGTAATGGAGGCAAAATTTTAAGGATATCGTGAATATGGCGATGCTTGAGTTGGTAATTCTGTATCCAGAGCAAAATGGCTTGGGAAAACGCCAGCGTCATTACGCTGTAGGCCATCAATGAGGTCACGATATGAGTCAGCATGCCAGTGCTAAGTCCTGCTCTGGGCGGGGTGGTGTCTGCGTAAAAAATCGCCATGAGCACCGTAAACAAAGCTAGTGGGTAGCTTGGAGCCAGTAATGGTTCAATTCGCCGGAATAAACAACTGGCGGTGCCTAGCGTAACCACCACCCAAGCAAATAAGGAAGCTAAGGTTATCACGCCTAGCTGTATTCCGTCTGGCTTAAAGAGTGTGTGAAACACCAACAAGCCATGGGCCATTAGCGCAGCGCAACCCAGGCTTAGAATGAGCTTTCTGTTGAGATTGTGGTGACGCAGACCGTTTACCAATAGGAACGTGCTGCTACCGTAGCCAATACAGGCAATGCCGCCAGCGAGTGCGATCATCATTTCCATGCTCAGTGAGCGTTCCTTTTGTTCATTTCTTCGTTAGGCGTTCGTGTATTGTCGTATTGCTATTGATCAAGGAGGAATGAACTCTAAGTGTCTCATAGGCCACAATAAAGTGGAATAGATGAATCATAGACCCCAACTCACTGGATGAGAAATCCTCAGGAACTGGTTATACTTGGGGGCTTTGTTGCTGTTGTGTGATAATCAGCGGCTAATTTTTAAGTATTTATCTGCAGGGCAAGCTACCCATGTTTGAGAATTTAACGGATCGCCTATCGAATAGCCTACGGAATGTCACCGGGGTTGGGCGTCTTTCCGAAGACAATATAAAGGAAACCCTACGTGAAGTGCGTATGGCACTGCTCGAGGCCGATGTAGCCTTGCCAGTGGTTAAAGACTTTGTTGAAAGAGTTAAAACCGCTGCGGTTGGCCAAGATGTGATGAAGAGCCTGAGCCCAGGCCAAGCGTTCGTGAAGATTGTTAACGACGAACTCGTCTCTGTGATGGGTGATGTTAACGAATCGCTAAATCTAGCCGCCAAACCACCGGTAGTGGTATTGATGGCAGGTTTGCAGGGGGCGGGTAAAACCACTTCTGTGGCCAAGCTTTCAAAATGGCTGAAAGAGCGTGAGAAGAAATCTGTGATGGTGGCCAGTGCCGACGTTTATCGCCCCGCGGCGATCAAACAGCTGGAAACCTTGGCGGGTGAAGTAGAAGCGGCTTTCTTTCCTAGTACTGCAGAACAGGATCCCGTTGATATCGCTAAAGCGGCGATAGCGGAGGCGACCAAGCAATTTAAAGACGTGGTGATCATTGATACCGCGGGTCGTTTGGCTATTGATGAGGACATGATGGATGAGATCCGTCGCGTTCATGAAGCTATCAGCCCAACTGAGACACTGTTCGTGGTCGATGCCATGACAGGTCAGGATGCTGCCAATACTGCGAAGGCGTTTAACGACGCCTTGCCATTAACGGGGGTCGTTCTAACTAAAGCTGACGGTGATGCACGAGGCGGTGCCGCGCTTTCGGTTCGATCTATCACTGGTAAGCCGATCAAGTTTATTGGTGTGGGTGAGAAGACCGACGCCCTAGAGCCTTTCCACCCTGATCGTATTGCTTCACGAATCTTAGGTATGGGTGACGTGCTTTCTCTGGTAGAGGAAGCAGAACGTAAGCTCGATAAGCAGAAAGCCGACAAGCTGGCTAAAAAGCTCAAGAAAGGAAAAGGCTTTGACCTCGAAGATCTTCGCGATCAGTTCCACCAAATGAAAACCATGGGTGGGATGGCTGGTATGCTCGATAAGTTGCCAGGTATGGGGCAATTGGGTGATGCCGCTAAGAATCAGGTTAATGATAAAGAGCTGGATCGCATGGAAGCTATCATTAATTCCATGACGCCCCATGAGCGACGTTTCCCAGATGTGATCAATGGTTCTCGTAAAAAGCGTATAGCCAGCGGCTCCGGGATGCAAATTCAGGATGTGAACCGTCTGCTGAAGCAGCATAAGCAGATGCAAAAAATGATGAAAAAGCTCACCAAGAAAGGCGGCATGAAGAACATGATGCGTGGCATGCAAGGCATGATGGGCGGCCCCGGTGGTGGTATGGGTGGTCCAGGTGGGATGCCGCCATTCAAAATGTAGCTATAATTTGTCAATTAAAGCTTTATCTTAGCGCCGAATTTGCGTAAAATTCGGCGCCTTCGTGAACTGGGTATCTACGAATATGCTCAGATAAACGATTGATTTATATAGAGACAGGCCGCTGGTGCCTTCAAAGTGCAAGTGTTTGCGCTAGTGATTGAAGGTAGCAGCAGCCTGTTTTTGTCTATTTAAGCGCCCAGAAGCAATTGCCAAGGGGCTTAAAAAATGAACTACATTGACTACAAACTACATTAAATAGGTAAGTTAGTATGGTAACAATTCGCCTTGCTCGTGGTGGTGCTAAAAAGCGTCCTTTCTACCACTTAGTTGTGACTGATTCTCGCAATGCGCGTGACGGTCGTTTCATCGAGCGTGTTGGTTTCTTCAACCCTGTTGCTCGTGGTAACGAAGAGCGTCTACGTGTTGATCAAGATCGTATCTCTCACTGGGTGGATCAAGGTGCACAAGTCAGCGAACGCGTTAGCAAATTATTAAAAGACGCTGCTAAAGCAGCTACTGCGACTGCTTAATCGCTGCGATTAGTTGTTAGTGATGTCAGATGCAAACCAACAATCCGATGATTGGATGGTGCTTGGTAAGCTGACATCCGCCTATGGCATTAAAGGGTGGTTAAAGGTGTATTCTTACACTGAACCGATGGAGAACATTGGCACCTATAGCCCCATTTGGGCTGAAATTAATGGCAAGAGGCTGCCCATAGAAATTGAGCACGTGAAAGCCCATGGCAAAGGGCTGGTGGCAAAAATAAAAGGTTGTGACGCACGTGAGCAAACGCCCCAATATACAGGGGCCATGTTGGTTGCTAAAAGAGACCAGCTGGAATCGTTGGAGTCAGGTGAATATTACTGGTCGGATCTTATCGGGTTGACCGTGATTAACGAGCAGGGCGATAACCTGGGTAAGGTTCACCACTTGATGGAAACAGGCTCCAATGACGTGTTGATTGTTCGTGGCAATGAATCGAGCATCGATAAAAAGGAAAGATTAATTCCTTATCTGCCGGAACAAGTAGTTTTGAATATTGATATCGAAACGCAACAAATGCGCGTCGATTGGGATTCAGATTTTTAGCGGCTGCGCTGGTCGGCTCAGTAGGAGCAACGAGTGAAATTCGCGATAGTGACGCTCTTTCCGGAAATGTTCACAGCTCTAACAGAGTCCGGAATAACTAGCCGAGCCATTAATAAGGGCTTAGCAAGTGTCGAGTTTGTAAATCCCCGCGAATTCACGACTGATGTTCATCGCACTGTCGATGACAGGCCTTACGGCGGTGGTCCTGGCATGGTGATGCTGGCGGAGCCGCTGCTTAAAGCGATTGATAAAGCTAAGTCGCTATTGGCCGGGTCAGAGGGTCAACCAAAGGTGGTGTATTTATCCCCTCAAGGTTTGCCTTTTGATCAATCGGTCGCTCAGATAGAAATTACAGAGCAGAGGCCGCTGGTGTTTGTGGCTGGTCGATACGAAGGCATCGATGAGCGTGTTATTCAGCTAGCGGTTGATGAGGAATGGTCCCTAGGGGACTTTGTGCTCAGCGGGGGAGAGCTTCCCGCCATGGTGATGATGGACGCCATGATTCGTCTGATTCCAGGCGCATTAGGGCATCAGGGGTCTGCGGAAGAAGATTCGTTTACTGAGGGTTTGTTAGATTGCCCTCATTACACTCGCCCCGAAGAGTTTCAGGGGTTAAAAGTGCCGGAAGTCTTGCTAAGCGGCAATCATAAGTTGATTAGAGAGTGGCGATTGCAACAGTCTTTGCAACGCACCCGAAAACGCCGCCCCGACTTGTTTGATAAAAAACAGTTGTCGAAAGAGCAGCAAAAGCTTCTCGATAATGCAGAAAAGGCAAGTCCGTTAAGAGAGCCGAAAGAGAATTAAACGAGCAAACGATTTGCTCAGATTGAAATAACGTGTAAGTAACGGCAAACGCCCTTACCTCTGACGTTGAAAGTGGAGAAAACCCATGAGCGGTAAAAGTAAAATCATCCAAGAGCTTGAGAAAGAGCAATTAAAGCAAGACGTACCTGAGTTTGGGCCTGGCGATACAGTTGTTGTGCAAGTAAAAGTACAAGAAGGTAACCGTACACGTTTGCAGGCTTTCGAAGGTTTTGTTATTGCTAAGCGCAATCGCGGCTTAAACTCTTCCTTTACTGTACGTAAGATCTCAAACGGTGTTGGCGTTGAGCGTGTTTTCCAAACTCACAGCCCGCAGATCGATAGCATCACTGTTAAGCGTCGTGGCGACGTTCGTCGCGCTAAGCTTTACTACTTACGTGGTCGTACTGGTAAGGCTGCTCGTATTAGAGAAAAGCTTAACTAAGCAAGACGCTAAGATAGTTTATAAAAAAGCGGATCATTACGATCCGCTTTTTTTGTTTATACTCTCCTGAAAGGAGAACGCCGTTGAGTGAAGAACAAGTTGCTACGATTTCCAATCATGATGAGATGCTGATTCAGCAGTTTCTTGATGCGTGCTGGTTGGAGAAAGGCTTGAGTCAGCACTCTTTGGATGCTTATCGTCGCGATTTGTTTGCTTTTGCTGGTTGGTTGATGGCTAGCAACTCCAATTCAAATCTTCTTAAAGTGGATGAGTTTGCTGTTCAGGCCTACCTATCCCATCGCCAATCCAGCGGGTTTAATCGACGTTCTACGGCCCGTAGTCTTTCTGCTTTGCGTGGTTTTTATCGCTACTTGGTCAAGGTCAATCAACTAGCAGAAGATCCAACTGCAAAAGTTGAGCAAGTCAAACTGGGCAAGCCGTTACCCAAGTCCATTTCAGAAAAAGAGGTTGAGGCGCTATTAGAAGCACCTGATCTCGAGGATCCGATCGGCCTTCGCGACAGAGCAATGCTGGAATTGTTGTATGCTTGCGGTTTGCGTGTTTCAGAATTAGTTGGGCTGGAGACTCATCAGGTCAATGTGCGCCAGGGTGTGATTCGCTTAATGGGTAAAGGACAAAAAGAGCGTTTAGTGCCCATGGGCGAAGAGGCGTTAAACTGGTTTCTGCGCTATCTCAAAGAGGCTCGACCTATACTTCTAAAGCAACCAGATTCTCAAGTGTTATTTCCAAGCGTGCGCGGGTCATTCATGACCCGACAAACATTTTGGCATAGAATCAAGCTCTATGTGGTTGCTGCTGGTATAAAGCAATCTGTGTCGCCCCATACCCTTCGTCATGCTTTTGCAACGCATTTGTTGAATCATGGCGCGGACTTAAGGGTTGTCCAGTTACTGCTAGGGCATAGTGATTTGTCGACAACGCAAATTTACACTCATATTGCTAAGCAGCGATTGCAGTCGCTACATCAAGAGCATCATCCCCGGGGTTGATATTTCGCTTGATAAATTTTCCGAGACGCGGAACGATATGGCGCTGGGTTAGGTCTCAGTAGTCAAATTGCAAAAAACATATTGAAAGGTCTTACGATGAAGAAAGTTTCTAAATTGGGTTTGAGCGCTACATTGTTTGTGGCTTTACTTGGGCTACAAGCCTGCAAACAAGAAAAAGCAACGGCGGAAGACAGTGCGCAACCTGCTGCTGAAGCGCCTGCAGCTCCAACTGCAGAAGAACCTAAAGCGGCCGCTGACATGGTTCAGCTGACACCTGAAGAACATATTAAAAAGACCTTGGCTGCAAACCTACCTCAGTTACAAGTGGTTAGCATGATGGAAAGCTCCGCGAAGGGGATTTATCAGGTAGAGATCAATGGTGGAGAGGTGATCCACGTAACATCAGACGGGAAGCACATCTTAAATGGTGATTTACTGAAAGTTAAGGCTGGCGGCGTTGATAATGTGACAGAGGTATGGCGCAGTGAAAAGCGCGTTGCCGCACTTAACGGTTTGAAAGATGAAACCCTTGTTGTGTACCCGGCTACGGGCGAAGAAAAAGGTGAAGTGATCGCATTTACCGATACCAGCTGTGGGTACTGCCAGAAGTTTCACCTAGAGATTCCTCAGCTTAATGCCATGGGAATTACGGTAAAATATGCAGCTTGGCCACGTTATGGTTTGCAGTCACCGGCCGGTCAAATCATGGCGGATATCTGGTGCTCTAAAGATAGAGAAGATGCCATGACCTTAGCGAAAACGCGCAAGCCTGTTCCAAAGCCAGAAGGAGAATGTGACACAGCGGCTATAACAGACCAAATCAATTTAGGTCGTCAATTGGGTGTGCGCGGTACTCCTGCCGTTTTCTTGGGTGATGGCCGTAAGGTTGGAGGTTATCGTAAGGCGTCGGATCTGGCTGCTGAGTTTGGTATAGCACAGGCTGTTCCTGCTAAATAATCTGACCTAAATACTGATCTGAGAATGCCGCAGCTTTCGAGTTGCGGCATTTTTGTATGTGAGTGATCGCTTACCGCCGAGAAAATAGCGAATCTGGTGGTTTCCGTGCATTCAAGGATTAAATTTTTTCCTGTTTGTGGTACATTCACGGCCCTTTCCGCCAAATTACTAAGATGGTCTCAAGGGACTTCGTAAAGACTTTAGTTCCGGCCTAAGCAATGGGGCAAATTGGCCTAGATGGCAGCAGAAAATAACAAATAACGAATTTGAGGTGTATGGCTTGAAACCTGTAAATGTAGGAATCGTGGGGCTGGGTACCGTGGGGTCCGGCACATTCAACGTATTAACACGCAACGCCGAAGACATTGCCCGAAGAGCAGGGCGAGCAATTCAGATTACGCATATTGGCGCGCGACGTGATAATCCTGCAGCAGACACCTCTGGGTATAAAGTTAGTCGTGATGTCTTTGAAGTGATTAAAGACCCAGAAGTGGATATTGTTGTTGAGCTGATTGGTGGCACTACGGTCGCTAAAGATTTAGTAATGCAGGCCATCGAAAATGGAAAGCACGTGGTTACTGCCAACAAGGCACTTATTGCTGAGTGTGGTAACGAAGTTTTTACCGCCGCTCAAGCCAAAGGCGTAAACGTTGCCTTCGAAGCAGGTGTTGCTGGCGGTATCCCGATTATTAAAGCCATTCGCGAAGGTCTTTCTGCAAACCAATTAAAATGGGTTGCCGGTATTATCAATGGCACGGGCAATTTCATTCTCACGGAAATGCGCGACAAAGGTCGTGATTTCGATGATGTACTACAGGAAGCTCAAGAGCTAGGTTACGCAGAAGCTGATCCAACCTTTGATGTCGAAGGTATTGATGCGGCGCACAAGTTAACCATTCTTGCTTCTATTGCGTTTGGTATTCCGCTTCAGTTCGAAAAAGCCTATACCGAAGGCATCAGTAAAATTACCACCGCTGACGTGGAATATGCAGAAGAGCTGGGCTATCGCATTAAACATCTTGGTGTAACTCGCCAGCGTGATGATGGTGTTGAGCTGCGCGTTCACCCAACCTTAATTCCTGAAGGTCGTTTGATCGCGAACGTTAATGGTGTAATGAATGCAGTGTTAGCCATGGGTGATGCAGTTGGTCCAACTCTCTATTACGGGCCTGGTGCTGGTGCTGAACCAACAGCCTCAGCAGTTGTTGCTGATGTGATCGATGTTGCTCGTGTGTTAACAACCGATCCAGAGAATCGTGTGCCTCACTTGGCTTTCCAAGCTGATACTTTGAGCGATACACCGATTCTTCCGATTGACGATGTTGAAACCGCCTATTACTTGAGAATGCGTGCTAAAGATCACCCGGGTGTGTTGGCGAATGTGACTGGCGTGCTCAGCCAGGCCAATATCAATATCGAATCCATCTTGCAGAAAGAAGCGGATGAATCAAACGGCGAAGTACCCATTATTTTGATTACCCGCCGTGTGCAAGAAAAAGAAATGAACCAAGCGTTATCACAAATCGAAGCCATGGATGACATCGTGGGCGAAGTGGTGCGTATTCGTTTAGAACACCTAGACGCTGAATAGATTTAAGTTAGTTGGAAGCAAATTATGAGTACTCGTTATACCGGCCTTATCAATAAGTATCGTGATCATTTACCCGTAAATGATGACACCCGTTTAATCAGCTTGGGTGAAGGTAATACTCCACTTATTCGCTTGAACAATGTGCCTCGCGCCATTGGTAAAGATGTGGATATCTACGTTAAGTATGAAGGCCTTAACCCCACGGGTTCTTTTAAAGATCGCGGTATGACAATGGCGGTAACTAAAGCTGTTGAAGAAGGTAGTAAAGCCATTATTTGTGCGTCTACCGGTAATACTTCTGCAGCTGCAGCAGCCTATGCAGCGCGCGCAGGGATCACTGCTTTTGTTCTAATTCCTGAAGGCAAAATTGCCATGGGTAAATTAGCGCAAGCGATGATGTATGGCGCGGTGATTATGCAGATTCGTGGTAACTTCGATGAGGGTATGAATCTGGTTAAAGAAGTTGCTGAGCATGCGCCGGTGACTATCGTTAACTCTATCAATCCTTATCGTTTACAAGGTCAGAAAACGGCAGCCTTTGAAATTGTCGAAGAGCTAGGCACTGCTCCTGATTACCACTGCTTGCCTGTTGGTAATGCGGGTAATATCACAGCGCATTGGATGGGATATACAGAATCTCACAAGCATGGCTTTGCGAACAATCTACCTAAGATGGTGGGTTATCAAGCGGCAGGTGCTGCACCTTTTATGCGTGGTCAAATGGTTCACAATCCCGAGACTGTCGCTACTGCGATTCGAATTGGTGTGCCTCAATCTTGGGATAAAGCTTGGAACGTTCAGAAAGAATCTGAAGGTTGGTTCGATGAGCTAACCGACGAAGAAATCTTAGCGACGCAGAAAATGTTGGCGCAAACCGAAGGCGTTTTCTGTGAGCCAGCATCAGCAGCTTCTTTAGGTGGTGCGATTCGCGATGTAAAAGCCGGCAAAATTCCTGAAGGTTCAAAAATTGTATGTACCTTAACGGGTAATGGCCTTAAAGATCCCGATACTGCGATTGCCCAATGTCAGAACGCTGAAATGGTAACCATTGATGCGACTTTGTCTGATGTTAAAGACGCCATTTTGAAAAATATGGAAGGATAGCTTAGGCACGCAGCAACCTAGCATATAAGCTCGAGCTACAGTCGATTGATACAAAAAAAGCAGGATGCCCTTTGTCATCCTGCTTTTTTTGTTTGTCGAGAGTGTGAGTGTTGAGTGCGCTATAATTCTAATATCTCAAAGACCTTAATTTATTCATAGTCGGCATTAATGAAAAAAATAACCCGTCGCGCCATAAAAGACTTTCAGCCGTTTTCGGAAAGCCTGCCTCCGGTGATACAGCGAATTTATGCTGCCCGCGGAGTAGCCAATGAAGACGAAGTAAATCTGCAGCTAAAACAGCTGATACCTGCTCAGTCGCTAAAGGGGTTGGATCAAGCATTGGATTTGCTCCATCATGCATTGCGAGAAGAGTGGCACATTCTTATTGTTGGTGATTTTGATGCCGATGGCGCTACTAGTTCCGCGTTGAGTGTTCTTGCGCTAAAAGCCTTGGGTGCTGCTCAGGTGGATTATTTGGTCCCGAATCGTTTCGAGTATGGCTATGGCTTAACGCCAGAAATAGTCGCCGTTGCGCAACAAATGAATCCGCAACTTATAGTTACAGTAGACAATGGTATTTCTTCGGTTGAGGGCGTGCAGGCAGCGAAAGATGCTGGAATTCACGTGTTGGTGACGGATCATCATTTACCAGGTGAAACGTTGCCAAAAGCCGATGCTATTGTGAATCCCAACCAACCAGATTGTACTTTTGCTAGTAAAAATCTTGCTGGGGTTGGTGTGATTTTTTATGTCATGACGGCTTTAAGAACTAAGCTGCAGCAGCAAGGTTGGTTTGAACAGCAAAACATTCCTGTGCCAAATATGGCGGACTATCTTGATATTGTCGCTCTCGGTACGGTGGCGGATGTCGTGCCACTCGATCGTAATAACCGAGTTTTGGTGGAGCATGGATTAAAGCGTATTCGCGCTAAAAAGTGTCGCCCTGGAATTACCGCCTTGGTAGAAGTGGCCAAGCGAAATCAAGCCAGATTGGTGGCGTCGGATTTAGGTTTTGCAGTAGGTCCGCGATTAAATGCGGCTGGACGGCTCGATGATATGTCTCATGGCATTGAGTGCTTGTTGACGGACAATCCTCGTCAGGCTCGCGATTTTGCCATGGAGTTGGATCAATTAAATCATGATCGCAAGTCCATTGAGTTCAGCATGCAGAATGAAGCTTTAAGTGTTTTGAACCAATTGCAATTTGGCAAAGAAGAGCTGCCATGGGGTTTGTGTCTGTATCGTAAAGATTGGCATCAAGGTGTCATTGGTATTTTAGCCTCGAGAATCAAAGAGCGTTTTCATCGCCCGGTGATTGCGTTCGCCCCAACGGATGGTGATGAAATAAAAGGCTCGGCTAGATCAATTCCCGGATTGCATATTCGCGATGCATTGGACGCAGTTGCTGCTAAAAACCCAGGGCTAATGACCAAGTTTGGTGGCCATGCCATGGCGGCAGGGTTAAGTCTGCCAGCCTCTCATCTCGAAGCCTTTAAGGATGCGTTTGATGAGGCGGTTCGCAGTGTGCTGAATGAGGAAGACCTTACCGGCGAAGTGCTAAGTGACGGGGAATTGGAAACTCAAGAACTCGATTTGCCCTTTGCGCGATTGCTGCGGGATGCGGGGCCATGGGGGCAGGGTTTTCCAGAGCCAATCTTTGATGGAGAGTTCGAGTTGCTTGAGCAACGCATTGTCGGGGAGAAACACTTAAAAATTGTTCTCACAGTGCCTCAGTCGAACCGTTTGATGGATGGAATCGCCTTTAACGTGGACCTTGCCCAATGGCCTAACAAAAAAGCGAAACGGGTTCATGTCGCATATAAGCTCGACGTGAATGAGTTTAGGGGTGTTGAGAATCCACAATTAATGATTGAGCAATTAACAGCCCTGTAAAGGAAGAGCTGCACTACACTAGTGTTTCGGCGGTAGCGCAGGTAAAATAGCGCGCCTTTTTAGATAATTTGGTTTATAGAAGCCCCATGGAAATTAATCCAATCGTAACCCGCATAAAAGACCTTCGAGCGCGAACTGATGCGCTTAGGGGGTATCTTTGACTTCGATGGCAAGAAAGAACGCCTCGACGAAGTTTCCCGAGAATTAGAAGATCCTGCTATTTGGAATGAACCAGAAAAAGCTCAAACGCTAGGGCGTGAAAGATCCTCATTGGAAATGGTGGTGCAAACCATCGAAAAGCTAGATGTGGGATTGGAAGATGCTGAAGGTTTATTGGAGCTAGCTGTTGAAGAGTCTGATGAAGATACGCTCAACGAAACTATTGCTGAATTAGACAGTCTGGAAGCAGACGTAGGGCAATTAGAGTTTCGTCGCATGTTCTCTGGCGAAATGGATCAAAGTGCTAGCTATGTAGACATTCAAGCGGGATCCGGTGGCACTGAGGCGCAAGATTGGGCAGAGATGCTGTTGCGCATGTATTTGCGCTGGTGCGAAAACCGTGGCTTCAAAGTAGAGCTAATTGAATGTTCACCTGGGGAAGTGGCGGGCATTAAAAGCGCCACAATTTATGTTCAAGGTGAATATGCGTTTGGATGGTTGCGCACCGAGACCGGCGTGCATCGTTTAGTTCGAAATTCTCCCTTTGACTCAGGTAATCGTCGCCATACTTCATTTGCCAGTGTGTTTATTTCCCCCGAGGTAGACGAAAATATCGATATTGATATTAATCCGGCAGATTTAAGAATCGATACCTATCGAGCTAGTGGTGCGGGTGGCCAGCACGTTAACCGAACTGATTCAGCGGTGCGGATAACCCATGAGCCAACCGGTATTGTGGTGCAGTGCCAGAATGATCGCTCTCAGCACAAAAACAAAGCGCAAGCGATGAATCAGCTTAGAGCTAAGTTGTATGAGCTTGAAATCCAAAAACAGAATCAAGAAAAACAGGCCTTGGAAGATACTAAATCAGATATTGGTTGGGGCAGTCAGATTCGATCCTATGTGTTGGATCAGTCGCGCATTAAAGATTTAAGAACTAATGTAGAGCATATGAATCCCAAGGCAGTACTAGACGGGGATTTAGATGGATTTATTGAAGCTAGCTTGAAGGCTGGCTTGTAATATAAAAAAGTTACCTTTAACAGAATTAACATTAACCCGACGTTTCAAAGCATTTACGTTTAAAAACTTCGACCTTGCAAAAAGAGATAGGCAACGTTCATGACAGAGCAAAACCAAAACGAACCCCTTAGCCAAGAAGATGAAAATAAACTCATCGCTGAGCGTCGTGGCAAGTTAAAACAGATCCGTGAACAGCGTAATGCGTTCCCAAATGGTTTTCGTCGTGAAGACTATTGCCAAGATCTGCAGGATCAATATGGCGAGAAAGAAAAGCCCGAATTGGAAGAGATGGGTGTAAGAGCGAAAGTAGCGGGGCGTGTTATTCGCAACCGAGGTGCTTTTATTGTTGTCCAAGATATGACTGGTACTATTCAGCTGTATGTTAATCGCAAAGGTTTGGACAAAGAAACGCTTGCTGATATTAAAACTTGGGACTTAGGTGATATTGTTGGTGCTGAAGGTTTGCTCCATAAGTCGGGTAAAGGTGATCTTTATGTGGATATGGAAACCTGTAGCCACTTAGTGAAATCCTTGCGACCACTGCCGGATAAATTCAAGGGTTTTACAGATCAAGAGCAGCGTTACCGTCAGCGTTATGTCGATTTGATTATGAATGAGGATGTGCGAGAAACCTTTGTGGTGCGTTCTCGTATCATTGATTGTATGCGCCGTTATTTAACTGAGCGTCAGTTTTTGGAAGTGGAAACACCCATGATGCAGGCGATCCCTGGTGGCGCCACGGCAAGACCCTTCACCACTTTCCACAATGCATTAGACATTGAACTCTTTTTAAGAATAGCACCGGAGCTTTATCTGAAGCGTTTGGTTGTGGGTGGTTTCGAGCGCGTTTTTGAAATTAACCGCAACTTCCGTAACGAAGGTCTTTCTACTCGCCATAATCCTGAGTTTACGATGGTGGAGTTCTATCAGGCTTATGCGGATTATCAAGATCTAATGGATCTTACTGAAGATATGCTTCGCCATATCGCAGAAGATGTATTGGGTACCACTGATGTCGAGTATCAAGGTGAAACCTATCATTTTGGTAAGCCGTTCGTGCGCATGAGTTTGTTTGATTCTATTTTGCACTTTAACCCGGATATTACTGCTGAGCAGATCTCTGATTTAGAGAGTGCGAGACAGGTTGCTGAAAAGCTAGAAATACCACTGAAAGATTCTTATGGCCTGGGTAAGGTGCAAATTGAAATCTTTGAAAAAACAGTTGAGCATCGTTTAAAAGAGCCTACCTTTATAACAAAATACCCCACAGAAGTTTCTCCATTAGCGAGACGTAGCGATGAAGATCCTTTTGTCACTGATCGCTTCGAGTTTTTTGTGGGTGGTCGTGAAATTGCTAATGGTTTCTCGGAATTAAACGATCCAGAAGATCAAGCGGAACGTTTCCAGAAACAAGTGGAAGAAAAAGATGCCGGTGATGATGAAGCCATGCATTTTGATGATGACTATGTGCGCGCTTTGGAATATGGCATGCCGCCAACAGCTGGTGAAGGTATTGGTATTGATCGCTTGGTAATGCTATTTACCGATTCGCCATCGATTCGTGATGTTATCCTGTTCCCGCATATGCGCCCGCAGGTCTAGTTGGCGGTTTTTAAAAGTCAGTATTAAGAAAATAAAAAAGGGCTCTTAGTAGAGCCCTTTTATAATGAATGTGCTGAGCCTAACTGATAAGTTCTACTTCATAACCTGCAAATTTGCGAATGTTAATAACGCCAGTATCAAGCATGAGATATTGGCCTTTAATTCCCATTAGCTTTCCGGTTACTTCAGGATTTTTATCAAAGTTATGAGTGCTCACTTTGGCTGGGAAAACTTCTACAGGATAAGATATATCTACAACCTCTTCATCGAGCCATTCGATGCTGTTTTCCCCGTGGGTTTCTGCCAGCTTCTCTAGCTCATCGCGGCAGATTTCTAATAATTCATCCCGCCGAGCTTTTAAATCTAACTGATCCACTTGGCCTTTTAACATGGTGCGCCAATTGGTTTTATCAGCAACGTGTTCTGCTAGGGTTACCTCCACTAAACCTGAAATAAGTCGGTTTGCAACCTTTGCTATGGGAAGTGCTTGAATAGCTCCTTGATCCATCCAACGTGTGGGGATTTGATCTTGGCGCGTAATTCCCACTTTTACCCCAGATGAGTTTGCTAAATAAACATAGTGAGGCTGAAAGCAATGACTTTGGGCCCATTCAGGTTCTCTGCAGGTGCCCTGTTCGTAATGGCAAGTTTCAGGTTTCACAATGCAGGTGTCACATTGAGCTAACTTCTTGAAGCAAGGGTAGCAGGCACCCTGGTTGAAGCTCTTTTTGGTTTTGCGACCGCAATGGATGCAATAAATATTGCCAGTGTATTTAAGTGTCACCGTGTGGCCAATCAGATTATTAATGGGTTGGAACTCCCCGCCGATTGGTAGTTGGTAATTCACTGCTGAATCGAGTTGTGTTTTTAGTTTTCTCAGAGTGCCAATCATAGTCATTCGATGCTGTTCAAGTGGAAAGCAGTATTATACGAAAAGCTTAAGCATGGCTGCATTAACTCTTTAACTTTTAGTCACTTAGCTGTCTAGGCTGCATATTGTCAATTTTCTTGCGAAACCAGTGAGTTCTTGCTCTTTTCGATTAACAATGCTATGTTTTTTCAAAGAACTGATAGGTTCTAGTTGGGCGCTCGGGAACAATATTAAAGATCGACAATAAATGGTCGCCCCCAATAAGAATTAGCAACAATTAAGACAAGGGTAACTGACTATGCCAATGCCAGAAGAGTATGAGCGCATCGAGCGTGGACCACAGAGTCCACAAGAGCGCATTTGGTGGAATAAGTACAGCCATGAAAGCCTAGAGAAGTGGCGTACCGTTTGTGATCAGCAGGCCGATGATTGCACTGCTCTGATTAAGCGGGGCCGTCCTTCCGCCATGCTTGAAGAAGTTGAGAGCCGTGCGCAATCGGAAGGTGGTGTGTTTAAGACCTTTATGCAGCATTGCTATGAGGTTCCTGGCTGGGTCGACTTTGATACTTTAGAAGAGGGGCGTCGCGTGTTCTTGCGGTATGCGCCATTGCAGGGGCTAGTGCTTTTATGCAGTAGCTTGGTGGAAGGGTACACTCTCAATAAGCCTGCGCAGGTGCTCGTTGCCACGGGGCGTTTACAAAAGGATGTCACCAAGCGGATCTATGAAACAGGGCAGCTGCTGCACAATATGGTTGGTAGTGACCATATTAAGCCAGGATCTATCGGCCATAGAACGTTAATGGAAGTACGTTTAACGCATTCAGCCGTAAGGCAGTTTCTATGGAAGGGCGGTAATTGGGATCATGACAGTTATGACCAGCCCATTAACCAAGAAGACATGGCGGGTACGGTACTTGGTTTCGACTTTATGGTGTCTCGAGGTATTGAGCGCCTTGGCGTGAATCTATCTGAGGAAGAGAAGCGTTTGATGCACTATTTCTGGCGCTACGCGGGCTACGTGATTGGTGTGAAAGAAGAGTTGCTCACCGAGACTATTGAAGAGCAATCGGTTCTGGCTTTGCAATTAACCACTCACCTTTACAACCCGACGCCGGACGGTGAGGCGTTAGCCAAAGCGTTATTGCATGATATGTCCAGTGAACCGCCGTTTAATTTATCTGAGGATTTGCTGCTGGCATTTTGCGAGTATTTGGGCGGCCCGGTGCTGTCCAAGGATTTTCATATTAAGCCTACACTGGCATCCCGCATGAAGGTTCGTACTATCAGCAGAATTATTAAAATGGCTTCCGCAGGCCGTTACTTAACACCTGACTTTCTGCAGCGGATTGTAGAAGGCAAAAACCATGAGTTTAGACGCAAGAGCATTTTTAATGGCCTCGGAGGTAATCCAGAAAGTTTTGCTTTCAAAGGGTTAGCTTAAGGTTTGCACAATTCAAAGGCTCAACGGGAACGGGAAAGAGCTAGCTCTTTCCCGTTTTACGTTATGGAATCTTTGGATGACTTACCGGTGTCGGTAATATTAACAGCTGACAAAATCTGACACTTTCTGTGTTCTGTTTTCACAAAAATCACTTCGTAAAGTGTCTCGACACTTTTAAAAGTCTATATAAATCAATAAGATAAAAATATTTCAGAGTTGGCATCCTCATTGCAGTGTGTATAGCGAAATCGAATTTATTCTTACCACCCTGAAAAGAATTCTTTCGATTCCTCATCAACTTAAAAAACTACGCTGCAATGATAGGCAACCTGGATAGGTTGCCTTTTTTTTGCCCTTCGCTTTTTTGGGTTCTCCAATTGGAGTGGTTGGTTTTATGTCTTTGGTCGCACAGCTTTTATATCTTTTGGAATCTTTGTCCCGTCGGTCGCCAATTTATGGCTAGAAAGCCATTGAATTGTCAATCACTGGAATGATTCTAAGTTTGAATTCGCGTATTATGTCCCTTTAATTTGCCGCTATATTTAGCTTAGTTTTTTATTTTCGGGGTTGGTGAGTTTTATTTATGAACGATGATATTTCGTTGAATTACAGAGGTCGAAAAGCAAGTAGAGCTAGAAGTGAACAACGTAGAAAAGCAATTTTGGAAGCAGCTTTAAGACTGGTTGTAACCGATGGTGTTCGCGGTGTTCGTCACCGTGCTGTCGCTAAAGAAGCTGATGTGCCGTTGTCAGCAACAACCTATTACTTTAAAGATATTGGGGATCTTATTGCTGATACCTTCACGCTGTTTGCTGAGAACGCGATGAGCGATGTTGTTGTGCCTATCCATGAAGATGTTGCCGCCTTTGTGGAAGCGAACGATGTTAAATTGCTTGAAGATGAAAAAGTTCGCAATCAATTGGTGGATGCAATGGCTACGTTAATTGTGTCTCATATTCACCATGAGTTGCGCGAGAAGCGAGACCACTTGATTGCTGAGCAAGCTTTTATGCATGAGTCTATTCGAGATTCTCGTTTGAAGGATATGGCCAAGCATTACTATGAGCATTTGGTACTTGATATGAAGAAACTCTGCGAACAGATTGGCGTTCAAGATCCAGATATTGCTGCTGATATGTTAATGGGGACTATTTTTAGAATTGAGTACGAAGGATTACTGCTCGAAGATCCTGAAGATTTCGAATTTGAAAGAGCTCAAAAAATCTTAAAGAGACAATTCTTTGCACTGTTGCAAGAACTTTCCTGATTAACAAAAAGCTTAAAAATCAAAAAGCCAAGCAATCCATGACAGAAGAACTATTAGAAAAACCAGTTGCTACCGATGATAGGGTGCAACTGGAATCCAGTTGGAAAAAGCGCCTGTTGCCAGAGTTTGAGAAAGACTATATGGAAAGCCTTAAAGCTTTCTTGGTGGCAGAAAAGAAAGCAGGGAAAGTAATTTACCCCCGAGGTGATGAGTACTTTAATGCTTTTAATTTAACGCCCTTCGAACAGGTAAAGGTAGTGATTCTGGGGCAAGATCCCTATCACGGACCAGGACAAGCTCACGGTTTGTGTTTTTCAGTGCAACCACAAGTACCTTTCCCACCATCGTTACGTAATATTTTTAAAGAAATTCAAGATGAATTGGGATTACCGATTCCGAATCACGGCTGTTTAACCCATTGGGCACAGCAAGGTGTATTGTTGTTAAATGCCGTATTAACCGTTGAGCAAAGCAAAGCTGCTGCTCATCAGGGTAAAGGTTGGGAGACCTTTACAGATGCAGTGATTCACAAAGTGAATAATGAATTAGAAAACGTCGTGTTTTTACTTTGGGGTTCTTATGCTCAGAAAAAAGGTAACTTTATCGACCAGTCCAAGCACTGTGTATTGAAGTCCCCGCACCCTTCACCTCTATCAGCACACCGCGGATTTTTTGGGAATGGGCATTTCAAAAAATGTAATGACTACCTAGAGTCTAAAGGAATATCACCCATTGATTGGCGGGTGCCAGATTAGGATTAGCCCGCCGAGTAACTCGAGTGAATATAGTTTTGCGAACCTTTGATATTTCTTACGCAGCCATGTCTAATAAATTCATTGTGTAGACCAACGACTTCAACGGGTTGTTCTAGCATTGGTACGTGCCCAGACTTAGAGAAAGTGACTACCTGAGCAGCTGGAAAATGCCAGTGCAGGCTGTTAACAAAGCTATCTGATGAGTAAGGGTCGTGTACTCCATTGATAATTAATAGTGGGCATTTTACTTTTCGCGTGTGGGACATTACCAATGGAGCGCTTTCTGTAAATTCATCAATGATGCGAAGAAACAGATCCATGTGCTGTTTGTGTTGATTGAAGCTCAAGCGATGCAATGCTTTAGGAATCGTAGGTGGATCGAGGAACATCATATTGAAGAAGTCGATAGCGTCATCCACAGTTTTAAAATCAATAGCTTTTCTAAAATTATCGATTGCACCGCCTGGTAGCATTGCACTGCTTGACCATATATCAGGAACACTAATTAAAGATGCGGATATTATTTTGTCTTGTCGAGTTGCCGCATAGTATGACGCTAGCAGCGTCATGGTGGAGTGTGCAACCAGGTGAACGTTTTCCAAATTCAGTGCATCAAATATCTTATCCAGCCATCGACCAAGCTCATTCAGCGAGTGTTTTCTGGACTCGAAGGAATGTTCTAAGCACGCCCCTGGGATATCTACTGCGATTCTGCGATACCCAAAGTCGCAGTATCCTTGCATCTGGCTGCGCCACATAGACTTGTTACTGCCCAGTCCATGCAGGAAAAGAATGGTTTCATTACCATCAGATCCGACTTCTAGGTATTTACAAACGTCGTCATCAATGGAGACTTTTTTCGATTTCCCCTTGAAGTAGCTCGCGAAGTGGCGAGACGCTACCTGAAAATGTTCTTGAGTGACGTAGCCCATGGGTGTGACCTAGAGATTTTAAGGAACAGCCAATTATAAAGCTTTGGGGAAGAAATTCTCTAAAGTGATTAGCCTCTATCCAATTTTCTATAGTCTCTGGGTGAGATTCCAACGACTTTCTTAAACAGCCTGGAAAAGTACTGGGCATCCTCGTAGCCCAGTGTTTCACCGATTTGGGAAACGCTTTGATCGGAGATGTCTAACAGGTAACAGGCTCGTTCCATTTTCATATGGATGAAGTGCTGAATCGGTGAGTAGCCGGTTATCTCTTTGTACTTCTTAGAAAAATGAAACTTCGACAGGTTGACGTGTTCTGCTAGTGCCTCCAATTCCAGGGGGTTGGCGATGTTCTCTTCCATAAGCTGTTTGACTTTCTCAAGCTCGAATCCGTAGGTGTTTGCGGTTGTTCCGCTGGGTGCTATGACAGCAATAAAACTTAGCATTTGAGCTAATAAGTTGGATGCATAGATAAACCGCGAAAATTGATAACCCGTTTTTTGTACGCTCAGCAAATTTTTAAAATCTGTAATGAGTTTGCTTTGATGACCTAAAGGCACTACAAATTTTGATTGTCCGCCAGTAATTTGGTCAATGTAAGCCCGCGCTGAGGCGCCGTTGAAATGTGCCCAATACATCGTCCAAGGTTGGTTGGCGTGGGATTTGTAGTGATGTTGGATTCCCTTGGGTATAAGTACCAAATCTCCTTTGTTGATGGGAAATTCTTGTGGCTCTTCACCCAGAATCGCTAAGCTTCCTTTGCCCTCAATACAATAGAGCAGCAAGCAGTCATCATGCTCCAGTCGCTCCATGGTGTGCCCAACGGCCTTTGGGTAATACCCGAGGCCTTCAATATAGAGATGTCGAGTTAGAGGGTGCGCAGCCAGTTGCTGACAGGCAAAGATCGGTACAAAAAAACGTACCCCACCGGGTTTGAGGGGCCAACCGGAAGAAACAGGCATGTTAAAGCTCTGATATCGCTAGTGAAAGTAGCCCTAAATATGACCATCGAGTATCGCTGATAGCAATATAGTCCATATTTTTAGCAATTTAGTCAATGTTAGTTGGGTTTTAGCTGTGTTAAAAATAGCAATAATGAACGCAGTGGTGATTGTCGATAGATTCAGCTTAGCCATCTACAATCCATCACCGTACTGTGGTAACGATTAAAAAACGAACCTAAGAGACTGTTCAATGACTCAATCATCTCCGCAACGTGTACCCCAGCTGATTGCTGGTGAATTCTCTCAAAGTGCAACATCTGAATGGATCGATGTGACCAACCCCGCTACCCAAGAAGTCATTGCCCAAGCGCCATGTGCCACGCCAGCGGAGGTTCAGCAAGCGGTTGATTCAGCAAAGCAGGCTTTTATTGAATGGCGAGATACCCCGGTACCCACTCGTGCACGAGTGATGTTGAAGTATCAAGAATTGCTAAAAACGCATCACGACGAGTTGGCTGAGATTCTCTCTCAAGAGACTGGCAAGACCTTTGAAGATGCAAAAGGAGATGTCTGGCGCGGTATTGAAGTCGTTGAGCATGCCTGCAATATCCCAAGTTTATTGATGGGAGAAACTGTTGAGAACGTGGCTAATGGAATCGACACTTATTCTTATACTCAGCCGTTGGGAGTGTGTGCCGGTATTACGCCATTTAATTTCCCAGCGATGATCCCGCTATGGATGTTCCCTTTAGCGATTGCTTGCGGTAACAGTTTTATTCTAAAGCCTTCAGAACAAGATCCATTAACTCCAATGCGCTTGGCGGAATTATTTGTTGAAGCCGGTGCACCTAAAAATATTCTTCAAGTTATTCATGGGCGCAAAGAAGCGGTTGATGCTTTGTTAACTGATCCAGCGATTAAGGCGATTTCATTTGTGGGATCGGTTCCTGTTGGCCAATACATTTATAAGACGGGCACTGAAAATATGAAACGCGTGCAAGCGTTTGCAGGTGCTAAAAACCACATGGTGGTGATGCCTGATGCTAACAAGCAGGCGGTGATCAATAATATCGTGGGTGCTTCTGTGGGTGCTGCAGGCCAGCGTTGTATGGCGATTAGTGTAGCTGTGCTAGTAGGGGATGCTAAAGAGTGGATTGATGATATCAAGCAAACCTTAGAAGGCGTTCGCCCTGGTGCTTGGAATGATCCCGATGCAGCTTATGGTCCAGTGATCAGTCCCCAAGCTAAACAACGAGTTTTAAACATCATTCAGCAAGGTAAAGAGCAGGGTGCTACTTGCTTGTTAGATGGTTCCGATATTGTTGTTGAAGGTTATCCTGATGGAAACTGGATTGGGCCAACCCTATTTACGGATGTCACTGTTGATATGAGTATTTATTCCGAGGAAATTTTCGGTCCCGTACTTTGTGTCATGACGGTTGACTCCCTTGACGATGCGATTGAATTAATTAATAACCATCCGTGTGGAAACGGTACTTCGATTTTTACTGCCAGTGGTGGTGCCGCTCGTCGTTATCAACATGAGATTGAAGTGGGGCAAGTTGGTATAAATGTACCGATCCCAGTGCCATTACCTTTCTTCTCTTTTACCGGTTGGAAAGCGTCTTTCTATGGAGATCAGCACGCTTACGGTAAGCAGGCTATTCGTTTTTACACAGAAACTAAAACGATTACCGCGCGTTGGTTTGATGACGATATTCCAGCAGGCCATGGGCCAAACATGACCATTAACCTCAAGTAGGTAGAACAAAATTTGCGATGGATTTTAACTTAAACGAAGATCAAATTGCTTATCAGGACGCGGCAAGGGCATTTGCAGCTAAAGAGCTAATGCCCCATGCGGCGGAATGGGATCAACAACAGTTTTTTCCTGTAGATGTGATACGCAAAGCAGGAGAGCTTGGTTTCTGCGGCATTTATTCTCCGGAAACGGCGGGTGGTATGGGATTAAGTCGCTTGGACGCCCATGTTATTTTTGAAGAGCTCGCTTATGGATGTACTGCTACTGCGGCTTATATAACTATTCACAATATGTGCACTTGGATGGTAACCACATTTGGTAGTGAGCAGTTGATTGCTGAGTGGGGGGCTGCATTAACGTCTGGAGAGAAACTAGCATCCTATTGTTTAACTGAGCCTAATGCGGGGTCTGATGCGGCATCATTAAAAACAACTGCAAAGTTAGATGGCGATCACTATGTGGTGAATGGTGCTAAGTGTTTTATTTCGGGCGCTGGCTCTACGGATGCTTTGGTGGTGATGGCGCGAACAGCGGACACTGGACCAAAGGGTATTTCATGTTTTTTGATACCGGGAGATTTACCTGGTATTAGCTATGGGCGTAAAGAAGAAAAAATGGGTTGGAATTGCCAGCCCACACGCACCATTACTTTTGAAAATGTGAAGGTGCCTACTGGTAATCGCGTGGGCGATGAAGGCCAGGGATTCGTGTTTGCGATGAAGGGGCTTGATGGGGGGCGGATTAATATTGCTTCCTGTTCATTAGGGGCTGCACAGGCATCTCTTGATGCTTCGCAACGCTATATGCATGAAAGGCAGCAGTTCGGTAAATCCATTGCTAATTTCCAAGCTCTACAATTTAAGCTAGCGGATATGGCAACTGAGCTAGTTGCTGCGCGCCAAATGGTGCGTTTGGCGGCCTTTAAATTAGATAGTAAAGAGTCGGATGCCACAACTTTTTGCGCTATGGCAAAACGCTTTGCGACAGATGCCGGGTTTAATATTTGTAATGAGGCGATACAAATTCATGGTGGCTATGGCTATATCCGTGAGTATCCTATTGAGCGTTATATGCGTGATGCCCGAGTGCATCAAATATTAGAAGGCACCAATGAGGTGATGAAACATATCATTGCCCGAAGAGTGCTGATGGAAGGGGCAACTGAGGTTATACGATGAGTGCAGAATTAAAACTTCAAAAAGAAGGTTCAGTGGCGGTTATTACGATTTCAAATCCGCCTGCAAATACCTGGACGGAATATACGTTAGGCCAGCTTAAATCAATTATTGCTGAGTTAAACGCAGATAAAGAGAACTATGCGTTAGTGATTACTGGTGAGGGAGAGAAGTTTTTCTCGGCGGGTGCAGATTTAAACTTGTTTGCCTCAGGTGATGTGGCGGTTGCTAGCAAAATGTCTCGTGCGTTTGGTGATGCCTTTGAAACTCTGGCGGCATACGATGGTGTTTCTGTGGCGGCGATTAATGGTTTTGCCATGGGTGGTGGTTTGGAGTGTGCTTTGGCTTGTGATTTACGCATTGCGGAAGAGCAGGCTTTGATGGCGTTGCCTGAAGCGAAGGTTGGTTTGCTGCCTTGTGGTTGTGGTACACAGAACTTGCCTTGGTTGGTGGGTGAAGGTTGGGCTAAGCGGATGATTCTTTGTGGTGAGCAGCTTAAGGCTCCCAAGGCGCTGGAAATTGGCTTGGTTGAGGAAGTTGTTGAGAAGGGTAAGGCGTTAGAAGCGGGTATTGCATTGGCTCAGCAGGTTGGGAATCAGAGCCCTTCTGCGGTTCGTGCTTGTAAGTCGTTGATTATGGCTGCGCGTACTAATCCTATGAAGCATGCTTTACCGCTGGAGCGAGAGATGTTTTGTGATCTGTTTGATACAGAAGATCAAGCGGAAGGTGTTAATGCGTTTTTAGAAAAGCGTAAGCCTGAGTGGAAGAACGGTTAACTTGAATTTTATTTAGACGGGATTTGGCTTATTCCATATTTTAGGCTGAAGCTTGCCCTACGGGTTCCCTGTGCTTCTCAAGAAAACCGGCGTCGCCTCAATTCGCTACGCTCAAACAAACGGCTCCTTTTTCCGGTTTTCTCTGCGATGCTCGGCTTCGCTAAACCCTAAAATATGGAATAAGCCAAATCCTTCGACCTGGGCATCAATACCGGGTTTGCGAATGTAAAAAAGGTTCTTTATGTCAGACGTAGTATTGTTCGAAACGCGATCCACTAAAGATGGACATGTTGTTGGCATTGCAACATTGAATTCAGAAAAATCATTGAATTCATTAAGTGTTGAAATGGTTGATTTGCTGACGCCTAAGTTAAAAGAGTGGCAACAAGACGATAAGGTTGTCTGTGTTTTGCTTAAAGCCGCGGGTGAGAAAGCTTTTTGTGCTGGCGGCGATATCCGTCGTTTATATGACACCATGATTGAGTGTGGTGCGGAAAAGCAAAACGATTATGCTGAAGCATTTTTTGAAAACGAGTATCGCCTTGATTACCTGATTCACACCTACACCAAACCATTGATTGTTTGGGGGCATGGCATTGTGATGGGGGGCGGTATCGGTTTAATGTCTGGTGCTAGTCACCGTGTGGTGACGGAAAAATCCAGATTGGCCATGCCGGAAATTAATATCGGCCTTTATCCAGATGTAGGTAGTACTTGGTTTTTAAATCACGCGACTGGGCGCACAGGATTATTCCTTGGTTTAACAGGAGCTAATATCAATGCTGCCGATGCCTTATTTATTGGTTTGGCGGATCGCTTTGTTGCTCATGAGAATCAAGATTCAGTGGTGAACAGTTTATGTGATGCGGATTGGAAAGATCAATCTCATGACGCCGCTGGAATTGTGTCAAAAGTGTTGCGGGAATATGAGGATTTGTCAGCGTTGCCTGAGAGCGCAGTTAGATCTCATTACGATTTAATTCAAGCGGTCACTGATGGAGATAACTTAGCGGAGATTGCTGACAACATTGATGCGATAGAACTCGAGTATAAGTGGCTGCAGAAAGCAAAAGCAGGGCTCAAGAACGGTTGTCCTACCACGGCACATTTGGTTTACCAGCAATTAAAGCGCGGCAAGAAAATGTCGTTAGAAGCTGTGTTTCAAATGGAATTAATTATGTCGTTGCAGTGTAGTCGTCATCCTGATTTTCCAGAGGGAGTGCGTGCGCTTTTAGTTGACAAAGATGCAGCGCCGAAGTGGCAGCATCGTTCGGTGGCTGAAGTTCCCGATGAATGGGTGGAGCAACATTTTACTGCGCCTTGGGGCAATGCGGAAAATCCTTTAATTAATATTGGTGAATAGGAATAAGATCATGGCAAATATTGGCTTTATCGGTTTGGGTAATATGGGTGGCCCAATGGCTGTGAATCTGGTTAAAGCAGGACACAGTGTTAAGGTGTTTGATCTTGTGGCTGAAAATGTTATCGCTGCTGTGGCAGAGGGTGCTAGTTCTGCGGCTACCGCCATTGAGGCGGTAAAAGACGTAGCCTTCGTGATTTCTATGTTGCCATCGGGTCCCATTGTTGAAAGTTTATATATGCATGACACGATGCTATTAGATGAGATTGATTCCTCCACGCTGGTAATCGATTGCTCAACCATAGCGCCTGAAAATGCTGTGAACTTAGCAAACGCTGCAAAAGAAAAAGGTATCACTGCTATAGATGCTCCGGTATCCGGTGGTGTTGGAGGTGCTAAGGCTGGCACGCTTACTTTTATCGTTGGCGGAGATCAAAGTGCATTTGAAACTGCGAAGCCGATTTTAGAAGGCATGGGTAAGAATGTTTTTCATGCGGGTGGTCACGGAGCTGGTCAGGTTGCGAAGATCTGCAACAACATGTTGTTGGCGGTGCACATGATTGGTACCGCAGAAGCATTACAAATGGGCGTGGATAATGGTCTAGACGCTTCTGTGCTTTCAGACATTATGTTGCAAAGCTCAGGCAGAAATTGGTCGTTAGAACTCTACAACCCATATCCCGGTGTGATGGATGGAGTGCCTGCTTCCAATGATTACAACGGCGGTTTTCAAGTAGATTTGATGAATAAGGATTTAGGGCTAGCCATTGATGTAGCGCTCAAGAGTAAGTCCACGACGCCAATGGGGAATATCGCAAAGAGTCTCTATGTCATGTTAAGTCGCCAAGGCAATGGTGGAAAAGACTTTTCCTCTGTGCAAAAACTCTTTAGTCAACTTGATCAATAGCCAGTAACCAGGTTTAATCCTGAGGGAGTTACTTCAGGATTAACGCCATGGCGAAAATACTTGTTACCGGTGCTACCGGATTAGTCGGTTATAACATTATGCAGGCGCTTTTAAGGCGTGAACATGATGTACGTTTACTAGTCCGTTCAGTTGAAAAGGCGCAACGTCTTTTGCCGAGTACTTGTGAATTTGTTCAAGGTGATATCACTAATAAAGCTTCTCTTTATCCCGCCTTTGAAGGCTGCGATATGGTTTATCATGCCGCAGGTTTTCCAGAGCAATGGATGCGTGATAATAGCATTTTCCAAACGGTGAATGTGAACGGCACTCGTAAAATGGTGGATGTTGCGCTGGATGTGGGCGTTGAGCGTTTTATTTACACCAGTACTATTGATGTTTTCAAAGCCGCTCCTGGTGAGACATATGATGAGTCTGTCATAGATAATGAGCCCAAGGGAACCTTTTACGAGCGCTCTAAGCAAGATGCCGACGTGATTGTTGCTAATGCTTTGGAAAAAGGGCTTCCAGCCATTTTCTTGCATCCTTCAGCAGTTTATGGGCCAGGAACTTTGGTAGCTGGATCTCCGGGTGTCAATGATCTAATCCTGCGTTTGTATAAGGGGCAAGTGCCAGCGTTGTTACCGGGTGGCTTTCCGGTTGTGTATGGGCCTGATGTGGGCGAGGGGCATGTTTTAGCTGCCGAAAAAGCTGCAATCGGCGAGCGCTTTATTTTAAGTGAACGTTACCTGCCGTTAACAGATTTGGCGGAAATTGTTTATCACGAATTAAATATCCAGAAACGCATGCCAATGGTGATGCCTTTGCCTGTGGCGAATATGGTTGCTAGCGTCGGCGAAGTTATTTCAAATGTCATCGATAAGCCGCCTTTAATTCCTAGAGGCCAGCTTACTTTCTTGCAGTGGCAAGCAATACCTTCTAGCCAAAAAGCGCAGCAGCAATTAGGCTGGCAGCCCCGGGCTTTTAATGACTGTGTTAAACCAACTTATTCCTTTGTGAAGCGTATTCCTACCGATTAAAAGCACATGTTACGCACATGGGATTTGAATAAGGTAGGTGACTTCGTTGTCTTTCAGTTTAGCGGTAATCTTTCCATCAAGCTTTTCAATGATCGTCTTGATAATTGCCATGTTTAGATTTGACCCTTCGTGGCGTTGACTTGATAAATTGACCAGACCTTGTGTTTCGTTGAACAAGCTATTTACTTGCTCTAAATCTGTCTCCGCATCTTCGAAAGTTACTGTTAAGGTACAATATCCATCAGTTATTTTTCCCTTAACGCTAATGCTTGAGCCGCTTGGGAAATTATCGGGATCGCATAGATGTGTAATGATATCGTTTGCTGCTTCTGGTGTGCCTACTAAATCGATTTTTTCTGTCGGCGCTTCCCATATTAGATTAAGTTTGTTTTCAGGGAATGCCTCTTCTTTGGCAACTAGACTTTGATGTAAATGGGCTATGCTCGCTTGCTTTTCCCCTAAGTCGAGTGTGTTGTCAATATCGACTAGTTTCAATATATGAGTGATGCGATTGAGCAATTGGTTGCCATTCTGATGAATAGTCTTCAGGGCTTCATATTCTCGGCTACCGGTATCCTGAGATTTAGACATTAATCTTTGTGAATAACCGATAATAGAGTTTAGTGGTGTTTTCATTTCATGAGACATGCCGGATAAAAAACGCATTCTGGCCTGCGCTGCTTGCTGCGACTTTTTGGTTTGATTGGCCAGTGATTCTTCGATTTCTGAACGATGCTTGATAGCATTATTTAATGACACTGCGATATCGCCAATTTCATCGTTACCATTTTCAGAGGCGCGAATGTTTAGATCTGTATAGGTCTCCATATGATGCAGTACTTTCTTGATATGCTCGATTCTTGAAATAATACGTTGAGTAATGGATGCAACGATTATTAGTAATATGATGGAGCCTACAACAGATACAAAAAGATAGGTTAGCATTTTGCGCTGAATATCTTTATAACGTTCTTCAAAGAAATGTTGTGCAAGCAGGTAGGTTTCACTGGTCGCTTGATGAGTTGCCTGTATTCGTTGATCAAAACTATTGACCATAATTTGCAGCACTAGGTCATAGATATCTGAGTGTAATCTTTCAAGGGCTGTAGCTGCGGGAATATCGTCGACTCGCACTAATTTATCAATTTCACCAATTGGAGTTCCTTTTTTCCATTCAGCGATTACGATTTCAATTTTGTTTGCGTAGTCTAAGATCACTGATCTGATAGTGATCAAATCATGGCGGCTTGCTGCATTTAGCTTGTGTCCGCCGGATAAGGTATCTACCAAACGAATAGTATCTAGAACTTTGTGGCGAGTGATTTTTTCATACTTCTCTGGTCCTCTTAAGACCATGTTTTTGAAATAATGAATGAAACCTTGATATCCCAATTGCTTTCTTAGTTCAGTGAGTAATTGTTGTTTCTCGATGAGAGATTGCACTTGGGATTCGGTGCTGAGCTGCTTTCTGGTGGTGGAGTATTTGATACCGCTTGAGTTAGCGCCGATGCGTTTGCGAAGTTTGTTTTCTAATTGAGCCAATTCCAGTAGCTCAAACAGAATGCGCAAATTCACTTGTTTTAACAGCCCTATTTTGACTAAATTTCGTTGTTTATAATGTAGATGGGTAAATAAAACCAAGTTTCGAATAGTTTCTAATTCCTTTAAAGGATTCAGACTAATCACCTGTTCTATGTTCTTAGAATGGGTGTTGGTGCTTGATGATTGTAAATCGAGAAGTAGTTCTTCCATTTCGCCGTGAGATAATGAAAGATCTGATCTTGCGATTCCCTGAACTTTTTCTATTGACTCTTGATTAAAAGGAGAAAAGTTCTCGCTTTGCTTCGAGGAATCTTGTAGGTACAGGAGGACAGTTTTTAGGCTTAACAAATCCTTTGCTGCAGGCTTATTGGTTTCGGTTTGCCAAGTTACCCGGTCTTTATATAGTAGATAGCCTAGCTCATGTAATTTAATGGAATCAGATAGTAATTGCTGTTGGTCGCGGAATAGTCTTAAATCTCGAAGCTGCTCACGAACGGTGACGCTGGTAAAAAAAACCAGAAGTATAAAAAACAAAATGAGCAGAGCCATCAGCTGGGCTCTAATACCGAAGCGTTGGTTTATTTGATCTTTACCCATAAGCAAATTATAGGTAAAGATCTAGAGCGTGCTGCATACAAAGTGGCTGAGTATAAGAACTTAGGGTAGGATCTGCCTTGATTATTGAAGCATAGCCATTGCCGCTTCCATTTCGTCTGATAGATCCTCACCTTCAGCGTCTTCAACTTGTGGATCTAGGCCCAAACGAGCGAATGCCGTCACCGTGTTCCAATCAAATGTGGTTAAAGGATGATCGGAGCCGATATAACTTTGCAAATTTGCAACGGTGACGATATCTGCGTAGTCAGGTTTGTCTGTACCTGTATCTCGTTGAAATTTTAAAAAATTACCCGGCACTGCCACTAAATCCTCTGGAAATTCCCAGGATTGAAGAATTCGGGTTCCTACGTGAGGATGGATTTTGTCAATAACCCTTTCCAAAGTGATCGGGTCATTTAACTGATTGTTGTTTTCAGCATAAGTAAGAATTGGGAGCACGCCTATATTGTGCACTAGGCCCGCTAAAGTAGCCTGATCAGGTTTTAACTTAGTGTAATGGCGGCACAGAACGTTGGCGATACCAGCTACTTCCGTGCTGTGTTTCCAGCTCTTGCGCATGGTCTTATCGATTAGATCAGATGTTGCTTGGAACATTTGTTCCATGGCTAAGCCTGTTACTAGATTTGAAATGCAGGCCATTCCCAAACGTGCGATAGCCATTTGCACGTCGTTAACTTCTTTGGAGCCACGCATAATAGGGCTGTTCGCTACTTTAATGATTCTTGCGGTCATCGCTGCGTCGTTATTGATCACTTTTGCGAGATCGGCAGCGGAGGCGTTGGGGTCTTCGGCAGTGTCTCTTGCGGTTAGTGCTACCTCTGGTAGGGTGGGTAGTACCATTTCATCATTTTTGATAAGAGCAACAAGCTCTTGTAGAACAGTTTCTTCAACGGTGGCCATTCGCCGAGACTCCCTAGGTTATTTGATCTAGGCATGCTTACGAATGCACACCTAAATTTAAGTTATAGCATAGGGGAGCGATAGCAGCTGGAGTTCGGCCTCATCATTTTGTTCTAAGTGCAAGGTTTTAGATTCCGTTTCGCTTGTTTTGATCAAAACGCAGCCGTAACCGGAATGGCTACTAACGGAAGGTGGGACATAATTAATGGACTGGCCACAGGAAGCTGCCCTGTCGTTGTTGACGCTGGCTCCTGGCGGGATTTCCTGATTAGCGGCGAACGGTTGGCATCGCTGTTTAACCTGGCCGCGAAAGTGAATGCGTGCAACTACTTCCTGTCCTTTGTAGCAACCTTTGTCAAAGCTGATACCATCAATCATGTCGTAGTTTAATTCTTGAGGCAGGTATTGGGCGCGCTGTTGTTCTTCTGCAATGATAAAACCGTTTCTTGCCAATATCGCCAAAGCATCTTGCTCGGTTCCTATGGGGGTGTCGGGAGCTAGGTTTTCTAGTTGTTCTTTACTCAGTAGCCCTAAGCATATTTGCGGAATCGAGGAATTTCGATAGATGAGCTGGCTTAGACAATTGTCATTTCCCCAGCCTAAGAAAGGTAAGAAATCATCACAAATCTCCAGTGAAGCGTTCGCGAACAGTGCATATTTTTGCAATATTTGCAGTAAGTGCTCTGTTTGATTTTTAGGCAGCATCAATAGCACTGAGTCTTCACTATTAAATGCAATGAAACTCGCTTCTATTCTTCCTTTCAGATTTAGGTGTGCACCTAATAGTGCTTCACCCTTGCTAACTCGATCCATATCGCAGGTGACCTGGCCTTGTAAAAAAGAAAAGCGATCATCACCAGAGACTTTGAGCGTGCTGTAGCTCTCTAAAGGGAAGAGACCCTGGTTCGCTTGCTGAGAGCGAATCGTGTCTGAAGAAATACCTTTACCTGTTGGCCAACTCATTGAAACCTCGAGTTTTCTGCAATTATTTACGCCGATAATAGTCTTATTTGATAGCGATTTCAGCTGATGGCTGATGTGGTTATTTGCTTAGGCTATAATTTGCCCCTCATTTACTGGAGATCAATGCTCTTATGTCCAAACCCACTATGTCCTCTCCCTTATATACAGAAGACGAGCTCAAGCGTTTGTCCTGGCAGTGTCGTCGGGGCATTAAAGAAGTGGAGGTGCTACTAGCGCCGTTTTTTGCAAAACACTTTTTATCGCTTTCTGAGCAAGATCAGAAGCTGTTTGTCACCTTGTTAGATAAGCAGGATGTGGAAATGTTCGAATGGTTTACCCAGCGAGCTGAGCCTAGTGATCCCGATATGAAGCACATTGTAAATGTCATCCTTACACGATTGGCGTCCTGATTTAAGGATCAAATCTTCCCGGCGTTTGTTGTGGGTTAATGTTGCCTTTCATAGCATTCTCTTGGCGCTGGTTGCTTCATGGTCGGCACCCATTTACTTAAGCGTGACACTGGCTGTAGTGCTGATTCTTCATGGTATTAACATGCATCGCCAATCGGTTAGCCTAACTGGTTCTGAGGCAGTGATGGGAATAACCTGGTGTGAAGATGGTTGGATTTTGAAGGCCAGGAAAGGTTTGCTTGGTCCCTATGAGTTGGCGTCTTCTTCTAGAATAACCGCCGACATCATCGTACTCCATTTTAAACGTCCATCTCGGCTCTTTGAATTCTCAAAATGCTGCTTATTGTTGCCCGACAGCATTGATAGCGAGGACTTTCGACGGCTTCAAGTTTTCCTAAGATGGCAGCGCCCACAGATTCGCAATCCTCTTGGACGGTTTAAACAAGCCGGCGTCAGCTAGTCTTTGAAGGGCTGTTGAGGATCCAACACCGTATCGGAGGCTTTTTCCAGCTGCTCTGGATAATCAAGAGTGAAATGCAAGCCACGGCTTTCTTTGCGTTTTAGTGCACTTCGGATAATAAGTTCGGATACCAAAGCCAAGTTTCTCAACTCAATCAAATCGTTTGATACTTTGTAGTTGCTATAGAATTCCAGTATCTCTTTGCGCAGCATCTTCACACGATGTTTGGCCCGCAAAAGTCGCTTATCCGTTCTAACAATGCCCACGTAGTCCCACATAAAGCGTCTAAGCTCATCCCAGTTGTGGGAGATCACAACGTCTTCGTCTGAATCGGTCACCTGGGTTTCATCCCAATCTGGCAATTCTAAGTCACACACTCGGTGAGATAGCTTTGTGCGGATGTCATTGCTCGCGCTGATTGCGAAAACCAGACATTCCAATAGCGAATTGCTCGCCATGCGGTTTGCGCCGTGCAGGCCAGTGCTAGCAGTTTCACCAATGGCATATAAGCCATCTACATCCGTTTTTCCTTGCAGGTTAGTTAGTACGCCCCCGCAGGTATAGTGTGCAGCGGGTACAATAGGGATGGGCTCTTTGGTGATATCGATTCCCAAGGTGAGGCATTTTTCATACACGGTTGGAAAATGATCTTGAATAAAGTCTTCCGGTTTGTGTGAAATATCCAGGTACAAACAATCCACACCCAGGCGTTTCATTTCATGGTCGATAGCTCTAGCGACAATGTCCCGCGGAGCGAGCTCACCTCGCTCATCGAACTTGTCCATAAAACGCTGTCCATTGGGCAGGCGTAAATAACCACCTTCGCCGCGGACCGCTTCGGTAATCAAGAACGAGCGGGCATCAGGGTGATATAAGCATGTTGGATGGAATTGGTTGAATTCCATGTTTGCCACTCGGCAGCCGGCGCGCCAAGCCATCGCAATACCGTCACCAGTGGCAACATCGGGATTGCTGGTATACAGATAGGATTTGCTGGCGCCACCGGTAGCAAGTATCACGAATTTCGCGCAGTGGGTTTCCACGGTGCCGTCGGCAAGATTTAGAACATATGCCCCCAATACATGGTTACCCTCTAAACCCAATTTACGGGTAGTCACTAGATCAATTGCAACGTGTGATTCATAGAGGGAAATATTTTCAAGGGATTTGGCTCCCTTGATCAGTGTTTTGGAAATAGCTAGACCAGTGGCGTCTGCTGCATGAATCACTCTGCGATGACTATGTCCACCTTCTTTGGTCAGGTGGTATTCAGTGTGGCCGGTGCTATCAGTTTCCTGGTCGAAACGGACACCTTGCTCTATCAGCCATTGAATGGCTTCTGGGCCATTTTCTACAGTAAAGCGCACAGCCGGTTCGCGACATAGGCCACCACCTGCAACGAGAGTGTCTTGAATATGAGAATCGATAGAATCATGCTCATTGAGTACCGCGGCCACGCCACCCTGGGCATAGTAGGTGCTGGCTGCGGTTAAAGGTCCTTTACTAAGCACACCCACCTTTGCATTTGGTGCTAGGTGAATCGCTGCCGATAAACCGGCGGCGCCACTGCCAATGATTAATATGTCGTGTTCGATTCGTTTTGCCATGGTCTATCGTAGAAAACTGTTACTACCTAGGTTGTTAAGGCTTTTTGGTAACGATGAGCTATTATAACGGCTTAAGGGCGTGATGTTACCAATTTATGACTTGAGTATCTTGATAGATATGAAGAAGTTAGACGCTTTTGAATATAAATGCTTAACTCCAGGGAACTTTGCCTGCATGGGTCAGTCTCATGGAACAGATTTGGCCGCCTTTGCGGCTACATAGTGGGGAGTTGTTGTATCAATGAGTGAAAGAGAAGCCGATCAGCAGTTAGTTGAGCGGGTTCAGAAAGGCGACAAGCGGGCCTTTGACCTGTTAGTTGCCAAGTATCAGCACAAGGTGCTATCGGTGATTGGTCGCTTTGTGCATGATCAAGACGAAGCTATGGATGTGGCTCAGGAAGCATTTATTAAGGCTTACCGGGCTCTTAAGAATTTCCGTGGTGAGAGTGCATTCTACACGTGGATATACCGCATTGCGGTGAATACGGCGAAGAATCACTTGGTATCCCGTGGGCGACGGCCTCCTGGCAGCGATGTTGAGATCGAGGATGCAGAATATTATGAGGGTGGTAGTGCCTTACATGAAACTTCTAGCCCGGAAAACAATCTATTAAGAGACGAGCTAGAAAAAGTGATTTATGACGCTATTGCAGCTCTGCCTGATGATTTGAAGACCGCGGTGACTCTGCGTGAGTTTGACGGCCTTAGTTATGAAGAGATTGCCGAAGTAATGGATTGCCCCGTAGGCACGGTGCGATCGCGAATATTTCGCGGTAGGGAAGCAATCGACAACAGTATTAAAGGCTTGATGGGATAGACATTCTAGTTGGCCTTGAATACCGGATTTGAAGGGCAAGAGTTGCCAATAGATTTAGAAATAGAGATTTAAAAGTTAAAGGTTAAGAGAAAAAGGTTGAGTGGTATGAGTGAACGATCGCATGAGGAACTATCAGCGCTCATGGATGGTGAGGCCTCTGATTTAGAGCTTCGTCGAACGCTAAAATCCTTGGAGTCTGATTCTGAGTTGATACAGAAGTGGCGTCGTTATCATGTCTCCCGTTCAGTGATGCACGGGGATTTAAAAGCGGGTCATGACGCGCGTTTCGCAAAAGTTGATCTTACTGCTTCAATTGCGGCAGCGATAGATAAAGAAGCCGCTCACGATGTTGCCATAGAATCGAAGCCAAGTTGGGCAAGTAAAGTGTTGCAGCCTTTAAGTAGTGTTGCCGTAGCCGCGTCTGTATCAGCAATGGTGGTGTTTGGTTGGCAGACTTTCCAGCAGCAGGGTGGAGCAGTTAATGCACCCCATGTTGCGGCAAATTCAACGACAGCACCTGTGGCTACTTTGGTTGCCGCTAATGGTACAGTTAATCAGGTAACCAATTCAGCTAAGCAAGCAATCACTATTGAACGGCCGGCAAATGCTTACGTCACCACAGTGGCTGAGTCGCGCTTGCCAGCCCAGTCAAAGGCTGTGGCGCAACCTGAAATTGTCCGCATGCCTATTGATAAGAATCAGCGCTTAAACCATTACCTAGTATCTCACTCTGGTAATGCAGCTTTAAACACGGTGAGTGGTTCCATGTCTTATACGCGGGTGGTTCATATTGCCCCATAATATGTAAAACTATTCTATGCATGGGATTCAAACTCTATGGAGTGCCTTCAGTAAAATGCGTCGTATTATCACAGTGAAAGGACTTGCACTTTTGTTGGTCTTGTCAGTGGATTTAGCGTGGGCCGTAACCCCGCTTTCCAGTGATCACTCTGCTCAGCAATGGTTAACACAAATGGCGCAAGCGGGACGTGAGCTTAACTACCGAGGGCGATCTATTTTACTGAATGGCGACAAGCTCAATACGGTAGAGGTAATCCATGGAATTGTTAATGGCGAACCCTGGGAACGAATCATACATTTAACTGGCTCACCCTCTGAAATTCTGCGTCGTGGCCAACAAGTAAGTTGTTTGCACCCAGAATCCAGCAAGGACTTTAAGGCCTCCTCAACATCAACACCGCACCTAGATATTGCTAAGCGGGGCGGCTTACAGATTCCTAGCCATTATATGTTGCGCAAAGGTGGCCCAGGCAGGGTTGCTGGTCGAGATGCCTACCGAGTTGATGTGCTCCCGAAAGATAAAGCCCGCTATGGCTATCAGTTTTGGTTAGATAAAGAGTCTGGATTGTTACTGAAATCTGTGACTGTGGATCGTAAAGGACGTGGACTTGAGGTATTTGAATTTGTATCAATTGATATTGGTGTGGACATAGAAGGTGATGAATTCAATCCCGGAGATGGACTCAAGTGGATTGCTAAGAAGAACGATTCACCGTTGACGCAGTCCCCCAATTACGATTGGAAGTTGGCTTGGATACCCGCAGGATTTAACATCTCAGATAATGAAATGCGCGTCATTGATGGTGTGACCGCCAGCACTAAAGTCTTTACCGATGGCCTGGCAGCTTTCTCAGTGTTTTTAGAGAAAATCGATAGCCGATTTCAGTCAGAAGGAACTCAAACCCACGGTGCTACCACCGCTCTCAGCCGAAGGCTTCCCTACGAGGGCGGTGAATACCTTGTTACTGTGGTTGGCGAAATTCCCATCGAAACAGCCATGCAGGTCGCCATGGCAGTGCAATTGAAACCGCTCCCCTAGATTAATTGCCTTACATTGGTTAAAGTTTTGGGGTTGTCGTTAATTCCAAAGGTTACCAATGATTGAAGAGACAGGTCGCGTAGTTGCAGTAGAGGAAGGATCCGTTTGGGTAGAATCCATTCGCCAAACTGCCTGCCAATCATGCTCAGCCCGTCAAGGCTGTGGTCAGAGTGCATTAGCTAAGCTTGGCCAGCAGCACAAGAATCATGTGCGGGCGATTAATGCGTTCAATCTCAACGTTGGTGATAATGTCGTGATCGGGGTTCCCGAAGACGTTGTTATGAAAGGTACCTTAGTTGCCTATATGATGCCGTTGATCTTTATGCTAGTGGCATCTGTAGCAGCGGATAGTGTTGACGCTGGTGATTTGTGGGTAACACTTTCGGGTTTGATCGGCCTTGCCATTGGGTTTGCTTTAGTGCGATTGCATTTTTTGAGGATAAGAAAGGACAAGCGCTATCAACCGGTTGTGTTAAGGCTCTCTGATGGCAGTGACGTGAGCTTCTGCCCTTCAGAAACTATCTAGCTCTTGTTTTAGGTATTAATACCGGGAAGCTAACCTTTCGAGTCACTTATCTCGACTTTCTTATACAATCCCCTTGTTTTGTGGAACTTTCGCTACACATTATTATTCTAACTTCAGTCTTTAAATTAACAGGTTCGCCTGTTGGTTGTGTTTAGTTTTTAGTAATGAGGTAAAAATATGCCTAACGTACAAAGGAAACTTTTGGGCTTTATTTTTCTATGTTTGGCGCTCGTAAGCAGTCAACTACAAGCTAGATCTCTTCCTGACTTTACTGAGCTTGTGGAAGACAATAGTCCTTCAGTAGTAATTATTAGCACTACTCAAAAAATGCGAGGCTTTGGCGGATCGCAATTTCATCCACAAATTCCTGAGTATTTTAAGTACTTCTTCGGCGATGGTTTTGAAATGCCAGAACGAGAAAGGGAGGGCCTAGGTTCAGGGATCATCATTTCCAAAGATGGCTACATATTAACTAACAATCACGTGGTGGCTGGTGCTGATGAAATTAGTATTCGACTTTCTGATCGCCAAGTATTGGATGCTGAATTAATCGGTGGCGATGAGCTTAGCGATTTGGCGCTGTTAAAAGTAGATGCTGATGATCTACCAGTGGTCGATTTAGGTGATTCGGAAAAGCTAAAAGTAGGAGAGTGGGTGTTAGCCATTGGTTCGCCTTTCGGTTTTGATCACAGTGTAACAGCAGGTATTGTCAGTGCCAAAGGCCGAAACTTATCCAATGATAACTATGTGCCTTTTATTCAAACCGATGTCGCGATCAATCCCGGCAACTCTGGTGGGCCGCTTTTTAATTTAGAAGGCGAAGTTGTGGGTATCAATTCCCAAATATACAGCCGCTCAGGGGGATTTATGGGGCTATCTTTTGCTATCCCAATCAATGTCGCCATGGAAGTGGTTGAGCAAATTAAAAATGACGGACAGGTTAGTCGTGGTTGGCTAGGTGTGGTTATTCATGATGTGAATCGAGATTTGGCATTGTCACTTGGTTTAGATAAGCCTGAAGGTGCTATTGTGGCGAAAGTGTTGGCCGATGGCCCAGCAGGTAAGGGTGGTATCAGACCCGGAGACGTTATTTTGGAGTTTGAAGGTAAATCCATTACCAAGGCAGCAAGCCTGAGGCATGTGGTAGGTCGCACCAAGCCTGGAACCGAGGTTGAGATAGAGATCGTTCGTGCGGGCAAAGGGAAAACTCTGGAGCTAGAAGTCGGTGAGCTGCCACAGGATCCCGCTAAAGTTGCGAGAAAAGCTGAGACTAAGGGGCAATCCACCTTATTAGGTTTGGAAGTTGTGCCGTTGCCCAAGCCTGAGGCACAGCAGTTGGGCTTAGCGGGAGGCGTTATCGTTAAGCAGGTAAATGGTGGTGCAGCGAGAGAGGCAGGTATTCGCCCCGGGGATGTGATCACCAACCTAGCTAATCAAGAGGTGTCTGATGTCTCCGAATTCAAGAAAATTGCGCGAAACTTACCCAAAGGAAAGTGGGTGCCTATTCTGGTAAATCGTCGCGGAGCCCCAGAGTTTCTGGCCATAAAGGTCGAATAGCTCACAGATACGCAGTGTCATGAGTGGCTTATCGATCCTGCTTGGTGAATACTTAAGCAGGTCGATAAGCCTTTTGTGTTTATGAATAATGACCCGTGGCCAGTATTTCAGTAGAATTGCGCGCTTAGTTAATATTTTGCCTTACCAGCCCCTATCAACCCACAACCCAATAAAGAAGTAGAGCAACTGTGAGCGACATCGACCATATTCGCAATTTCTCCATCATTGCCCATATCGATCATGGTAAATCCACCCTTGCTGACCGGTTTATTCAAACCTGCGGTGGGCTATCAGACCGAGAAATGGAGGCTCAGGTGCTTGATTCCATGGATCTTGAGCGAGAGCGGGGCATTACCATCAAGGCCCAAAGCGTAACTTTGTATTACACCGCTCAGAATGGAGAGAGGTATCAACTCAATTTTATCGATACCCCCGGTCACGTGGACTTCTCCTACGAGGTTTCTCGTTCCTTAGCTGCCTGTGAGGGTGCTTTACTAGTCGTCGATGCGGGACAGGGCGTAGAAGCACAATCGGTAGCAAACTGTTATACGGCTATTGAGCAAGGCCTCGAGGTGATGCCGGTACTCAACAAGATTGATCTTCCCCAGGCGGAGCCGGAGCGAGTACAACAGGAGATCGAGGATATTATCGGTATCGAGGCGACCGATGCTTGCCAAGTGAGTGCTAAGACTGGGCTAGGTGTTGAGGATTTGCTTGAGCGTTTGGTGCATACCATTCCTGCGCCAGAAGGTGATCGTGATGGTCGATTGCAAGCCTTAATTATCGATTCATGGTTCGACAATTACCTTGGTGTGGTGTCGCTGGTTCGAGTTATTCATGGTGAACTCAAGAAAGGCGAGAAAATCCAAGTCAAGTCTACGAAAAAAGATCACATCGTGGATGGCGTTGGTGTGTTTACACCTAAGCGCTCTGAGACGGGTGTTCTTAAAGCTGGCGAAGTGGGTTATGTGGTTGCAGGTATCAAAGATATTCTCGGTGCCCCCGTTGGTGATACATTAACCCATTCAAAAAATGCTGATGATATAGAATCACTACCAGGCTTCCAAAAGGTGAAGCCTCAGGTTTATGCAGGATTGTTCCCAGTCAGCTCCGACGATTACGAAGGCTTTCGCGATGCGTTAGGTAAGCTGTCTCTAAATGATGCTTCCTTGTTTTATGAGCCAGAAACTTCTGATGCATTAGGATTTGGTTTTCGCTGCGGCTTCTTGGGAATGCTCCATATGGAAATCATCCAAGAGCGTCTTGAGCGTGAATATAATCTAGACCTGATTACAACAGCTCCAACCGTTATCTATGAGCTAATGCTGAAAAACGGTGAAGTTGTTACTGTAGATAATCCATCAGATCTTCCCGATCCTTCGAAAGTCGAAGAATTTCGCGAGCCCATTGCTGATGTAAATATTTTGGTTCCGCAAGATTATTTGGGGAATGTTATTACCCTGTGTGTAGAAAAGCGCGGTGTGCAAAAGAATCTGCAGTTTATGGGGACCCAGGTTGCGGTTCACTATGAAGTGCCGATGAGCGAAGTGGTTCTAGATTTCTTCGATAAACTAAAATCCACCAGCCGCGGTTACGCATCCTTGGATTATACCTTTAAACGCTTTGACGCTAGTAGCTTGGTGAGAGTTGATGTGTTGATTAATGGTGATCGTGTCGATGCGTTAGCCGTTATTTGTCACCGTGATCAGGCTGAATATCGTGGGCGCGCATTGACGGAAAAGATGAAAGAAATTATTCCGAGGCAAATGTTTGATGTGGCCATTCAAGCGGCCATCGGTAGCAAGATTATTGCCCGTCAAACCGTTAAGGCGCTGCGTAAGAATGTAACAGCTAAATGCTACGGTGGCGACGTAACCCGTAAGAAGAAACTCTTAGAGAAGCAGAAGGAAGGTAAAAAACGCATGAAACAAGTGGGGCGTGTGGAAATACCTCAGGATGCGTTCTTGGCCGTACTCAAGGTGGACAAATAATTCATGGATATCGATTTTTCCCTCGTATTAGTAATTTTGGTTGGGGTGACAGGGTTTGTCTATTTGTTGGATATCGCCATCTTTTCGCGGATGCGTAAAGCCTCAGCTGAGTCCTACAAGCAAAATGTTGGAGAGGCTAATGTTGATCAAGAGGTGCTGGAAAAGAAATTGCGAGAACCAGCACTGATTGAGTATCCAAAATCGTTCTTTCCCGTTTTATTAATTGTACTGGTGCTGCGTTCTTTTCTATTAGAGCCGTTTAAAATTCCCTCAGGTTCAATGATTCCCACCCTACAAATCGGCGATTATATTCTCGTCAACAAGTTTGCTTATGGGTTTCGCTTGCCGGTGATCGGCACCGAGATTATCAGCATGGATAAGCCCCAACGGGGGGATATTATGGTGTTTCGTTATCCCCAGAAGCCAACGGTGAACTTCATTAAGCGAGTCGTAGGGTTGCCGGGCGATGAGATTCGCTACGAAAGCAAGCGTATCTTTGTGAATGGTGAATTAATCAGCCAAGAGTACGTCGCACAACTTCCACCTAACCGTCCTGCATATAGGATCTATAATGAGAAGTTAGGAGAGATTGATCATAAGGTTCATGTTGACCTTGGACGGCCTGCCGGTCCACCTCAAAAGTGGATTGTTCCTAAAGATCATTACTTTATGATGGGTGATAATAGGGACCACAGTAGCGATAGCCGATCTTGGGGCTTCGTGCCGGACGAAAACATTGTGGGTAAAGCCTTTGCTGTGTGGATGCACATGCCAGGTTGGATCCCGAGTTTTAGTCACAATCGCTTTCTGTACGAATAATATAAAAATAACGACTTTTCTGGAGGCACTATGAATTTAAATACCAAACAGCGCGGGATGACCGCAATGAGTATGGTTTTGATTGGATTCCTGGTGGGCATTGTGGCGGTATCAGCCATAAAAATTTACCCCTCGTATTACGATGATTTTGCCGTAGCCACTGCCCTGGAAAACATGCAAGAGGAAGGGGCCAAGACAGCAAGTATGTCCTCCAAGCAAATACGCGACACATTGCAGAAAAGAATCGCTACCAGTGGGGTAAGGCTGGGGAAAGAAGATGTTGAGATCATCAAGGACAAGGGAAACATCACGATTAATGTGAATTATGAAGTACGTACCTCAATGTTCGGTAATATCGACGCCATTACCAAGTTTTCTCACACCATTACCGTTGCAAAATAGTTTACTGAAATTAAATGCCCGATTATCGCTCTTTAGAATCTGCTATTGGTTATCAATTTAAAGGTGAAGAGCTGATAGGCCTCGCATTAACTCATCGAAGTGCAAGTGGCCAAAACAACAATGAACGGCTCGAATTTTTAGGAGACTCCATCCTCAACTTTATCGTTGGGGAGTCATTGTTCCGCCTGTTTCCAGACGCTAAAGAGGGGCAGTTGAGCCGTTTAAGAGCCAGTTTAGTAAAGGGCACAACACTGGCTGAATTGGGGCAACAATTTCAATTGAACCAGTATATTAAAGTGGGCCCCGGAGAGCTAAAGTCTGGTGGAACTAAGCGGAGTTCTACACTAGCTGATGCCGTAGAGGCTATCATTGGAGCCATATATTTAGAATCGGGCTTCGAAATTTGTCAGAAGGTCGTTAATGAGTGGTTTGAAACTCGCTTTAAAGGCCTGTCCTTAACTGACACCGTTAAAGACAACAAGACTCGTTTACAAGAGACTCTGCAGGCCAGAAAGTTGCCACTGCCGAGTTATAATATTGTGTCTATTGAAGGCAAATCCCATTGCCAAACCTTTAAGATTGAATGTGTTATCGAAGGGATTAGCACTCCTTTCTTGGGCGAAGGCACTAGTCGCCGACACGCGGAACAGCAAGCAGCCGGAAAGGCGCTGACTGCGCTATCCTAAGTTAAACCTGAGGAATACAAATTGACTTCGACGCCAGAACAGTCCACCTATTGTGGCTATGTGGCCATTTTAGGGCGCCCAAATGTGGGTAAATCCACGCTACTGAACCATCTTTTGGGGCAAAAAATTAGTATCACCTCTCGTAAACCCCAAACCACTCGACATCGTGTACTCGGTATCAAAACTGAAGCTCAACATCAGGTTATTTTTGTTGATACTCCAGGTATTCATAAATCAGAACCCAAGGCGATTAATCGATACATGAATAGGGCTGCCACCTCTGCAGTCAATGATGTGGATGCGGTACTGTTCGTTGTAGAAGCTGGTCGCTGGAGTGATGAAGACGATCATGTGCTGGCGCAATTTAAGGCTACCAAATCCCCAGTGATTTTAGTGATCAATAAAATCGATAAGCTCGAAGATAAGGCTACGCTGCTGCCATTTATTGAATCTGTTTCAGACAAGTTTCCCTTCAAAACCATTGTGCCTGTATCGGCGCTTAGAGGTAAGCAGTTGGAAGAGCTGGAGCAGGAAATTCATACTTGTTTACCAGAGAGCATCCACTTTTTCCCAGAAGATCAGATCACTGATCGTTCGCAGCGTTTTATGGCGGCGGAAATTATTCGCGAAAAGATTATGCGTCAGCTAGGCCAGGAAGTGCCTTACGCGATGGCCGTTGAAATCGAGCAAATGAAACAAGAGGGCAAGGTTTGGCATATCCATGCGCTTATTTTGGTGGAGCGCCCGGGGCAAAAGAACATTGTCATTGGTAAACAGGGTCAAAAGCTAAAAACGATTGGCAGTGATGCCCGAAAAGATATTGAGACAATGCTCGATAGCAAAGTTATGTTGAATCTTTGGGTTAAGGTGAAAGGTGGCTGGTCCGATGATGAGCGAGCCTTGCGCAGCCTTGGCTATGATGAGCACTAACATAGGCTTTATTGCAAAGGCGCAGTGATGACCAAGCGTACTCAAGAATGGGTTTCTGGCTTGGTTCTACATACTCGGCCATATAGAGAAACCAGCTTGTTAGTAGAAGCTTTCACCGAATCATTTGGTCGAGTAAGTTTGGTTTATAGGGGTGCAAAAAGTACCTCTGGAAAAAATAATAAAGCCCGTTTGCTACAACCATTTCAGCCCTTAACTTTTCTGTGGCAGGGTGATCGTGAACTGAAAACCGGTACCAAAGTTGAGCCAGCCGGCGCAGGCTTTCTGCTTTTTGGGACCGCGCTCTACAGTGCGATGTATTTGAATGAATTAATTGTTCGCCTACTACTCAAAGAAGAACCTCATCCTGTTCTATATCGACAATATATACAAACACTTGGTTTACTAAAGGAAGTCCAACAAGATAATGCTCAAATTGAGATATTCTTGCGGGAGTTTGAGCTTACTTTGTTGGCAGAGCTTGGTTATGAGTTGGTGTTGGATATGGACGCTAGTTTTACCGCCATTGACGCTGATCTTCACTATGCTTATGACCCTGAGGCAGGCTTTAATGTCGCTTTCAAGAAAATCGATCCTGCCTTCAACAGGATGCTATTCAGTGGGCAACAGCTACTCGCTATTTCACAACAGCAATGGCAAGATGCAGAAACACGCAAAGCCGCGAAACGACTATTAAGATTAGCGTTAGCACCGCATTTGGGTGATAAGCCATTAGAGAGTCGTCAATTATTCAAGCCGCTAACAAAAAGCTGATGGTAGTGTGCTGAAAGAGAGATATAGATTTAATGATAGGGAGTCTGCCGGTGAGCAATTCTAGAATATTACTGGGTGTCAATGTGGATCACGTGGCCACCCTGCGTCAAGCGAGGGGAACTCGCTATCCCGATCCAGTTTACGCCGCTTTATTAGCGGAAGAATCAGGAGCTGATGGTATTACTGTGCATTTGCGAGAGGATCTTCGCCATATTCAGGAGCGAGATGTTCACGTAATGATGGAAACGTTGCAAACCCGCGTGAATTTGGAAATGGCGGTGACAGAACAAATGATTAGCTTTGCAGAAAAAGTAAGGCCTCCCCATTGTTGTCTAGTACCAGAGAAGCGCGAGGAATTAACTACCGAAGGTGGCCTTGATGTTGCTGGTCAATATGATCGTGTCAAAGACGCCTGCGATCGGTTGGGTGCGGCAGGGATTGAGGTGTCGTTATTTATTGATCCGGATAATGAGCAAATTGCTGCTTCAGCAGAAGCGGGTGCGCCCGCTATTGAACTACATACAGGAGCCTATGCCGATGCTGAAGACGCAGATGTAGAGCGCAACGAATTCTTACGTATTCAGCGAGGAGTAGAATTAGGGCTTGGCAAGCATTTAATAGTTAATGCGGGTCATGGCTTGCACTATCACAATGTGCAACCGATAGCTGCGCTACCCGGTGTAAATGAGCTAAACATTGGTCATAGCATAGTGGCTCGCGCTGTTATGACTGGTTTTAAAGAAGCGGTTAGTGAAATGAAGCGATTAATGGTGCAGGCCCGTCAATGATCGTCGGTATTGGTTCAGATATTGTTTCCGTTCAGCGTATGCAAGGCCATGTTGGTAAAAAAGACGATGCTTTTGCTAAGCGCGTGTTGGTTGATCACGAATGGGAGCAATACTGTGCCTCCAAGAGGCCCGCATCAGTGTTAGCAAAGCGCTTTGCGGTAAAAGAGGCTGCTGCCAAAGCTTTGGGTACAGGGTTTGCGGAAGGTATTACCTGGCGGCATATATCCACCGAACATGATGAAGCTGGTAAGCCAATTCTAAAACTAACCGATGCTGCATTAGCGCGTGCGCAACAGTTGGGAGCGACTGATTTTCATCTCACCATTTCTGATGAAAAAGAAATGGCAGTGGCTTTTGTGATTCTCGAAAAGAATTAAGCTGTTTCAATGCCTCTATGTTCTGCGCCCCAAGCTAACACCGCTTCAATTTCTTGAAATAAAATATCCGATAATTGCGGCACTTGCTCGTAGGATTGTTCTTTTAGTTTTTCTTCTAGATTCTTCGCTGCATTCTGCAGTTGCGGCACTCCAGTATAGCGGGTCGCACCATGGAGCTTGTGCACCATTTCCAAAAGCGTATCAAAGTCTTTGCGATTTAATGAATCACTCATGCTATGTTTATCTAGCTTTAGAGATGCGAATAGCATTGAAAGCATTTCTTCCGCTAGGTCTTCTTTACCATTCGCTAGTTTAAGACCCAAAGCAATATCTACCGCTGCGCGATTGCGCGGTGAACTGGGTGGTAGCTCTACCGGTGGTGGTGATGCCAGGTCTTTGTTGGTCCAGCGTTTAACAATGTGTATCAGTTGGTTTTCATTGATGGGCTTAGTAACATAATCATCCATACCTGACTTAAGCAGCTTCTGTTTTTCGCTTGCAAGGGCATGAGCGGTTACGGCAACAATTGGTAAGTGGTCATCACGACCTTCTTTTGCTCGAATTCGTCTCGTGGTTTCCAAACCATCCATGATCGGCATTTGAATGTCCATTAACACTAAATCGAAGCTAAGGCGATCAATTAATTCCAAGCACTTGGCACCGCTATCACAAGGCGTCACGGCGACGCCTAAATCTTCCAATAGTGCCGAGAGCAACTTCAGATTTGCAGGGTTATCATCAACTGCAATGACCTGAAGTGGTCTATCGTTAGAGGCTGGGCTTGGAGCGGTGGCTTCTTTGAATTCAACTTGTTTGGGTTGAGAATAGCTAATATCGGGTACGTACTCGTGGGCAATCGCTTGTTGTAATACGGTAAAAGATTTCTTTTGATTTAAAGGCTTCGGAATTAGCGGCGGTAGTTCTCCTCCGATCATATCAGCAATCACCATCTGATCTGAATGGTTGCCAAACACGATAATCGGAAACTCATGTGGATTATCTTTGAAGATCTTAGAGACCTCTAAATACATAGGTTGCTGCGCATTAATACCAATAATGGCCGCATCAAAGTGTGTCGATCCTTCATTTAGAATATCTTCTCGAACCAGGGCTATATCATCATATTCATGAACTTCGATATTTTTCTTCGATAGGGTGTTTTTGGCAGCTGCACGTACTGTTTCGTTACTATCGTAAACAAGAATATGAGCTTTGCGATCAGTAAGAAGTGGATTGAGTTCTTCGCGAGAATTTTGTATTTCTGCTCTAAAAGTAAACCAGAAGGTAGAGCCTTCTCCTTCTTTACTCTCTAAGCTAATTTCGCCATGCATTTGCTCAACTAAGTGTTTAGAAATAACCAGACCCAAGCCAGTTCCTCCAAAGCGCCGCGCTGTGGTGGTATCTGCTTGTCGGAATGCGTTAAATAAGTTTTCCTGCTGTTCCTCGGTTAATCCAACACCTGTGTCACTAACGGTGACTTTTATAAAGGCATCGTTATCAATGATGTCATCCAGCATGACTCGAATAACCACTTCGCCGTATTCTGTAAACTTGATGGCATTGTTAACCAAATTGGTGATGATCTGTTTTAAGCGCAGAGGGTCTCCAATCATATAAGTGGGGACATCAGAATAAAAAAGACTGATTTGTTCTAGGCGTTTTTCGAAGGCTAGAGGAGCCAGCATCGCAAGCACATCTTCGATGACGTCTTGCAAGTTGAGGGGGGCTTGGTCTAGTACCAGTTTGCCTGCCTCAATTTTTGAAAAGTCTAATATGTCGTTAATAATAGCGAGCAAGCTATCCGAAGATTTTTGTATGGTTTCCAGATAGTCATTTTGCGAAGGAGATAATTCACCTTTCAATAATAGATTGGTGAAACCGATAATACCGTTTAAAGGTGTCCTAATCTCATGGCTCATGTTTGCCAAAAACTCGGATTTAATACGGCTGGCTTCTAGGGCTTCTTTTCTTGCTAAATCGAGCTCTATATTCTGAATTTCGATGGTTTCTAGAGTCTCACGCAAGTCTTCAGTAGCTTGGTCAACGTTTTGTTGGAGTTCCCGTTGATCCTCAATAATGGATTCGCTCAAGGTATTTAGAGACTGTTGCAGTTCTCGCAATTCGCCATAGGAATCTTCTTTTACCTTTGCATCCAAATTGCCGCTGCTCATCGCTTCGATGGCAGACTTGATGTTACTTATCCCAATGCCTATCTCTTTGGAAAGATGGAAAGCCAAATAGCTACTCAAAACCAAGGCTACTAAACAGGCCATTAATACAATGATGGTGGTTTGGTATTTACTGATGGTGATATCAGAACGGGAAACTTCGATTTCTAGCCAGCCTCTGTTAACCAAGGCATCTTCAGTTTTAATGTTGATAGGGAATACTACGCGTAAGCTCGTGGAGGTACTTTTAATTCTGGGCTCGGTAGTTTCTGTTGCATTTGAGGGCAGCAAATTCACCTGGCCTTCAATTGGATGCATTTTTGGCCCAGCGGTAAGCATTAGATTACTGTCTTGATCATAGAGGCTTGCTGCGCGAACAGAGTCCTCTTCAATAATATTGTGCAGTATGGTGTAGGCAGTACTGGTATTGCTAAGGTCTGCGAAGGCGTCTGGGTTAGCGCTAAGTGTTGCACCCAGTACTTTGGTGTAGTTTAACGTTAGGGTGGCGCCATGTTTTTCCAGAGTGTTGTCTAGCTCAGTAAAGCGATGACCCAGCAGGAAAAAACCAAGGATTAGACAGACGATTAGTGTGGGAATCACACTAAAGAGTATGGCCCTGCCGCGTAGACCCCATTGCTTCATATTAATCCAATCCCTTTTGCGTTTGCATCCCGCTAATCTATTCGTCTCTCAGCGCTCTTCGTGTACTTTCTTTATTCATAGTTTAGCGGAAAGCGTCCCATCCCGTATTTCGCCAATCTATCGACTTATTTTAGCTTTAATTTCTTGGGGTTATAACCATAGAACGATTTGATTCAAAGAGATTTTTCGCCAATCTGAAGCTACCATTGGCCGTCTACCTGAATTCCGATATGATTGCCCACCATGAATAATCTAAACAATGAATTTCCAACTATCGAAGACTTTGTTGGTAAAACACCCCTCGTTAGGCTGCAACGTCTCCCTGGTGACACATCCAATACCATCTTAGTGAAGCTTGAAGGTAACAACCCTGCGGGCTCGGTTAAAGATCGACCAGCCTTGAGCATGATCACTCAGGCGGAAGAGCGTGGGCTGATCAAGCCTGGTGATACTTTAATTGAAGCCACTAGCGGTAATACAGGCATTGCGTTAGCCATGGCTGCCGCCATTAAAGGCTACAAGATGAAGCTCATCATGCCAGACAACATGAGCGAAGAGCGCCGAGCCTCCATGAGGGCCTACGGTGCGGAGCTTATTTCTGTGACTCAAGCCGAAGGCATGGAAGGCGCTCGTGACCTTGCCCACAAGATGCAAAGCGAAGGCAAGGGCTTAGTGCTAGATCAGTTTGCTAATCAGGATAATCCCTTGGCGCACTACACGGGAACTGGCCCTGAAATTTGGCAGGACACCCACGGCAAGATTACCCACTTTATCAGCTCTATGGGTACTACAGGAACCATTATGGGGACTTCCCGGTATCTCAAAGAGAAGAATCCTGATATTCAGATTGTGGGCTTGCAACCTCAAGAAGGCTCAGCGATCCCAGGGATACGCCGCTGGCCTAAAGAGTACTTACCCACTATTTATGATGAAACAAGAGTCGATCGTGTCATCGATATTAATCAGCAAGATGCGGAAAACACCATGCGAGCATTAGCTGAGCGCGAAGGCATCTTTTGTGGCGTGTCCTCTGGTGGCTCAGTAGCTGGGGCATTGCAAGTGTCTGCCGAAGTAGAGAATGCGGTGATCGTCGCAATTATTTGCGACCGGGGAGATCGTTATCTCTCCACAGGCGTTTTCCCTGGCTAATCCCATTTTATAGGTCCTAATTAGCATCCATGAATGTACTTGTATTTGATATCGAAACCATTCCCGATGTAGAAGGTGGTCGCCGAGTTTATGACTTAGGTGATCTTAGCGACGACGACGCAGCTAATGCTATGTACAACTTGCGCCGCCAAGAGAATGGAACTGAATTTTTGCGCTTACACCTACACCGAGTTGTTGCTATTTCAGCGGTGCTTCGCAGCGGCGATAAAATTGCAGTGTGGACATTAGGGGATGAAAACGCCTCGGAGAAAGAAATCCTAGAACGCTTTTTCGATATCATTGATCGCTACTCACCAACTATTGTTTCCTGGAACGGCGGAGGTTTTGATCTGCCGGTTGTTCACTATCGTTCCATGGTGCATGGTGTGCAAGCGCCGCGTTACTGGGATACTGGTCAGGAAGATAATAGTTTCAAGTGGAACAACTATATCAACCGTTATCATGAACGCCATACGGATCTGATGGAAGTGTTAGGTATGTATCAACAACGTGCCTACGTGCCACTGGATCAAATTGCCACCTTGTTAGGGTTTCCTGGAAAAATGGGTATGAGTGGCGCGAAGGTTTGGGATGCCTTTCAGCAAGGGGATATTAAAGGCATCCGCGATTACTGCGAAACCGATGTACTAAATACTTGGTTAGTATATTTGCGTTTCTTGCTTATGAAAGGAACCTTAAGTCATGACGGTTACGAGATGGAGCTGGCCATGGTAAAAGAATATTTAAAACGCGAGGCCAAGCCACACTTTCTCGCATTTTTAGAAGAGATAAGATAGCGCTTTGAGCAAGGCGCTCCAGTTAAGAGATCTAACAAAGGCTGTTTCTGCAGCCTTTTATTGTTTTTAAGGTTAATTAGTTTTTAAGGTTAGTTGGATTAAATGGCAAGACGAAGACGTAAGAAGCTCCCTCAAGAACCGGTGCGTTGCACCATTGAAAGCACCAGCCATGATGGTCGAGGTGTTACCCATATCGATGGCAAAACGATTTTTGTGGAAGGGGCTCTAGCTGGTGAGGAAGTTTCTTTTCAATACACAGAAAAGCGCAGCAAGTTTGATGAGGGGCGAACACTAGAGGTTCAGCAGGCTAGCGACAAGAGAGTGGAGCCCGACTGTGCCCACGCCAGTATTTGCGGTGGCTGTAGCCTTCAGCATTTGCATACGGATGCTCAAGTTAGCCTCAAACAAGATGTGCTACTGGAGCAGCTGAAGCATTTTGGGGGCCTGGCTCCGGAAACCCTTTTGGAACCGATGAGGAGTCCGACACAGGGTTATCGACGCAAGGCTCGTCTTGCCGTGAAGTTTGTCCCCAAGAAAGGGGGAGCCATGGTGGGATTTCGCGAGAAGCGCAGCCCTTTTGTGGCGGATATAGAAAGTTGCACTGTTTTGGTGCCTGAAGTAGGTGGAATCATCCCGCAATTCCGCGAGTTAATTAGTGGTCTAGATTGTCATCGCACCCTTCCCCAAATTGAAGTAGCTCAAGGGGATGACGCCACAGCCCTCGTGTTCCGGCACCTAGAGCCACTGAGTGAATCAGATCAGTCTGCTTTATTAGCGTTCTGCCAGGCCCAAAACTTGCAGTTGTATCTGCAGCCTGGTGGTAACGACACGGTGCATAGGGTTTGGCCGGAAGAAGGTGAGGAACGACTAAGCTATCGACTAGATGACTTTGGCGTAGAGTTGAAGTTTCATCCCATGGACTTTACTCAAGTTAACCCATTTATAAATCGAGCGATGGTAAGTCGAGCCATTGAGTTTTTAGAGTTAGCCCCCACTGATAGAGTGCTGGATCTGTTCTGCGGTTTGGGGAACTTTACTTTGCCTATCGCCACTAAAACACAGCATGTGGTTGGTGTGGAAGGTGGTGAAGCCATGGTAGTTCGCGGTAAAGAGAATGCGGCATTTAATCAATTAGATAATGTTGAGTTCTTTGGCGCGGATTTAACGCAGCCATTTGAGGATCAGCCTTGGGCTAATCTGTCTGGTAGTAATGGATTTAATAAAATATTGATCGATCCTCCGCGCTCGGGAGCTTTGGAGATCGTACAGAAAATGACGGTGTTTAAACCAGAACGTATCGTCTACGTGTCCTGTAATCCTGCCACTTTGGCTAGAGATGCGGGGGAATTGGTGCAGCAAGGTTATCGCTTAACTAAAGCTGGGATTATGGATATGTTTCCTCATACCACGCACGTAGAATCGATTGCGGTGTTCGAACCCGCCAAATAAAAGAGATTACATGGTAAAAGTTAGAGAAGATCACCCAGTACACGAAGATGGCGAAGTTGACCTGCATGCCTGGATTCAGCGGCTGCGTGATCGTCACGATGTGGATATTACCGACGAGGCTGGTTTAATCGAGCTTTGTCTGTGGGCCAAAGAATTGGATAACACTTCTCAAGGCGAGCACCCGTGGGCAGAAGGGGCCAGTGGCTATCGCACTGGTCTAGAGATGGCCGAGATACTCGCCGAATTACATCTGGATACCGATTCTCTTAAAGCTGCTGTGATCTATCGTGCTGTGCGGGAAAACTTAGTATCTCTAGAGGCAGTTAAAAAGCGAGCAGGTAAAAATATCGCCCATTTGATCGATGGCGTTATCCAAATGGCTGCCATTAGTGCCGTCATGAATCCCGATAAGAAAGTAGTCCTTGGGCAGAGCAGTCACCAATTGGAAAACCTGCGCAAGATGTTGGTTGCCATGGTAGATGATGTGCGCGTTGCCTTGATCAAGCTGGCTGAGCGTACTTGCGCGATTCGTGCTGTTAAAGAAGCGCCTGAAGTAAAAAAGCAAAAGGTCGCTAAGGAAGTCTTCGATATTTATGCTCCCTTAGCTCATCGCTTAGGTATTGGTCATATCAAGTGGGAATTAGAAGATCTTTCCTTTCGTTATTTACATCCTAATGCCTACAAAAAAATCGCTAAGCTGCTCGATGAAAAGCGCATAGACCGAGAGCAGTATATTGATAGTGTGATAACTGAAGTCACGGACTCTTTGTCAGAGGCTGGTATTGATTCGGAAGTAAATGGTCGCGCTAAACATATTTTTAGTATTTGGCGAAAAATGAAGCGTAAGCGTATCGACTTTTATCAAGTTTATGATGTGCGCGCAGTTCGAGTTCTAGTCCCCGATATTCGCGATTGTTATGCGGCTTTAGGGATTGTGCACAGTCTTTGGAAGCATATACCCCGCGAGTTCGACGACTATATTGCAACGCCAAAAGAAAATGGTTATCGCTCGTTGCATACGGCAGTGTTGGGGCCTGAAGGCAAGGTATTAGAAGTACAAATTCGAACTCAAGAAATGCATGAAGAGGCGGAATTGGGTGTTTGTGCGCATTGGCGTTACAAAGAGGGTTCATCCAGCAAAGTCGATAGTTACGATGATAAAATCGCTTGGCTACGTCAGGTTCTTGAGTGGCAAGAGGAGCTTGGTGATTCTGGTATTAGCAGTGTGATTGCGCAGTTTAGCCAGGACATCGTCGATGAACGGGTTTATGTGTTTACGCCAGACGGTCACGTAGTTGATGTTGGCCAAGGTGCTACACCACTAGATTTTGCTTATCACATTCATACCGAAGTGGGCCATCGCTGTCGCGGTGCTAAAGTTAATGGCCGTATCGTGCCACTAAACTATACCCTTAAAACTGGCGAACAAGTTGAAATCCTCAAAGGCAATGACGATTCGCCCAGCCGTGATTGGATCAATCCATCCTTAGGTTACATTCAAACCCCTCGAGCAAGGGCTAAAGTTTTACATTGGTTTAAACGCCAAGATCGCGACAGCAATATTGTCGATGGTAAGGCGATTCTCGAAAAAGAATTTCAGCGTTTGGATATTGGCAAAGTTGACCTTGATGTATTAGCTAATGCGCTAAATGTTAAAACTGCTGATGATATTTATGCGGCCATAGGATCCGGTGATCTTCGTGTCACCCAAGTTCTGAATTTGGTACAAGACGACGATGCTGAATCTCTCCAGCAAGAACTTATTCCATTGGATGCCCGGCGCCCACGTATTAGCACTTCTCGCAGTGAATTCGAAGTGGAAGGCGTTAATAATTTAATGACCAATATCGCCGGCTGCTGCAAGCCTGTGCCGGGTGATTTAATTCTTGGTTATATTTCTGTTGGTCGGGGCATCACTGTGCATCGATCTGATTGCGCTGAGTTAAAACGTTTGCGTAAATCTGATCCAGACCGCTTAGTTGAAGTTAGCTGGAGCAGCATCGAAGACAAATTCTACCCTGTGGAAGTTTTTATTCGCGCCTACGACCGCCAGGGTTTGTTGCGCGATGTGTCGGGCGTTCTAGCCAATGAGCATGTGAATGTAACGGCTGTCAAAACCCACTCAGATCGCACGGATAATACCGCCACTATGACTATTACAGTGGAAATCGGTGGACTGAGTGCCTTGGGCAGTTTGCTGGGTAAAATAAATCAGCTGCCTAATGTGATTGAGGTTAAACGTTATCATCCAACTGTGAGACAATTTTAGTCTGAATTCAGCAAAGGCCCTCTTACATGAGTGACCAAGACAGCGATATTTTATCCATTGACCTAGAAACCGCTCGAGCCTTCGAGCGCGTCGAGTATATGATGGCCCGATTACGCCAACCCGATACCGGGTGTAATTGGGATCTACAACAAAACTTTTCCACCATCGCAGCCTATACCTTAGAAGAAGCCTATGAAGTGGTAGATGCCATAGAAAAAAACGATATGGCAGAGCTCAAAGATGAGTTAGGTGATCTGTTGCTGCAAGTGGTGTTTCATAGCCAAATGGCCAAAGAGATAGACGCCTTTAGCTTTCAGGATGTCGCAAACAACCTTGTGGAAAAAATGGTGCGCCGGCATCCTCATGTATTCCCCAGTGGAACCTTGGCTAGTAAGATCGATCCCGATAACCGTGCAGATGAAGCGGAAATCAAAAAACGCTGGGATGAAATTAAGCGGGAAGAAAAGCTTGCCAAAATGGCGGCAGGAACAGTTCCTACCGAGACCGATACCACATTGGGCGATATCCCTCGTGGTATGGCACCCTTGAAGCGTGCCGAAAAGCTGCAAAAAAATGCGGCGAAAGTTGGCTTTGATTGGCCTCATTATCGCTTTGTCTTAGAAAAAATGGCGGAAGAAATGGAAGAAATTTCTGAGGCTGTTGCAGAAGAAAAAACCACCGACGAAGTGGCGGAAGAAATCGGCGATCTAATGTTTTGTTGCGTGAACCTGCTACGTCATTTAAAGCGGGATCCAGAGATTGTGATGAAACAATCCAATGATAAATTTGAAAAACGTTATCGGGCAATGGAAGAATTGTTGCGACAACAGGGAACGCCTATCGAGTCCACGGATTTAGAAACCATGGAAGCTGCTTGGCAATCAATCAAGTCTTAAATGTTATGAAGAGGATGTTAAAAGCATATTATGCTGGTTGATCGTTTTAATAGAACCGTCAATTATTTGAGAATTTCAGTGACCGACCGCTGTGATTTTCGCTGTGTCTATTGCATGGCCGAAGAAATGACGTTCTTGCCTCGCGATCAAGTTCTTTCCTTAGAAGAAACCTATCGTATAGCCAAGGCATTTGTAGCCTTGGGTGTGAAGAAAATTCGTATCACCGGCGGCGAGCCGCTGGTAAGAAAAAATGTGCTTTGGCTTCTGGAAAAAGTCGCTGCTTTACCTGGGCTAAATGAGTTGGTCATTACCACCAATGGATCACAGCTTTCTAAGGTTGCACCTGCGCTCAAGCAAATTGGTGTTAAGCGTATCAATGTAAGTTTGGATAGCTTGCATCCTCTCAAATTTAAATCACTGACACGCACCGGTGATTTGCAAACAGTAATTGATGGTATAGATGCAGCCTGTGAACAAAACTTTCAGAAGATAAAATTAAATGCGGTTATTCTGAAAGGCCGTAACGAGGATGAAATTGTTAACCTTGTCGAGTTTGCTAGGCATAGAGAGATCGATATCTCCTTTATCGAGGAGATGCCATTAGGTGCAATAAAGGAACATGATCGCGCCTTGTCACTAATGACGTCGGAAGAAATTCGCCAGCATTTATCTGCCCATTATGAATTGACGTCGCTAGAAGACAATACTGGTGGACCCAGTCGCTATTATGCATTAGCGAATAGTACGACCCGTGTTGGTTTTATTTCACCCCATAGTAATAATTTTTGTAGCACTTGTAATCGCGTGCGCTTAACGGCAGAAGGGCGATTGCTTTTATGTTTAGGTAACGAGCATTCCGTAGATCTGAGAGCTTTAGTTAGGGATCCTTCAGTATCTGACGAAGCGCTTGAAGAAGCTATCCGAGAATCAATGAATATAAAACCTGAACGTCACGAATTTGATTTGAACGAAGAGCCTCAAATCGTTCGCTTTATGAATATGACCGGCGGATAAGTCGGTAACGCTTTCGCATTTCGGAGAGAACAAATGTCAGCTGCTAAAGAATTTTTGCCTGTTAATATTGCCGTGTTAACTGTTTCTGATACTCGCATTCCAGAAACGGATACCTCTGGTGATTGTTTGGTGGAGTTGGCAACTGCGGCTGGTCATCAAATTGAGGGCCGCGCCATTGTTAAGGATGATATATATGCTATCCGCGCCATAACTTCGCAATGGATTGCTGATACAGAGGTAGAAGCAATCATTGTCACGGGCGGAACAGGATTCGCGGGTAGAGATAGCACCCCTGAAGCCATGGAACCATTGTTTGATAAAACCGTTGAGGGCTTCGGTGAATTATTCCGTCAGGTGTCTTATGAAGAAATCGGTACATCGACAATCCAATCTCGCGCTATTGGAGGGTTGGCAAATAATACAGTGATTTTTTGTGTGCCTGGTTCTACCAATGCCTGTCGTACTGCCTGGGAAAAGGTTATCGGACAGCAGCTAGATGCCACCAACAAGCCCTGTAATTTTGTGGCTTTAATCACCTCAAATCGTGCTGCTTCAGAGCAGTGCGAATCTAGGGATTAAATGCTCAAACTAAATAATCAAAATAACTAAAATTTAAATTACTTAAATATCGCCGGGCGAGCATTAAGCTTCGCCACAAAAACTGTAATAAGAACTTAGTAATCGACGCTGCAAAAAATCGTTACGCAGTAATTGAGATTACCATTGAGAAAGGCGAAGAGGGATAACAATGACTTCTCAACAAAACCCCGTGTCTCCAGACACGATGAGTTTGGCGGATGCTATTACTAGCCGCCGCTCCGTGCGCGGCTATTTAGACAAGCCCGTTCCTCAAGAAACACTCGAAAGTATTTTTAAGCTTGCGCAGCATGCACCATCCAACTGCAATATCCAGCCATGGAGTGTTTATGTGGCCTCGGGCGAATTACGTGATAGTTTGCGTGAAAAAATGGTCGCTCGTGCAATGGCAGGGGAACCATTCTGTTCAGATTACGACTACCCAGAGAAGTTTGATGGTGATTACCGTCGTCGCCAAGTAGATTGCGCTGTGCAACTGTATAACAGCATGGGCATTGAACGGGAAGATACTGCAGGCCGTATGCGAGCCTCCCTGAGAAATTTTGAAATGTTCGATGCCCCCCATGCTTGTTTTATCGGCATGGATAAACGCTTTGGCGCATCCGTAGCCATCGATGTGGGTATGTATATCCAGAATCTGATGTTATCGATGACGGCTCATGGTGTAGCTTGCTGCCCGCAAGGTTGCTTACGTTATTACCCCGACTTGGTGCGGGAAGCCTTCAACATTGATGAGGATACGCAAATCCTTTTAGGCAT
>JAKSAW010000078.1 GCA_022361455.1 Pseudomonadales bacterium | reverse complement strand
TGTGGTGATGATACTGGTGAAAACGTAGCGCGTACGGTAAACGTCCAGCACGATTGGAATGGTCAAGTTGGTTTTGGTGCTTCTGCTAACTATTTCCTCAATTGTGGTGAATCTGATGGTGGTGGTACCGATGGAGGAGGAGAGCAGCCGCAAAATCTCACATTAACATCAACGGCTGACGCCTACGTAGATGTCTCTGCGCCCAATCAAAATTTTGGCAGTGACGCTGCTATGTTAGTGGACTTAGACCCTAATGAATTGCACTCCTATCTAAAATTCGACGTACCTGAATTAACAGCCAGCTTAGAGAGCGCCACATTACGTGTATACGGTACTAATGCTTCGCCAAACGGACCGAGAATTTATACTACCGGTAATAATTGGAGTGAAGGAGGAATCACTTGGAATAACAAACCTTCCCCAAATAGCGATGTGATTGCTGATACGCCAGCATTATCTACCGGTTGGATAGAAATCGATGTTACAGATGCAATTTCCGGTTCTGGGCAAATATCGTTTGTGATGATCCCTGATGATAACGACGGTTTTGATTTTGAATCTCGAGAGGCAGCCAACCAACCAGAGTTAGTTATTATAACCGGTGATGGTGGTAATAATGGTGGCAATGACGGCGGTTCTAACGGCGAAGATAGTGCAAATGGTAATAGTGCTATGAACGTAGGAGAGCGCTTATATAGCAATGAGTACTTGGTTTCCAGTAATGGTCTTTATCGCTTCTATCTTCAAAGTGATGGCAATCTAGTACTAAGAGATTGGCAAACCAGAGATTCGTTATGGTCCTCTAAGACACACAACCAGAATGGTGTCCGTTTATCATTGCAAAGCGATAGTAATCTTGTTCTGTATACAGGCACTGGCGCACCGGTATGGGCGAGTAACACTGTTGGTGCTGGCGCTGATCGCTTAGTCCTTAACGATGACGGCTCATTAGCTTTATATCAGGGTAACTCGGTTGTTTGGTCTGTTAATGGCGATGGTGGTAACAATGGCGGAGGCGATACTGGTGGTGGAGACACTGGCGGCAATGGCAACATCCAACATATCGGTACCAATGAAACTTATGATTCCAATGGGCAAGGCCTACGAATTTCAAGACCTTCTGGTAGCCAGACAGGTGATCTTTTGGTGTTAGCTTTACATCGAACAGACGATTACTTACCACTAAGAATTGGTGGTGGCTGGACTCGCGCTGCAGAGTGTTTGAAGCGAGATAATGGTTATGACTGTGTAACCTATGACGATTGCTCTAGTTGGCTAGACGGTGATTTTTGTGAATCCTTTGGGGATTATGGTCGAGGTGCGAGAGACCTAGCGCAAGCGATATTCTATAAGCGAGTTGGATCAAGTGAGCCAAGCTCTTATACATTTGATATGAATCCGGACACAAACGGACATCCTGGATGGGCTATTTTAACGGCTCTTCGTGGTGCGAATACTAGTAATCCAATTCGGGATTGGGCCAACGAAGGTTGCGATAATAATAACGATAGTTTGTTCCCATCTGTTTATGCGCAATCTGGCGACATGGTGCTGTTATCACAATCTTTCGATGACGCTGTTGCACAAAATAAATTTGGTGCCCCTACGGGTACGTCAACGTTTGGTTATGTTAGCCAGAGTGATGAAGCAGGGTTTTTATATGGCGGAATCGTGGATAGTACTGGTGAGACAGGCTCGATGAAGACTCATGGCGATGGTGCGTCAGGATGTAAAGATGCATTAATTTCACTGAGTATTCGGTCAGAGTAAAGCCTTTCATTTGGTATTTAAGTCACGCTGAACCATGGGCCTTGTTAGGTTTAGCGTGACTTTTTTTGGAATATTGAATTAAAACATTTCCAGTTCGCCGGCTTCGACTAAATCATCGATGGCTTGTTCAGATTCCGAGAAGCGCTCAGGTGCCCAATCAATGTTGAAAATGAAGCGCTGAATAATCTTTATAAAGCTTTCGTGATTATTCTTATCGCGAAGATTGTATTCTATACATAGCTGCGGTTGATCAGAGCCAAAGGTTACATACTTGTCCGTGTGATTGATAACGATGGGTACTTGTACTCTATAAAGTGGTCTGTCGTGTTGTTCTTTAAAGAACCTTGCCTTGATACGCCCCCAGATCAAATTAGTCACTTCACTAATCATAGTGTTGATGCCGCGTTCATTAGCATCATCGTCTGTTAAGGCTGTTCGGCCTTTGGTAATAGCATCTAAAATTCCAGACTTATCAACTTGCAGCATCATATAGCCGCGGCAAAAGCTACTTTCGAGTTCAATAAGACTTAGTACTTCACCGTAGATGGTTTGATCCTTCACTACGCAGGGATGACCCATTACAAGCTCTGAATCTTTGAATGCAGAGGTAAGCGCTTCATTGGAGATTTCTCTAAATCCTTGAACTAACGCATTGGGGTAGTGCATACAGAACACATAAGAATCCACTAGCTCTTTAAGAGCATCAAGATCTGATAACTTAAATGATCCAGCGAAAAGCTCTTTGTAGTCAGACGTTAATTCTTCAGGTACTTCTGAATCTTCCGGCAACCTGAGGAATACAGGAACTTGATGTTGATAGTGATTTATAAGTCTAGCTAGCGCAAACGACTGTTCAAAATCGTTGTTTTCTAAGGCTAAAAAAATGGCGCCCAAATCTACCTTTTCCTGCACGATATCCAAGATGTCATTTGATTTATCACGTAGCCCCATCAGTTTGTTGTTATCACAAAACTCTTTGATGGTTGCTAATGCCTCTTCCGAGTGCTCATGGATCAAGACCTTGCTATACAAATGCTGTTGATCGTTCATGCTGACCCTACTGTTAGTCGGTTCCTGTTTTGTTTTTCACATAGCGATTTATCTATGCCTTTGTCTAAGTGTAGTCGATAAAAAAGGAACACAGCTGGGATTGCAGAAAGACACTCTATTTAGTGGTAACTGATTGATAATTAAAATAAAGAGTGTGCGTGTACTGGTTTTAGACGGCGCCTAACAAGGATTCAGCAAATTGACTTTGAGGACTTTGCATCGTGGTAAAAGTACCAACGCCATTGTTGGTACGAGGGTGCAAAATGGGTTATAAGATACTAAAAAGCAAAGTCGCAGCGCTCTTCCTGATAATTATCATCAAAACATTCAAGTCAGTGAATACGCTCAGATCTTAGGATTAAGGCAGGCTGCTGCACACTAAAAAAACATAAAAAAAGCAGGCGAACGTCATTATGATTCATACAAATTTTGAATTTAGCTTACGTTTTCGAATCCCTTTCTTACCTGTTCGCGCTAAAAAGTGGTTAACCCAACTGCGAGTGATGTCTTTAATTTCTGTTCTGTGTTTTTTCTCAGCATTGTCGAATGCGTCTGAAGAGCAGGGCAATGAGGATCTCGGTGTTGTTCTCGGGACCTTAATGAACTTTATTGAATATTATCAAGAAACCTTGGTTGAAATTAAACAAAATGGTGGCTCTGGGCCCGTATCCATGCCGCAATGGTCTTATGACCCAGGACTTGGTCCAGTTAATGTGCTACCTGAGTTTTCAGCTGATCTTGGTTTAGCGCTTACCCCATTATATTTGTTAGATGTGCCCAGCATTCCTTTTGAGTATCGGTTCTACATAAATACACCGGAGGTTCCTGCGATTGATCGCAAGGTAGTTGGTATTACTGAAGATGATGGCTATACCGATCCACATATACCCCCATTGAGATGGTCTGCTGATGGACGCCTTGGGGTTGAATCTCAGGTGGGTGGCAGTTTAGCAAATCCGTCTCCCGTTCGACTTTATCTATTTGCTCCAGAAAGGCTGCAACAACCATTTGTAGAATCGCCTACTGGACCAGCCTCCTTAGCACTAGATGAATACCCCATTCCCTTTAGTGAGTTGGCGCAAGGTAAAACAGGTTCTATTCAGCACACCAATATCTGTGACCCCTATATTAAAGGTGAAGGTGAGCGTCGAAATCCATATAGCTGTGGAATTGACGGGCAGGATGATTGCTACGATGTAACTTTGGTGTCTGCTTACGTGCGCTTAAGCAACGTCGCTGATGGCGATAATATTCCGCCAAAACTAGACAAGGGTGATCGCGTGATGGGAACCCCACTTCATATTAGAGTGAGTAATCCTAAGACGGCGCAGGCAAAGATAGAAGAAGTCACTTATGGGGAAAGCAAATACTCTGATAGTCGCACTGGAGTCCTTTTTGAAACCATAACACCTGCTGATGGAAGATTGATGCTTGCCAGGAGAGGTTTTTTACCTTTGCTTTGGGAAAATCAATCTAACGGGAATATCCACTTCGGCAGCTATGATGTGGTGTATGCCGTGAGCTCACCGGACTCGGATCCTTGCGATGTGACGGATTGGGGTGAGTTATATCCAATCACTCATGCGCCCTATGATAGCCGTGTAAATAACCGCTATGCGTTTGCTATGCAACCTTTTAGAGACCCCAATGGCAATATCATTCCTGACGGAGTCGATATAAAAGGCACCTATCCCTGGATGGATAAAGAAGCAAAGAATTTTTCTATTCAAGTTTCTCCTGCAAAATTATTTCCAACCTATGCGTATGATCAAAACGCTCAGTCCCGATATCCTGTTCGCTGTGTATCGCAAACCGATTGCAGTGTCGGCGGAATGAGTGATACAGATAACAGTAAAGATAATATGTTCGTAATAATGGGGGCATGGACGCAGGGCAAAATGGTGCTGGTCGATGGCAAGCTTAACGACATCGATTTCCGCCTCGGTGGCTTAGACCATCTGCAAAGTTACCTTTCACTCTATAAACCAGGAACTGGGCATGATGCCAACCATACTGGAGAGGTGAGAGTGGGCTCCACAAGGGGCGGTGCCCCCAATGCTAGAGTCTATGATGATCAAGGTAGCTTCTTAGGTACCTATAGCGCGGCTAATTTATCAATGTTGGATTCGATTGAAAATCGGCTGAATTATTTAATGAATTTAAAGCCAAGCAAGTTTCAAGATGTAGTTTGGAATATGAGTTCAGGCCACTCGACGGTTGAATTTTCCTTCGATGACTACCTAAACCCCGATGGTTTTATTGTGTCTAATATGGTCGCGCATATGGATCATCAAAATAACCATTGGTACCGAATGAATTACTATGATGGATGGCATCAGATGACACGTTCATTCAATGGTCAGGTACGAGTACAAAACAGCGCGACAGCCTTGCCTGATCGTTGGAATATACCGGCTAATGGTAGGGTCTATAACGGGCGCATGGAGCCTGTAGCCAATGGTGGCATTCGTGGTAAAGGTATGTGGTTTAATGGTGGCACCACACGTATCGATTACAAAATTGAAGATCAACCGCAATCAGTTCACGAGCAAGATTGGTTTTATAGTTTGTTTATGGATCCACGCTTCGGCAATGATCGCCATGAGCGGGTGTTGATTCGTTTCCCTGATAAAAGTCAAATTACTATTAAAGGGTTACACACACTTAAATTGTATAACAGTCGCCGAAGGACAATCGCAGAGATAGTCCTTCCAGATACATTACCAGAAAAAGGCTGGAGCCATTTAGGTTTTCATATTGCAGCAGAGACTGTAGATAGCAATACCGGTAGCATTAGTGTATTTGTTAACGGTTTTCATCATCAGAGTTGGTCTGGTAGCTTCAGTACGACGCCTATTGAAAAAGATAACTTCCGTCCTGTTCCTGGTACACTTCGTTTAGGTAAAGGATCTTTGTGGGGAGGAAAACGCGCATTCAAGGGTTGGTTGGATGAGTTTAAGGTGTTTGCCTATGAACCAAATCCAGAGGTTATTTGTAACTATGGGCATGGCACTATTGTTGGCTTACCTAGTGATTACGAGGGTAATTGGAAAGAGCTTGCTAACAACTATAGTAGTGAGTCTCACCAATATGTGATGGATGAGCTAGCTAGTTATGGCGAGAGAACATACGACCAATATATTTGTTATCATGATTATTCCGATGATAATCAAGCACACGCCTTCAACATTCCTGAAGGATTAGTTTCTTTAAGAGAATCAATTAATTTTCCAGAAGGGCCACTTTATTTCGATACGCCTAGACCAGATTCAAGTCACAATGATTTCTGCCTAAGCTGCCATCATGATACAGGTATTGCCGGTTTAACGATTGAGGCGCTAAGACTTGATGGTCTAACCCTAGCTAAAGATGATCCCCGCCGTCAGCCAACTCAACCTCCAGCAAAAGTTTACGGGAATATACCTAGTAACTGGATCAACTCTATGCCAGCTCAGGCATTTGTGACGGGAAGTATGGGGCTCGCAATCGATGAATATGTGCTACCCAGTGGAGCGGATGTAAAACCTGAGATCAAGAATCTTGTATTGGCGACTTCTGACGAGCATCCTTGGCAAGCTATATCAGAGTCAAATCAATTGGAAATTGATAGTCTCCCTAATAATGTCACCAAGCTCCGGGTAAATGTTAACGGTCTGGTTCGCCAAGTGATGTTCGAGGTCAACGGCTATATTCACTACGATAATACCGTTCCTTTTACAGTGGATCTGGAATTGTTAGAAGAGGGCGATAATCAAATAGAAATAGTGGCCTATGATGATAACGGTGAGGAATCAGTAGCCAAGATGGCGCTTCATCTATACTAGGGTTGCTGCTTTGATTCAACCCTACTAAATTAATCCACTTCTTGTTTTCTAAAAACGTTTAATAGAGCTAAGCATATCGCAAGGGCGACGATGGGTAGTAACCATCGTCCGCCCACTTCCAAAAAGATCACCCACTGCATGATAAAGGGTTTTGTTATTTCTATTTGAGCCATATTCTCTGCTGCGCTTAAGGCAATGGCTTGAACATGACCTAGGAGTAAGGTGGGTACGGTTAACGCAATAACGATAAAAAGTGCGGGTAGACCTAGACTAAGGTAAAGCAAGCGCTCTTTTAACGAACGAAGTGGCCAGCTCAGCAAGCCTGTGAGCATAATCACGACTGGCACTAAATTATGAATAAGTTCAGTGGCAGCATGGAAGCGATAACCCGCTGGTGCCACCGGTATCGTTTCAATGTATAAGTCCTGTAGTAACATTGCTGTTACTTGAAGGGTTAGTTTCCCGTCTCTATTTGTAACTGAAAAATTGCTTTGCAAATCATTGGCAAGCAGGTTAAAAGACCATTCCAAAAATGGTGTTAACCATTCAAAGAAGTCGGTGGGGGCGATGAACATGGCTAGCGACACCACCAACCATATCGCGAAACTTCTCAATGCCAGCATCAGAAAAGTGCGGTTTGCCAACGCTGAATTATTTGAGTTATTAGAGGGGCTCGCTGCACTCGACATAGAAATTAAGCTGATTCATCAGCTTGTAGTTGTGACTCTTTAGCTTGGCCATAAATGGACCACCAAGCAAAATAAAGAATGCAGATGAGTACAATTAAACTCGGTGCAAAGTAAGTATGGATAGGTTCAAACCATGATCGTTGGTAGGCCACCACAAAATACAAGCCAACGATTCGTATTTGGTTAAGTAAGTAGACCAACGCAACGCCTGAAAGTAAGCCAACTAGTTTATGCTTTATAGAGCAGCTAAAGGCGATAGTTGCGGCGATTATGAGGAATAGCGTTCCAGCACCATCGCAGCCTCTTACCACTTCCAGCGCGGCTTTTGAAGAGCTCAGTATATTGTGGTGCGCATTAACGTGTTCGTTACTAAAAAGGTTAATTAGCTCGGCACTGATACTGACTATCCCCTGGTAATAGATCTTTTCTTTCAGCACCTCATCAGGGATAAGTAAATAGGCGCCATGAAGCACACAGTAGATAGCCGCGAAAAAAGTCAGAAACTTAACTTGATAATACCACACAGATTTATTCTTGCTTCAACCGTTTGCAGAAGAGTTGTCACTTAATCATCAAATTCTTACAGTTTTGTGAATGCGTGTTTTGAGTCACAACTATTTACGATACCTACAGTTTATTTCAGCAGAGCGAAAGAACTTACCCCTATAGGGTGATAGTGAGCATGTACTGGTAACCCTAGAATGCGGTCGACAATTACAACACCATTACATTTATTCGTTGGAGACCGCAATGAACCGAAAGCCGATTGGTTACCTTGCTGCTGTCGCTGCAACATTTGTCATGCAGGGATGTCTAGAGGATGCAAGTTATCGTTTCGAAACCCCACCTAATGCCGCGCCATTGGCAATTTTATTCACAGATACCAGCTTGGGAGAAGGCATTGGCGGTGCAATCGAGGTAACACGTGCCGTAGATGAAGCCAGTTTTTCAAGTTACATGATTCGCTGGGGAACAGATGGGCTTCCAGCGGGAGACGCGAGTGGCACCATGCTAAACGGTGAGCTCAACTTCATTGCTAAAATAAACAAGCAGCGTGATGAAATTATTCACTATATACCTGCGGACACTCCGATCCCCGAAGGGGTCAATAGTATCGTGGTAAGTAGCCATAATGCGCTTGGCGAATCGGACTTTGTGGCCGTAGATATCGATAATCTGAT
>JAKSAW010000340.1 GCA_022361455.1 Pseudomonadales bacterium | reverse complement strand
TGCTATGGCCCCTGGATGCGATAAAAATTGGTCCATTCGTTTTACAGGGTGTATTTATCAAACGAAAAAATGAAGTGGCAATGGATTATGCCGAAGTACTCACAAAACAAGTGCTAAACGCTCAAACGCTTGCCGATCACATCATGCGCGCTGACATTGATTCTCCTATGAACAAGCTGCTACGTTATCATATTAAAGCTATCATCGATCGCTCCATTGGCAATCGTAAATACTTGGTTATTCTTTCTTTAGGCACACAGAAATACATCAACTTACGCAGTCAAATGATCGATAGCATGTATGGCAATGAGCTTCCAGTGCAAGTTCAATCCAGCATTGAGTACACAGAAAGCAAAATTGATCTGGCCGATATTATTGAAACCCGAATGAAAGCCTTTACTCCTATTGAATTAGAGGGCTTCGTTAAGCCGGTCTTTGAGCAGGATGAATGGATACTCTACTTTGTTGGTGGTGCTCTAGGCTTTATTGCTGGCTGGGCTCAGCTTGTGACAATGTTTTCGTTTTAGCTAAGAGTGCCCAATCAAATAAGCTCAAGTTATCTATAAATCAAAAATTCTGAATTGTATCGCTAGTCACTGCTAAGCTATTTTGGAGGTAAAATCCAATCTAGAGTGGACACCACGTATGAGCGATGCAGAACCAAAACCATTTCTATTTTCCCAAGAAAATGGCTTAGCCATTATTTCCATCAACGATGCACCTTGGAACAAAATGACCTTAGCCTTTATGGACGAGTTAGAAGCGCTGATACCCAAACTCAAAAAGGATCATTCGATACGCGCACTTTTGATCACAGCCGAAGGTAACAAGAACTTTTCTGCTGGTATGAACCTCAAGGAATTGGCGCCGATGATAGCGAGCCCAGGCAAAATGGAAGCCATGTTTGATCAGCGTTTGCGCGTACTGTCTACCATAGAAAATCTGGGAAAACCTGTTATCGCCACCCTATTCGGTTATTGCCTTGGTGGTGGATTGGAACTACCGATGGCCTGTCATTTTCGATTGGCCGCTAAAGAAGGTTGCCAAATAGGACTGCCTGAAATGGATTTAGGATCTGTGCCGGCATGGGGTGGGAGTGCACGATTAACCCGCTTGGTTGGTCGCATGCATTCGTTGGATATGATTTTAAGAGCTAAAAAAATAGACGGGCCCGAGGCTTATCGAATCGGCCTGGTCAATGAAGTCATAGAGAACGATCAACTAAAGCAAAGGGCTATTGAGCTAGGATTAGAATTAGCAGCTCAACCACCCATTGCTGTGAGTGAGATTATGCCTTGCATTATTAAGGGTTCAGACTTATCGCAAGAAGAATCACTGCGCATGGAACGTCAGGCAGTGTTAAACACCCTTGGCAGTGAAGAAAGCCAGGAAGGCATGATGGCTTTTCTTCAGAAACGTAAACCTGTATTTAAAGATCGCAAAGCCTAATGAGTTACATTGCAGGCGCAACCAAGCTCTTTAAGCGAAAACCAAGGCCAGCAAGCTTAACCAATCTTTTCGGGAAAAATTTAGGGTAAGTCTCTACTAGTCTAGAATCTAGTAAGGCTGCCGTTCGATGACCCATAATGTCTTGATAGGCCTGTGATGAAATCATTTTTAAAAATGCTTGCCTAGAAGGATATGCGACCAATAGCACTTGATCCCACTGCTCTCCTTTTGGCGCAATGAGAGTGCTTTGTGCATCTCCCATCCAAATAGGGGAGCCACCAACTTCTAACAACAAAGGCATGACTGCTTTGGAATATCTTTCATAGGCCTTACGACCACTGCAAGCCATTCCATTGATATCTGTGTCACTGTAATCCGCTTGATCACGGAAACGGAGTAAATTCAGCATAACTACCGCTTTATCAGATGAAGGTTCGTTTTGTAACTGTTCAATAATTTCTTTACTTGGCTCAACACTGGTTTGCATTTTATTTCCCTCTGGATGCTATCTATTGGTCAATGTGGCTCTTTTCGCCATGTACTCCATCCATATTTGCCCCTATTAAATCCTTAACGTCGGCATAATTGCGTCAACACCCAAAATCAAGCTACTGTAACCAGCTCTAGGCTCAACAAATATATGGAACACAAATATTCCATATATTATGAAAACTAGCAACCACAGCAATTCAGCTTTATCAAATAACCAGGCAATTGAGTGATGAAAGATATTCAATGGACACTTTATAGATCTAAGATTTCTTACTTCAGTGGCAAGCTGGAGGCTTATTTAAAATACAAAAACGTGCCATTCGAGATTTCGGAAATAAATCGCCACTCCTTTAACACAATATATAAACATACCGGCGTTAAAAAAATGCCTGCCATGGAGTCAAATCATGGAGACTGGCTTTTCGATACCACTCCCACCATCGCCTGGTTAGAACAGCAATATCAAGGCGTTCCTGTCATACCCGATGACCCAGCACTCGCATTTATAGCATTGTTAATCGAAGACTATGGCGACGAATGGCTTTGGCGCCCTGCCATGTGGTGGCGTTGGGTACCCATGGGTAGTCGCAGAGCACTTGGATGGATTATCGGCTCTGAGATTATTGAAGAGAAATTAGGCCGACAGGCTGGCTGGTTATTTGCCAAACGGCAAATGCATGAATGGCTTTGGGATGATGGTGTCGATAAAACCAATGAAGCCACCGTGCGAGATATGCTGTTTAGAGAATTTGATTTCTTAGAAGCGCTATTAGAAGACCAACCTTTTATTTTGGGAAGCCACCCTTCGGTTGCAGACTACGGTTATTTTGGCTCCATGTTTCGCCATTTTGGGAATGATCCAGATTCGGCAGAAGTCATGCGTATGCAAGCTCCAAATACTTACGAATGGTTAGCGCGCCTATGGAATGCTAAACAACATAAGCTGGGCGATCAAACCACTTTGATTGAACCAACTGCTGACTACTGGCAACCACTTCTGGATAGAATCGCCAACGATTACTTACCTTACCTTGAGCAAAACGCCGCAGCCTACATCTCAGGAGAGAAGCGATTTAACTACAAGGGAAAGCACATTAACTTTAACAAGACCAAAACGACCCACTATCGTGTTTGGTGCTACGAGGTGTTACAGCAAAAGTTTCAAAATTTGAGCCAAAATGACCGGAAAAGAGTGACTGACATGTTCCAACAGGTCGGCGGGGCTACTTCATTGAGTCATTTAAACTCAGATGTTGTTATCTCTGGGATGAATGACATCTACAAAATCCCTATCAAAGCCGGTGAGAAGAGACCTATCAAAACAAACCTCGCAGTGCTGCTTGGCGGACAGGCTCGCAATTAGGGGTAATGATTGATTGGTTTGATAATAAAACAATGGCAAAATCTGATCAAACCAGGCTTGAAGTGACAATCGGCGCAAGAAGCGCTTAACAATAAGAATTAGGATACTTTTATCATGGACCGATCTATCTATAAATTTGGGCTAATAGCCTTTGCCTTGGCTTTATCCGCCTGCAAACAAACCACCAACGGTACCGTGGTTGATGAGAATGGCAATCCCATCAACGGCGTCACAGTCTTTATGGCAAATACCTTTGGTGAAACCTTTTCAACGCTTACCAATAACAATGGCGAATTCGATTTCCCAAATTTTGAAGGTCAGCTGTCTCACGTTTCTACGCAAACTGTAGACTTTATTGATCGTGCTTATACACGAAATAGCTTCAACGCTCAGAAACATATGCTAACGCTTGAACCAGACCTCAATAACATTGATAGCGATGGTGATGGTTTAACTGACGGTGAAGAATATCTCTTAGGCACTAGCCGCTTTTCAGTCGATACAGATGGCGATAGCCTTTCAGACAAAGTGGAGAGTTTGTTGGTCGACAGTTTTTCACCTTTAGCTCTAGGAGTTACTCCACGCTACAAAGATATTCTGTTAGAAATCGATTGGTCACAAGAAGATCCACACTCGCGCATTACTCCACTGGCCATTTTAATCATGCAATCTAATTTCAAGCGAGCCCCTATCGAAAACCCAAATGGCGAGACAGGTATTCGACTCATTGTGGATGACGGGCGTTTTGGTGGTGGATCCGCTATTGATATTCCTGCTCAATGGTATAGAACCGGTGAGAATGAGGCATTCTTTAATACTCAAATTGCCAGTGAAAGGGTTCCTTATTTCTATCACACTGCTGCGGTTGGCAGCATTAGAAGCGGCAGTCGCTCTCTATTTGGATACGCCTATTTTTATTCCCGAGAAAATTATGTCACCGGTAGCTTTTCAGGCTTAGGACCAATTGAGTCATTAGCTGAGGCACTGTTATTACAACATGAACTTGGCCATAACCTGTTTTTATTTCATGGTGGGGATGATCATATTCGCTGCAAACCAAACTATCCCAGCGTTATGAATTACAATCCCTATCTAACGCTAAGCACCACATATTCCCAGGGGAAAATGCCCACTTTAGACGAATCAAATCTCGATGAAACGATCGGTGTTGGCCTAGGGCCTGTTGATTGGGATATGGATTTTCTAATCGAAGATACGCCTGTTCAAGCATCCGTAAACGCCATGGTGCCTGTCAACATTATTCAACATATCGCAGAGCTGCTTAACCTAGAAGAACTACCGGTTATTGGTGGCTTGTTTGCCGATGGTCGATGCGGTGATCCAAGTCATTATGAGGTATTAAGGGATCATAATGATTGGGAAAGAATAGAAGAGAATCTTGGGCGCTATATCAGTGAATCGATGGGAGAAATCAATCCAGCTAGCTCAGTTTCAAGGATGTCCATATCCGGAGAACTCAATCATGTGGAAGATGATTATTTCCCTATTGAAATACTTAAGCTACTAAATGAGGCCGGTGTCACTGAAGAGGATCTTTTAAATTCAATCGATGAACCTTAAAAAACTTAGAGCATTTAAGCGGCGAAGAAAATTACATCAAGCGAGACCACAAAGGCCTTAAGGCCCACAGAGAATAAAATACCGCCGCTGGTGCGTGCTTTTTCTTACTCCACAAAAAGCGCCCTTGCTCTTTCATAAATGCAGCACCTAAAAATGCATCTGCCAAAGCAACAGATTCTTCTGCGTTTACTCTCAACAATTCATCAAGCTCACTGCCAGCAAGAAACTTTCTTTCCTCGCCATTAGCTACCCACTCTTTAGCAATTTTTAGGGCTTCTTCTTTAAGCTTATCTTCTGGAAAAACACCTTGAATTAAGCCAGCGTCATGAGCTTCTTTTGCTGTTGGTTTCCAACCTTCTTTGCCCAACATACGCTGAGCGTTTTGCTCACCCATTAATCGTGCAAAATGAATACTAGAACAACCTTCAGGAACGATTCCCAACGCAGCAAAAGGCGTGGAGAAAGTCGCATTTTCAGAAGCGATCACACCGTTACATAAAGTGGCCGATGTCACACTCGCCCCAATCGCAGGCCCGTTAACTGCTACCAAGATAGGTTTTTTACATAGTAAGAACGCTTCGAATAATTTTTGGTTATGATCAACGATCATTTTCTTAAGCGCTTTTGGATGCATCACTTTGATAGTGCCACCCAAATTTACACCTGCAGAATAATAGCTCCCGTTACCGGTAAAAATAATCGCTTTCACATCTTGGTGACTATCCGCTTTAATGAATGCTTCTTTGAAGGCATCCATCATTTCCATGGTCCAGCCATTCAGTTTGTCTGGACGATTCATGGTGATAGTGGCAACGCCATCGCTAACAGAGGTGGTTACATACTTCGGTGAATCACCGCTTAAGTTCAGATCGTTCACGCTTAGGTTCCTACTCATCAGAATTAATGACTGGGAGAGACTACTACAGTCACCAATGTGAAGCCAGCGCTGGATCGGCGAGAGCGAGTACCTATGAGTACAATTTTCGACCCTGCACGTACACCTATTAAAATTAGGAGTTAAACTTCCATCAAAATAAACATTTGTTCTTACAAAACGCTGAGCTTAAGTGCGACATCATCGAGGATTCGGCTTAGATTTAAGTTATTGATAGCTTGTTAAAATTGATTGCCATTCGCTATCTGAATCAATGTGGATTAGTACTGACTGAAGAAAAGTAAACTCTGCATGAAAACGCTTTGGCACCATCACTCGTCGATCAAAGCGATCATGGGGATGTATGGATATATAGAATTTTCCCTGCCATTGATGCCGTGGTACCAGATAATTTAAAGTGGCTCGACTTATAATCCCTGAATCGACGCGTTTCGACAGTATCATCGATAGCAGCGAAAATTCAGTAGTCGTATCAATTCGAATGATCTTCCCTTTTTCCACCAGTTCATCAATGCCATAGTAATAGAACCCAAGCACACCACCAATCCTGGTGTTTGTTAACGACTCCGGTCCATCATAATCAATAGGAGAATTCTTGAGCGATACAATCTCATCCTGATCGGAAATTATTTTTGCGGTCCACAGATATTTGGTTTCAGATTTATCAGCAAACCAAGTTGGACTGACGCCAAGAACGACACCATTCAATTTATCGGCCTCAAGCAATCGCTCCAAGCGTTTTCTAGGGAGGTACTGAACCTGAAATTGATATTGTGAAGTGCGCGAATTTAAAAGCTCAGCAAAATCAAAAAACAATCCCTTTTTTGATTCGACATCAACTAAATAAGGCGGCATTAAATGGTAGGTATAAAGCGTGATAGGCTTAAGCGCTCCTGCATTGGCATTACCCAATAAAAGCCAGCCAATAAAAATAATGACACCCCGCTTCCAAACAACTTTTGACATAAAATCTTCCAGAAGCAACTTAAAGAGGATTAGTATTGCTAACGCATTACATGGTTTAACAGAAAAACAACCGCTGGTCTAGCAACAAGCTGCTTTGGAACGTTCTAGGACTTAATAGGAATGTTAGAAAGCCAAAATAGGTACTCAAGCCTCATTTGATTGATTTAGTTTCGTCCAACACTATGTCCCTCAACCACCTATTCGCGCTATCAGTATCCACGTTTTCATGCCAATACATGTGAATGGCTAGTGGCGGCAAATCTACAGGCATTTTCCACGACTTAAGCCCCGGTATTTCGCTAATCAATTCAGTAATTGAACCCGGTACAGTTAACAACAAATCTGTTTGCGCTACGGTTCTTAATCCCACATACATATGCTGGCAGCGCATCACCACGTCACGCCGATAACCTTGACGGCTCAGCTCAAAGTCCTCCGCCGAAGGCCCGCTTTGCCGAGAAGACACCACCACATGCTTCGC
>JAKSAW010000646.1 GCA_022361455.1 Pseudomonadales bacterium | reverse complement strand
GAGATCAGTGAAATCAAAAGAAGTGGAGTGCGACATGAAACTTAGAGTTGTAGTTATTGCGTCAGTGTTTCTCGTATTAGGTGGGTCAGCCATGGCATTCAGTCAGTGGAATAATTCGCCGATTTCCAATTCTCCTTCGGCAGCGAGCACTTCATCTGCTGCAAAATCAGAGCCGAGCCCATTAAGTGATAGCCTGGCATTGTTCATGATTGGTGCTGTCGGTTTGGGTATGGCCCGCAAGCATCTTAAGTCCGCAAAATAGTATTCCTAGAGTCTTGCACCAAAATGGGGCTTGCTAATTTTTCATGATTGGCAATGCTAAATTTTGGTGCGTAAGTGTGATCTAGACTGCTTCTAAAGCCCCTACTTTCGGTCTAGCATTGTCTGGCACCCTTTGTGCAAAGTACAAAGGGAATAATAATTTAATGTGGCTCAGATAGCGTGGTTTCAGGTCGTTTATCGATGCCAATGCACTTAAGGCTGACTGGTAAACCCCTGATCGCACCATGACAATTGCTGATCCTTCTATACAAGGCTCTCTCGCCACTATGTTGCCCAATGATTGGGCAGTCCTTCCACAAGCACTTCAGCAACGAGTGATTGAAGTTGAGTTACCGCTAGCCTGTTGGATATATCAACGGGTGAGTTCTCAAGGTGCTTTTCTCTTAGGTGTTAACGGCCCCCAAGGCAGTGGTAAAAGCACCACGTGTGAGGCTTTAAAAGTCATGTTGGAGCATTACTTCGGCCTCCGTGTTGCAGTGATATCTATTGATGATTTCTACTTAACGAAACAGCAGCGCCGCGAGCTGGCTAATACTTGTCATCCGCTTTTGGCTACTCGGGGTGTGCCTGGGACCCATGATACAAAGCTCGCCATAGAAACGCTTACTCGGCTTAAATCATCAACCCTGCATGAGAAGGTTTCCTTGCCGAGATTCAACAAGGCCGCGGACGATCGATTTCCAGAAACACAATGGGATGACATCGCAACACCGATAGATGTGGTCATATTCGAAGGTTGGTGCATTGGCGCTGTGCCGGAACAAGATGTGGCCAATGCAGTTAATAGCTTGGAAGCGCAAGAAGATGGCCAGTGTCAGTGGCGTAACTATGTAAATTCTGCCCTTGAAAGTGATTATGCCAAGCTCTTTGGGTTGCTCGATGCGCTAGTCTTGTTTCAAGTTGATGAGTTTTCTTGGGTGCTTGATTGGCGAAAACAGCAAGAGTTGGGGAATAAGGAAAAGGCAATCCAAGCGGGATCAGATCTGAGTGGAATTATGAACGATGCCCAAATCGAACGATTTATTATGCATTATGAAAGGGTGACCAATAGTTGTCAGCGGTGGTTACCGGAAAAAGCGGATGTGCTTATACACCTTAATAAGGAACGCCAAGCATTAGCTGTGAATTGGCGAGAGAAACCATGAAGAAGCTTATTGTATTTACTGATTTGGATGGAACCTTGCTCGATCATTACGACTATAGTTGGCAAGATGCGAAACCTGCCCTGGATCAGTTACAGCATCATAACTGTCCCATTATTATCAATAGTAGTAAGACAAGAAGTGAGATTGAGTGGTTACGTAATGCCATGGGTAATACGGATCCTTTCATCGTGGAAAATGGCAGCGCAGTGTTTATTCCTGACCAGTATTTTGCGGCCCAAAGTGGAGATTTAACTATCAAACGTTTTGGGCCTCCTAGGGAAGAAATCCTTGAAATATTGGCCCGACTAAGGGCTGAGTACAACTACGAGTTTATTGGTTTTAACGACATGTCTGCGGACCAGGTGGCAGAGGTCACAGGCCTTAATCTTGAAGACGCAGCTAAAGCAAAAGAGCGTGATGCCACTGAGCCTTTGCTATGGAATGATACAGAAATACGGTTGCATGCATTTATTAGTCGCTTGGAAGCAAGTGGCTACTCGGTGGTTTCTGGCGGGCGTTTCTATCATGTGATGGGCACTGTATCGAAAGCGGATTCGATCGCATGGTTGATGAATGCCTATCAGAATCAATATCCGGATCATGAGTTATTAAGTGTGGGATTGGGAGATAGCAATAATGATGTCCCCATGCTTGAGGCGGTCGATATACCTGTGTTGGTTGCGGGGGTGCATGGCAAGAAAATTCATGTAAAACGAAATGAATTGATACGCACAACAGCTCTGGGTCCGAAGGGGTGGAACCAGGCAATGCAAGAGTTGATAGCAGAATACCTTTAACAACAAATTATGCTTTTACAAGGTGAGTGAACTAAATGAGTGACTTTTATCAGAATGGGATCATTACTAATTTTCATAATCTAACGCGACGATCATTGGATGATATTGAAAAGGAACTGGTGGGGTTTTCTAAGCAGCGTCCCATGTCTTTGGTACTTCCTTCCTTGTTCTCAGAGCTCGAAGGTCCTGCGTTGGGCAATATTGTTGATGAGCTTACCCATGTTCCCTATTTGAATGAGATTGTAATTGGCCTTGATCGAGCTAATGAAGAACAATTTCAATATGCCAAAGAGTTCTTTTCTAAGTTGCCACAGCATCATCGAATTCTTTGGAATGACGGCCCAAGAATGAAAGCTTTACAGAAGCGTCTTGCCGATGAAGGTTTGTCCCCTGGAGATCCTGGAAAGGGGCGCAATGTATGGACTTGTTACGGTTATATTTTAGCATCTGGGAAAGCAGAAGCTGTGGCACTTCATGATTGTGATATTGTTACTTATGACCGAGAGTTACTTGCGCGCTTAATGTATCCCGTTGCGAATCCGAATTTTAACTACGAATTTTGTAAAGGTTACTATGCCCGTGTTGCCAATGAAAAACTCAATGGCCGGGTAAGCCGTTTGTTAGTAACCCCATTACTAAGATCCCTGAAAAAGATCTTTGGCCCAATGGAATTCCTGGAATACCTTGATAGTTATCGTTATCCGTTGGCGGGCGAATTTTCAATGCGCGCTGATGTATTCAACAATATTCGTATTCCCAGCGATTGGGGATTGGAAATTGGTGTGCTGTCTGAAGTGAAACGTAATTACTCTACCAACAAACTCTGCCAGGTGGATATTGCGGATATCTATGATCATAAGCATCAGCCTTTGTCCGAAGACAATCCAGCGACTGGCTTATCGAAGATGAGTACTGATATTGCAAAGGCAGTTTTTAGAAAACTCGCAACGGAAGGTATTGTATTTAATACGGAAACTTTTAGAACCATCAAAGCCACTTATTACCGTGTGGCGTTGGACTTCATCGAAACTTACTACAACGATGCCATCATGAATGGGCTACATGTAGATCGCCATTCAGAGGAGCAAGCTGTAGAGTTGTTTGCAAAAAATATTATGGCAGCGGGTGAAAGCTTTTTAAATAATCCAATGGAAACGCCATTTATCCCTAGCTGGAACCGCGTGGTGGCTGCGATTCCAGACTTTCTTGAGCGCATGTATGATGCGGTAGAAGAGGATAATCAATCCGCTTGAAGCCACAATACCTGATAAGGCGATAACTCATGGAGGGCTAACATGCCTTCTATGGGTTCTTTGGTAATTAGGTCTCGCCAGTGTGGGTAGTCGCTTAGTTCTGGTCGATTCTTAAGGGTTATGGGTTGGTTGTAGCCGGTAATATTAAACAGCGCTAATATTTTTTGTGGTCTCTCACTGAGGTGTGATTCCCGCACCATACAAAAAATCGCAGGATCGATATCAACAATTTCTTGATGCGCATCCGGGTGAAACGCCGGGCAGCTTTTTCTTACCTCTATTAACTCACTAATCGCTCTTAACACTTCTTTGTTGGGAGTATGAGCTTGATCTAGCAGGGGTGTTAATTCTTCCATATCCCACTTGCGGCGATTAATTGAGCGAGTTCTACCGCTGTGTTCCACACCTTCCATATGATTTGGTGTCGCCAGCAAGCTATGGATATAAACTGCAGGCATACCTTTTAGTGCTAACATAATGGCTTGCGAACAAATAAAACGTTGTACCTGCCATTGATCGGGGCCACGCCTAGTTCCTTGAAGCGCGTCGAATAGTGAAATGTTAATCTCGTAAGGTGATTTGCTGCCGTCACTATTGGATTTTAAGCTAACAAAACCACCGAAGCGGTGCATACCATCAATTAAATCTTCTACTTCATATTCGCTAAGCACTCCCTCCAGTGCACGCAAGCCAATACCATCGTGGGATGCAGAAAAATTAAGACCGGTGCAACCTTCAGGCATGGTGCTCAAATCTCTTGCCCAATCAGCAAGGTGAGCGCAATTGCCTTTGAAAAAGCTGTGTAGTAGCAGTGGTGGCAAGCCAAATTGGTAGATCATATGAGCTTCGTCACTGTTACCAAAGTAACTACGGTTTTCTTCATTAGGTACGTTGGTTTCGGTTAATACGATGCCGTTGTTAGTGACACTATCCATAATTGTGCGCAGCAATTTAACAACTTCATGGGTTTGCGGTAAGTGTACGCAACGTGTGCCTAAGGTTTTCCAAAGAAAGGTAACAGCATCTAAACGCACAATGCGAGAACCTTGGTAGATGTACTCTAGAAAAATATCCACAAAGGTAAGTAGTACCTCTGGGTTTTCAAAATTTAGGTCGATTTGATCATCACTAAAAGTGGCCCATAGGTATTTCATGCCTCGATGAGTATTTACGGGTACTAATAGAGGCGAGCTGCGTGGGCGAGTCACTAAGGAAACATCGGTATCTTTTGGCAGCTCGATAAAAAATCGGTTACCAGGCGGTTTATCAGCAATATAGTCTGCAAACCAAAGGCTCTCACGGGACACATGGTTGATTACCAGGTCCATCATTAAATCCGCTTCTTCGTTCAGTGCTGCAATATCGCTCCAATCGCCAAGATCGGGATTGACCTGCAAATAATCGATAACGGAAAAGCCATCATCGGAGCTGAACGGAAAGAATGGAAGAATATGTATGACGGTAAAGACGTCTTTAATATATCGCTGCACAAAATCCTTAAAAGCCGCTAACGGCGCCTTGGATTTATCAACGATACTATCGCCATAGGTGATAAGCACAACATCGGTTTCATCCCACCTTTCCCCAATGCTAGGTTCTGATGGGTGTTTTTGGGAGAAGCTATTAAGCTTCTCCATAATAGTGTCTGCGATGCTGGCTTCGTGATCTGGATAGATTTTTCGAAGATGTGACAGTAATTGTGCGTAAAGCGTTTCTTGATTTTTAAAACTACCCATATTCACCTTTAGACGTTAGACAGCAGTTTCGCGTAAGTTCCTGAACAATGCTGCCTCAAGGATTGTTCGTGTTGGCTTGCATGTCGTATAGCAATTAATTGTTGCTTCATTTCAGCATAGTTGATGGCTATACCTCGGGACTCGATATGGCGAAATTCGCGATATAGATCGGCTGAATATAATGAGTGGTTCTTTGATTGCATAGTCTGACTCCATAAAAAGAAACAGTGGCAATTTCCACATAGTTTATAGATGCAAGGTGTTTGCCAGTCTTTAATATGGGTAACTTCCTGAGTTATAGGGCCTTTATTATCTTTAAGTGCACCGAAATTGTGCTTGTGGAGCTGTCGGCTTGGCTTTTATTGGTGCGTGAGTAACAATTGAACTGTGGGGTTCTGACTTGCTGGATTTTGTTAAACCAATGACCTTTGATTATGCTTAAAGTGAAGCGATGAAGAGGGTGTGGTGCCTAAATCATGGCACTATCTTGATCTTAGGGGTAATGAGCTATTGGACTATGAGTGATAGTGTCAGAGACTCAAGCAAGGATCCCTGTGTTCGTAATTGCTGTTTAGACGATGGGGATGTGTGCCTTGGTTGTGGCAGAACCTTGAAAGAGATTACGGGCTGGACTCGAATGTCGAAGGCGGAACGCCAGCGGGTGTTGGATGTGGCCGCTGAACGCAAACAGCAGCGAAATCCATGGAAGTATCGGTAACGGGTTTGAATTTAGACAACTGATCTTGTCAGACTATGCTTCATCTTCCAACGTTGATAAGAATTTTAATGCTCTAATACTGGGTAGGAAAAAGTATGCGCCACCTTTCATGGTGATAAAGGAAGGCACTTGACGAAGTCGTTGCCGGAAAGGTTTGCCTTGAATACTGAAGTGGTTGCCAAGCAAATGTTCTGCATCGGGTTTAATCCCGGCAATGGGGTCAACCTCGGTATAAAGACTTCGGAACTTGCTATTGTTTAACCAAGTTTGCTGCACGAACTCGAACTGTCTTGCGATATCTGCATTAAGGCATAGAAACAATAAGCCGCGTTGGGCGTCATCGTTGCCTTTTTCCAGAATCTCATCTGCTTGCATTGAAGACACTATAGGTTCGCCATAGGGTCTTCCTCTTCTTAAGATGCGGTGCCTGTTGGCAGTTTTTATAGCATCCTTTGCTTTTTTCTGGCCATCTAAGGTGGCCCTTGGGTTCGATCTGCGAATATGCGAGCCGATGGGGCATCCAAATCCTGCGGTGTCGTTTTCATAAGTGAATTGATTTTCTGGTCCATTGGATATGCCAGTACTAGGTTGCGCAGTCGCCCCCGGCTTTATCATCTTGCCGTTTGGCCAGCGGCCCACCATCTTAGATGCAAACAACAAACGTTGTTGTGGATGGCTTTTGTTGTATTCGTCTTTACTTTGCTGATCCACATAATCCCAGAAAGCATGAACGTCTTGTTCTAACTGACGGAATACTAAGTAGCTGCCATTGAAGCCTAGTAAACTGTCACCTTGGCGATTAGTTTTTAGTTGCAGGTGTTTGTCTAAATTGGTGTTGACGACGGGACAGGGTGCTACCTCATCGTATTCATTTTTGTGGCCAAGAATGAATTCACCGGTGGCTAATGCATTGAACTTTTCTTTCTCTTTATGCATACCCTTAACGGTGGGCTGCGATATACCATCGCGAAAACCAAAGTGTTCTTTAAATTGTGGCAGGTTTCTTGGCTCAATGACTTCGATTACCTCCAGGAAATCAAAACTCTCGATGGTTTGCTGCCAAGCTTTGCAGCCTTTACTGGTTTCAAAAAAGCCAAATAATAGTGCGTCGATGGTGGTTTGATGGGGGGCGCCCCATTGCCAATTTTCCGGAGCATTATGTTGCGTGTCGCCAAGGCGATAGCTGCGCTCGGGAGTCACCATGTTTTCATACCACTCCCTGGCAAAGCTTTGCAGGCTATCTTCTGGTAGCGATAGTCTTTGTAAACCACTACGGGTAAATGCGATATTAAATGTTTGCTTTAAATCTGACTGCGCGGCGGTACTAATATCATCGATATGAGTTTCCAGCCATTGCTTGAATCCTGCAGCGTCGACAATTTTCACCAACAAGTAGCGGCCATAGTTTAGGTAGCCATAGCCTTGTTTTATAAATCCCTGAATATCTTGTTTGTCTATCATAACTAGAACCGACGCAACCAATGTTTTGCAGAGCTTTTCTTTGAATCTATTAAAAATGCTCTGATAGAGCGGTTGTTGAGCTTGTTGGGCATGCTTAGTTGAGGGTAGGCGCTGTACCAAAAATGGGTGGCCACTTGGCTTCGTTTTGCATAGGCTTTGAAGTCCGCGGCGTGGCTGGCACCACCCCATAGTAAAAACTTGGAAGGTGGAAAGCCCACAGCATTGCCCCATACGCCTGTTAAGCCGTGAGCGGCACGATCGATAAAGTCCCCGAGATAACTTTCCCAACTGCCATCATAATTGGATAAGAACAGTAAGTGGCGGCCGTTATTGATAATGGCCCAGCGCGCAAAGTGAATGCTGCCAATGGAACCTAGTCGGCCTTTATTGTAATAGTGATCGGCTAGCATCTGAATAGCCCATAGCACCAGGCGAAGAGTGATTCCCCGAAACCAACCAGGTTTAATGGTGACGATGCTCGTCATAGGACTTTGTATGGCCTGAATTTCTTCGAAATCCAGTTCGCTGGGTTGGCTATCCGCAATAAATGGATTTTGCTCTGAAGGTTCCCGACGTTCTCGCCACTCCTTATAGGCAACCAATGGAACTAAGAGCACTGCGCCTAGCACAATGCCAATGAGTGCAGGCCAACGCCACCAAGCTGCCGCTTTTATCGACGGAGGGAGCCGGGAGTGGAAATGGGGATCGTCACTATCGTAGTCAATGCCGGTGCCTTTTAAATGCGCCTTGATGGTTTCAACAATAGTTGTCGGGTTGTTGGCTCGAAATGAATTGCTGTCTTGATTGCCATCGAGAAAGACTTCTATGCTGCGATGAATTTGGCTTTCTAACTGAATGTCTGCAACTCTTCGATTGCGTAGCCCATGGTAAAACATATGAGTTTGTTCTTGATGGGTGATCAGGTAGTTGGTAACAGATTCAGTGCTGCTCGATCCAGATTCTGGGAAATTCTCACAATGCTCGTAGATGGGGGTGAGTAGCTCTAAGCAATTTCGGGCCAGTTGCTGTAAATAGTCCTCAGCGCTCCCATCGACGGCGGCGGCGAAAATCAGCTGGTCATTAATCACTACCCAGCGTGCGAAATGTTGCAAGTTGAAGTCACCAAAAGGATTAACATCTTGCTCCCATAAGGCATGATTAAGTTCACGCAGCAATGCTGTTAGGGCCTCGGCTCTACCAGACTTGATGGTGGTGATGACTAGTACCGGCGACTGAAATTCCATTGTCATATCAAAGGGCTAGGTAAGTTTATGAGAGTACTGCTGGGCCACACAGGCACATTAAGGCTTTCCATGTCTGTTGGCAATAGTTAGAAGCTAATTCAATTTTGGAAAATCGATACCCCATGGTGGGGTGAGTCTGGTTTCAATGATCTTTTGTACTTCGGGCTCTTGAAACAGTCGACCGTGTTTTGGTGGTGCAATATAGCTGTAGTCTTGATGGCCATAACGAAAGTGCAAGCTAAATGCATGCAAGTAAGTGCGATCTATCTCCTGGTTTTGGCTACCACCATACAAACTGTCTCCGATAATGGGTGCGCCCACACTTTTAAGTGCGACACGAATTTGGTGGGTTTTACCAGTACTTGGCTTTATCAAAAACACTCTGATTCCGGTGTTTGTGCCAAAGCTTTTAAATTGGGTAATGGCAGGATTTTCTAGTGAACGTAGTAACTTCCATGCGCCACGGCGAGCTTTTGTCATATCGCCTTTGATCAGTCCTTGTTTTTTGCTCGGTTTATTGTCGCTCAGTGCTATGTAATGCTTTTCAATCCGTTTTTCTAAAAACAAGTTGCCGAGTGCCGATGCGCTTTCACTGCTTTTAGCCATCAAGATTAGGCCCGAGGTTATCTTATCAAGGCGATGAACTGGATAGAGTTTGCCAACATCGAGAGTTTGCACAACTTCATCAAATAAACCGGGTTCGTTTTCCTCACGGTGAAATCCAATCCCAGGCGATTTATAAATGACTATAAAATCTTTTTGCTGGTCAATAACGGAAAAAAGGTTGTTGTTAGTTACCGTGTCAGTCATTGTTTTTCTGAAAATTGGTGCTCTGATTAGGGCTTTATACTAACTCGATTTGTAAATGCTTGTAACAAACATTTCATCAATGTGTCACCAAAGCGCTAAATGGGCTGACTACTCTTATTATTGTAAGGAGGGAGAAGCTTATGACTGGCAATATCCAAGGCAGTACGAACAAGGGTAGTCTTCAAGGCAATAAGTACCGAGCTATATTCATCTCTGATGTCCACTTAGGTACTAGTGCTTGCCAAGCTGAGTATCTCATCGATTTTCTCACCGAAAACACTGCTGATAAAATCTACCTTGTTGGTGACATTGTTGATTTTATCGCGATGCGTAAACGTGTTTACTTTTCTCCACAACATGAAGAAGTTTTAGCGCTTATTTTAAAGAAAGCGCGCAGTGGCACTCAAGTTATTTATATCCCTGGCAACCACGACGCAATAATGAGACGTTTCTGTGGCCAAACTATTTCCGGTGTCGATATTCGATTTAGTGCGGTGCATGAAACCATGAACGGTGAAAGCTTCTATGTAAGCCATGGCGATGAATTTGATGGGATTATGCAGTGCAGTGCTTGGCTTAACTGGCTAGGTGATGTTTCCCATGGTTTCTTACTACGTTTGAATACTTTTGTGAACTTAGTGCGCAAAAGTTGGAAGCTACCATACTGGTCGTTAGCGCGCGCAGTTAAAAAGCGTATCGGTAAGGCCCAGGATTTTATCAATCAGTTTGAGCGAATATCAGCTCGTGACGCTTATGAGCGTAATTACGATGGCTATATTTGCGGCCATATTCATCATTGGCAAATGACTTATCACGAATCGTCTTTGTATATTAATGATGGTGATTGGGTAGAGCATTGCACGGCGTTAGTCGAAACTATGCAAGGCGACTTGGCTATTGTGCATTGGGCTGATGAGAAAGAAGTGTTGGTTAGACGTTCTGAGCTAGCTAAACCAGAGATTGAAGAATCTGAAGAGTGGGTTTCGGTTTAATTAAGAGACATAACTATGACTGCGAAAAGCATTGCATTTAAACAGAAGGCTATCGGTCTGGACTATGAAGCTTGTTTGGCTGCTAATGGATTGTTAAAGCATGATCCAGTGCATCGTGGTTTCAATATTGTGAGTCGCCTAGGTGATGGCGTTTTGTGGTATGCGATAATATTGAGTTTACCGTTGCTAATACCAGAAGATGGTCCTTTGTTGGCAGTGTTGATGACACTCATTGGATTGCTCAATGTTTATGTTTATAAACGAATTAAGAAATCATTAGCGCGTCCTCGTCCCTTTATGATTTATCCTGCCATTCAAAAGGGTACCCGGGTTTTAGATGAATATAGTTTCCCCTCCGGCCATACCTTACACGCGGTCACTTTTTCTATCATCCTAAGTGCCTACAATCCCCTGCTTGCTTCTGTGTTGGTTCCGTTTGCCTTAGCAACTGGTCTATCGCGAGTGGTTCTGGGGGTGCACTTTCCTAGTGATGTTTTAGTTGGTGCATTTATCGGTATCGTCCATGGCTCTCTCGCTATCCTATTGCTAACTTGGCTTAATTTGATCTAACTTGGCGTAATTTGATATAGCCCCTTGTTTTAGCCAATCCATTTTGTTTTGATGTGTCCATAAAGTAAGAACAATAATTCGAGGGCAGTCACTTATGGATCGATTAACGGGGCACGATGAGCACGAAAGCAATATCGCCGATGAAGACAAATTTCATTTGGCCCGCCGTTACTACAACTTATTGCAATCACGGATTGATAACTTTAAAAATACCTTACCAAGTGATAAATGTGTCGGCGTAAGAGTTTCAGGCTTTGGCGATAACTCTTTGTTTAAGCTCGAAGAAATTCATTATGCTGATCCGTCCTTGATTGCCCTGAGCTGTAAAAGTATCGATGGGCTACCTGTAGAAATTATTCAAGAAGTGTCTCATATCAATCTTGCCCTAGTTGTATTAGATGCTGCTTCTCATGAGGCGCGCTAGGGTTTCTTGACAACATCACCAATGACAACTATTTCTTGATAACTGTGGGGCGTTTCTTGTCCCAGTCGGCATCGCTACAACAAAAACAATAATTGCGAGTTTCCCATGAGTTATCACATTGCGCATCATCGTCTGCTGTCTGATCACGTTCAGCATGAATCTATCGAAAAGCATAGCGGCCAGTTTGCTCGTGGGCTTCCTGATACGGTGGTTTTACATTTTAGTGGTACTGGTACTCTGCAATCAGCAATCAACACCATGTTGGATCCAGAGGTTAAGGCGTCAGTCCATTTGATTATTGGTCGCAATGGTAATGTAGTGCAGCTATTGCCTTTCGATCGTATCGCTTGGCATGCTGGTGTCAGTGAGTACCAAGGGCGCAAAGATTTAAATCGTTACTCCATTGGAATTGAGTTAGAGAATGCTGGTCGCCTTACTAAGGCGGGTGACCAATATGTTTCTTGGTTTGGCCGAACCTATGGTGAAGATGATGTGGTGCAAGCGGCTCATGCCAATGAAGCGGAGCCTAGTTTTTGGCACCGTTATAGTGAGGCCCAAATTTCTGCTGTACTCGATGTTTGTCGAGTGCTATGTCGTGATTATGGGATTACAAATATTCTTGGCCATGATGAAATTTCACCGCAGCGAAAAGTCGATCCAGGTCCAGCTTTTCCTTTGGATATCGTGAGAGAAAGGCTTTTATACAACGATCGCCAAGAAGGTGTGGATCAGTTTTCTCAAATATCGAGCCAAGGCGTGGTTTATCATCAGCCAGCATCATTTTTCTCGCAACCGGATGCATCCAGTCCTTTGGTAGAAGCGGGACTTCTTTCAGAAGGAACCGAAATGAATGTCACTGGAGAGCAGAACGGTTGGTATCGAGTTTCTATTCCTGTTTCTGGTTGGGTTCAGAAAGAAAATATTAAGTTAGATGGTCAACAGCTTTTGGTGCAACAAGTTATTGATGTGTAAGTAAGCGGTCAATAAAACGTTCTAGCTGACGCAGCGAGTTGCATTCTGCAACGTTTGAACAATAAGCTTTGTACTTCAACATTTCGGAATCACCGGTACCCCAACGCATAGGGGCTTCGGGATTTAACCAAATAACTTTCTTGCTGCGTAAATGTATTTGCTTTAGTAATTCTGCTCGATCATCCCCATAGTTATTTCTCCCGTCTCCCAAAATAATAACCGTGGTTCGATTGTCGATATCGTTCATACAAAGATCGGTAAAATCAGCCAAGCTTTGGCCGTAATCAGTTGAACCTTTTCCGTAAGTATCTAATGCATAGTCAATCGCTTCATCAACGGATAGCTCATTAAAAGCATCGGTCACTTCTCCCAGATTAGATGAAAACGCAAAAGCTCTTACCTTGGGTAGTACCTCGTTTAGACTGAATAAAAACATCAGAAGAAATCGTGAAACTTGACTTACAGAACCGCTCACATCACATAGCGCCATAATGCGGGGGCGGTCCTTCCTTTTCTTTTTCCAATAGACATCGAAAGGAATGCCACCGGTGGGAACGCTTTGGCGCAGTGTATTGCGCATATCCAGCATGCCTCTATTAAGGACCTTTTTGCGCCTAGAATGGGTGGCGATGAGTTTCTTTGCCATTTTCTGCACTAGATTCTTAACGTCCTTGAATTCCCTTAAGTGTTCAATGCGCACCGACATCATGGTTTCTTCGCGCAGTTTTTTTCCTGTGGCAGCAGCTTGTAGTACAAATTGTTGCTCTACAAAACCTTTTACATCCGCTCTAAGACGATCGCGAGCAGTTCGTAGCGCGTTACCAAGTTGTTGTTGCGTCGAATCGTCAGAGGCTTCTGCTGTCCACATTTCTTGTTCAAGCTCACCCAAGCCCATGGCTTGCATCATTCTTCGACCGTACAATCCTTTTTGGGTCATCCATTGGATTTCGTTCACTCTAGCTTCTCGACCGGCCTCAGCCATTGCCAGTGCTAGAGCATTATTGTCACCTTCCAGTAGTAATTGACCTAAAGGCGACTGGGGCTGCGTCATGCTTGGCTGGCCAGAACCTCCGGGACCACTGGAGCCACCCGGTAGGTTAAAAAGTTGCTGAAGCCTTTCCGTTAAAGATGGGGGGGGATCGTCCTCAGCAGATGCACCTTGCTGATCGAGCTCTTGTTGGGATTGGTGCTCTGATAGATTGTCCAATTTCGAAAATTGAAAAAACTGATCGAAGCATTGATCAAAACGGGATTTGTCTTCAAGACTTTTTGCTAATACTAAACCCAAGCCACTTTTTAACTGATTGCGATCGCTATAACCCAGAATCTGCGCAGCCTGGGTAGCTTCGATCGCTTCGGCTGTGGATACATTAACGCCTGCTCCCCGTAGTGCTTTGAAAAATTCAACCAGTGGCGTTTCCATGATTAGCGCCTACTTCGACGAGCTTTTGAGTAGCGTGTTGAGCTCATTGCTAGCTTGGCTAATGTCGTCTTCATGCTTGAGTAGGACATTTAGAGTAGATGTGACTAACTCCTTGTTGAGTGCGTCAGCATGTAACAACATTAATGAACGAGCCCAATCAATGGTCTCACTAATAGCTGGTTGTTTCTTTAGATCTAACTCTCGCAAATTGTGTACAAACTCAACTAATTGTTGTCTTAAGTTTTCACTGACGTTTGGCACTCGAGTTTGGATGATTTTCTGTTCCAATTTAATATCTGGGAACGGTATATAAAGATGTAAGCAACGTCTTTTTAAAGCGTCACTTAATTCTCTAGTGTTGTTACTGGTTAAGAACACTACCGGTTTTTTCTGGGCGCGTATCGTTCCTAACTCTGGTACCGAAATTTGAAAGTCCGAAAGCATTTCTAGCAAGAAAGATTCGAATTCATGATCAGCTTTATCGATCTCATCAATAAGTAGAACAGTCCCATTGGGATTATTTAACGCTTTCAGAAGGGGGCGAGGCTCAATGAAATCTTCCGAATAAAAGATATCGCCAAACTCGTGTAATCGGCCTACAGATTCAGCTAAGTCATGGGTGCCTTTTAGTAGGTCCCCGAGCTTATCTTTGAGAATTTGTGTGTACAGCAATTGCTTGGAGTATTTCCATTCGTAGAGTGCTTTGGATTCATCTAAGCCCTCATAACATTGCAGCCGAATCAGTGAATAATCTAAGAAGCTTGCGGTAGTTTTTGCTAGTTCTGTTTTACCTACTCCTGGTGGCCCCTCTACTAAAATGGGTTTTTCCAATTGTTGTGCTAGAAAAACGGACAACGCGATCGCGTCGTTGCAGATGTACCCTTGGGCTTCAAAACCCTGTTGTATTGTTTCTATTGAAGGGTTGTTTGGCATAACTTCTTGTAAACCTAATGAGGTGATAAAACAGGCTGATAAACAGCTTATATAGTTATCTCCCCTTGAGTTCAATGGGAAATGGCAAGTTGGGCCTTAAATTGGCGAAATCGGACCAGTGCCTGGCGGGATGAACTCATCCATATCAACGATTTAATCCTGTCTGGATGGCGGCAGAATAGGGTGAAATCATTTACAAGGAATTCCCTATGAGCGCTGGTCAAATATCTCTAGAAAATCACACGGTATTAGTTTTTGGTGGAACAGCTGGTATTGGCTTAGCATGCGTTAAAGCCTTTGCAGCCGCCGGAGCCCAGCAGTTTATGTTGGTTGGCCGCAACCAGGAGCGCGGTGAGGGAGCTATTGCTGAGTTATCATCCCATTGGCCAGCGGTGACCTTTGAGTTTGTGTCAGCTGATGCTAGCAGTGTTGCAGGTGCAGAGAAGGCGGTGGCAGCCTGTATCGGGACCTTTGAGAAAATCGATATCTTGTTAAGCACAGCCGGTGGCGACCCCATGCCCGCTATTTTCCATACGATACCCATTGATGAGATAGAAGGTATGGTTCGTGGAGCGCAAATGGCAGCCATGTTGCCGGCAAGGGCTGTTTTGCCCCATATGATGGAGCGTGGGAGCGGCGTGATTCTTACTATGGCATCTGATGCTGGCAAGGTGGCAACACCTGGCGAAGTAGCCATTGGCGCGTCTATGGCTGGGGTGATCATGTTTAGCAAGGCCTTAGCAAATGAAGTTAAGCGCTCAAAGATACGCGTAAACTGCTTAACCCCGTCGATCGTGCGAGGTACGCCACTTTACGATGTATTGATGGCGGATAGTTTCGCTTCCAAACTCTTTGGTAAGGCGGAGCAATTGGCCTGCTTGGGTGTTGTTGAACCTGAAGATCTTGGCCAGGTGGCAGCGTTCTTGGCGAGTCCTGCTGCTAGCAAGATTACTGGTCAAGTAGTCAGTGTTAACGGTGGAATTTCCATGGGTTGATTCCATCTTCGGGTGGCGTCCCTTTAATCACCCGCCAAAACTCAGAATCTTATTTACACTGGGGCCCTGAGCGCTTACTGTACGCGCACCTCACATTCTGATTGTGCTAGTGTTAGCCTGAGCCATTGAATTGGTCGTTAGATGTGTGTTCGAGTATAGATTTCTGCTGTAAGTCAGGTATTCATGTTTCAAATAGTAGAGCCAGGGACCCCTTTACTGACTAAAGTGATTCGGCTATGGATGGCTGGTGGCTTCCTTCTTTTTCTGTTTAGTTTTTTTATTTGTCCGGACCAAGGAACCCAGAAAAAGGTTTTCTATGTGGCCGTTGTGGCGCCGGTTTTTTTCTCTTTGTTCAGAAGAGAGTTCAGGCTCATATTTGCTGACCCGGTTTTTAGATGGTTAGCGGTTACCCTGCTTTATTTGGCTTTACCGGTGTTTTGGTCGCCGGACTATTCGCCTGAATTTATAAAGCGAGTCGCTAAAGATAGTTTTTATATACTCTGTCTTTTCCTAGCCGCTTGGTATGTTATTGCTTATATGAAAGTGCCTTTGGATTACTTGCTGATAGCGATGCTAGTAGTGGCAACGGTGGTTGGTGTTATTCTGGCCTTCGAGTTTTATAGGGCAAGGAACTGGGATTTTTCTCAATGGTTTTGGCCTGACTGGAAATTTTTCAACAAAAACCGTACAGCCAAAACATACGGCATGATTAGTGTGATCGGGGTTGGTTTGTTTTGGCTTAGTCAAAATCAGAAAATAAGGTGGTTTGCACTGGGTTGTGCTGGCATCGCTATCGTTTTGGTCGCGTTATCCCGTTCGTTTGGTGGTGGTTTCGCTGTGCTGTTCGTGCTTCCGCTTTTGTTCTTTAGGGGGGGAAGCGAGCGGTTTAGCGGCAAAGCAAAGATCATTGCAATCGGTGTTTTCTGTATTTTATTGATCACTCCAATGTATGTATTAGACACGACGAGTCTTTGGGCAGAGCGGGGCTGGTCTAAACGAGATCAAATATGGCCAGTGGTTTTGGATATGTGGTGGCAGTCACCTTTATTCGGGGAAGGAGTGCTCAAGAGGCCGATTGTTATTGGCATTGATGGTGGGCGTTATCATCATGAGCACAACTTGGTATTAGCGTTGCTTCGGCAAAGTGGTGTGATCGGCGCTGGGTTAATGATTTGGTTCTTTGGCGCGCTTTTATACCGATCGATCCCTAAGCAGGGTACACATCATCGGTTAGCTGAAGGCATGATTGTCTATTCATTCGTTGCCTCCATGTCCGGAGGAATCTATCCTATCGAAAAGCCGGATGATTCCTGGTTTTGGGTTTGGGTGCCATTGGCGTTAGCGTTCGCAATACAAATGATGGACAGGGATCACGGAAAAAGCAGTGAGGCAAAGGCTTAGGATTTTCACTATGACCAAAATTAATGTTTGCATTCTTACTTATCAACGGGGGGAGCTATTAAGAGTCTGCTTAGATAGCTTTCGTGATTTGATAGTTCCTGAAGATGTTGAAGTAGTCGTTACCATAATTGATAACGATAGTGGTCGGGGTGCAGAGGCGATTGTTGGAGACTACAAAGGTGCGCTTGGTCCATTAACCGTGGAATATATTTGTGAGCCTACTCAAGGCATACCTGTTGCGCGAAATACAGCGATCGACTTTTCCCATGAAATTGGAGCTGATTACATTGCGTTTATTGATGACGATGAGTGGGTTGCTAATGATTGGCTTAAGAACACCTATGATTACTGCCTACAAGAAGGTGGTGATATCGTTGTCTCTGGGCAGGTAATTTCGATTTTCCCAGAGGGCTGCCCGGAGCACATTCAGCAGTCTTTGCAGCGTAAGCCAAGAGCAACAGGAAAAGAACTCACTTCGTGCGCCACTAATAATGTGCTCTTTCCAATTCGTTTAACCAAAGAGCTTGGTTTGCGCTTTGATGTCAGTAACCCACTTGCTGGTGGAACTGATACCATATTTTTTACCCAAGCGAAGGCCAAAGGTGTCAGTATAGTGCGCTGTGCGGAATCTACGGTTTACGAAAAGGTTCATGAGTCCCGTGCGACTATTCGTTGGATTTCCAAAAGAAAGTTCAGAGCAGGTATTACTGAAGCCTGGCGAAAGAAACATGAT
>JAKSAW010000642.1 GCA_022361455.1 Pseudomonadales bacterium | reverse complement strand
CTGTTGAGCATTATCAAGATTTAAAAGCGTTAACTTATGCACTAAAAGCAATGGGAGCGCATAATGTTACGCCAGGGCGAGCAAAGCAGTTAACCGGTAAAGATAAAATTAGACAGCTCAAAGAGTGCTACGAAGGATTTCGTGGGCCGGAAGGGTTACCAGCTACATGGGAAGTAGGTTTTGGTGTACTGCAAAAATAACTAACAGCGAAGTTTATCGACATGGCAAAGAAGACTTTTTTTGTAACCGGTACTGATACTGAAGTGGGTAAAACTTTCGTATCCGTGGCCTTGTTGCAGGCTGCTAATGCGGCAGGCTTAAATACCATGGCATTGAAACCGGTAGCCGCCGGTTCAACCTCAACACCTGAGGGAGAGCGCAATGAAGATGCTCTAGAGCTAATGCAGGCTATGAGTATCAAGATGCCTTATGCTCAGATAAACCCTGTTGTATTTAGAACACCTGCATCGCCCCATATTGCTTCGGCCATTGATAATAAGCCAACTTCTATTGATCGCTTGGTGGGCTTTTGTCGCGGTGCCATGATGCAATCTTATGATTTCGGTTTGATTGAAGGTGCAGGTGGTTGGCGAGTTCCCATAAATGAAAGAGAAACCCTTGCGCAGTTACCAGCAAATTTGGATCTGCCTGTTATCTTAGTGGTGGGGATGCGTTTGGGTTGTTTGAATCACGCTCTTTTAACCGCTGAAGCCATTCGCGCCGATGGACTCACCCTCGCTGGATGGATCGCAAATGGTATCGATCCGGATATGGGGTACCCTCAAGAAAACATACAAACCTTAAAAGGTGCGTTGCGAGCACCCTGTTTAGGCGAAATTCCCCACTCCTCCCGCTTAGAATCGGCAGAACCTAAGGACTTCCTTAAGATTAATTTGTTATTAGACTGAGCCTGCTATTTGTCTGCACTTATATGGCCTAATAAAATCAAAGGCTTAGCAGCTTTTGTGAAAAATTAACCTTTGTATAAAAATTGAACGTGCCTTTGGGATGCGTATACTGGTAAATAACGTAAAAAGCCAGAAGTCTGTGTTGGTTCCAAGATCTAGTAACACGAGGTGCTTATATGTCGATTGGTTCAGTTTTAGGTTCGGGACTACAAGGTGTGCAGAAGGGGTTTACCACGGTAAATCAAGCTGCCGATAAAATCGCAAAAGTTAGTGATTCTTCCGATCCGTCCGGAGACTTAACAGAATCGGCTGTGTCGCTCCAACAGGGCAAAATTCAAGTTCAGGCGTCCGCCAAGGTAATTGAAACAGCGGACAAAACCATTGGCAGCTTAATCGATATAAAGGTATAGAGAAAACACCATTATGTTAGTTAACCCGTCCGTACAACCGCAAAGCAGTATTACTGCTCAGCCTGCGCCACCGCAAAGCGAAGTGGGGCGGGAAGCTGTTGTGCGTTCGGATCTTCCCCCGGTGGTGCAACCCCAAGAGTCTTCTTCATCGCAAAATCAACGTTTGGAAACAGATCAGCGCTTTGCTCAAGATTTGGCTGAGCAGGCAGTTGTGGATGATCAGGCAGCGCAAGCACAACAAACTAATCAGCAGTCTCAAGATTCTTCTCTGGAGCAGCGTTTAGCGAGTGAGCGGGCGACAGAAGAACAGGTCGCTGAGCAACAAAGGCAGCAAGATGATGCCATTATTCGTCAGCTGAAATCCCGTGATCGTGAGGTAAGAGTTCATGAAGCAGCTCACGCGGCAGTCGGTGGGCGGTACGCTGGTTCACCTAGCTTTCAGTATGAACGTGGACCCGATGGCGTGAACTATGCCGTTTCTGGGGAAGTGTCCATTAGCGTTTCTAAGGTCGCCGGCGATCCTGAGGCAACTTTGGAAAAGGCCAAAGTTATTCGAGCGGCAGCATTGGCACCCGCGGAGCCATCCGCGCAGGATCGTCGAGTGGCAGCAGAGGCATCTCAATTGCAGGTTGAAGCACGCTCCGATATTCAGGCGCAAAAGATAGCGGCTGAGCAAGATCGTCGAGATCGTATAGAAGCGAGCCGACAAGAAGCTGCTGAAGACGAAAGGGTGGAGGACGAACAGGTATCCGAAGATGTTGAAGTGAATATTGAAGAAGTCAGTGTTGCAGATACAACGGTTTCTGTTGGTGGCGATCAATCTGCTGGTGACGGCGGTGACGATGAGCGTGCCTCCGGTGAATCTAACGAGGCAAGTGAGAAAACGGCAAAAGACCAGTTAGAAGAAATTCTATTGGGTAACCAAAGTGTGCCCCAGGCACTCAATCAAGCGGGTTTAGTGGATACGCAAAACCCATACGGCAAAAGCGGCCTTATCGAGTACATTGTTTAGGCGAATTCCGTCAAACTCCATTCCATATGTGTCAAATCCTGTTCGATTTTCGAAAAATTCATAGCTTTGTAATCTTTGGTTATTTCAAACGCCCGTTTAATAATCATTGGTCTAACCAAAATATCACCAGATCTTGGTGTCTCCGCAATCCCGCGAATTATCAATAGTTTTATAAAATAGACTTTAAATAGACGGACCGTCTAGTCAAAGAAAATTCTAACGCTTGTTTGAATCATCAGGTAAGATTGATCGTCATGCAGAGGTGATAAAAGGCTTTGAGCGATTATTTCTGTATTTCATCTAAGCTCAAATATTACTTGTGTCTTTTATCAAATGGCTCATTGAGAACAATAGAATCGCCCACCCTTGTGAGGCAGAGAGGTCAACAACAATGCCAGATTACAAAGCTCCCTTACGTGATATTCAATTTGTAATGCATGAAGTGCTAGATGCAGAAGAGCACTACAAAGTACTTCGTGGTAACGACGACGTGAACAGAGAACTTGTGGATGCCATCATTGAAGAAGGCGCCAAGTTTTGTCAGAACGAACTTGCACCGATCAACCGCAGTGGTGACGAAGAAGGCTGTGGCTTTGAAGATGGTGTTGTAACCACTCCTGCTGGCTTTAAAGAAGCCTATCAGAAATACGTTGAAGGTGGTTGGCCTTCACTTGCTGCTCCTGAAGACCAAGGTGGTCAGGGCCTCCCTAATTCCATCGGTATCGTGATGAGTGAAATGATGGGTACAGCAAACTGGTCTTGGGGTATGTATCCAGGTCTAAGTCATGGTGCTCTGAAAACTCTAGAAGAGCACGGTACAGACGAGCAGAAAGAAACCTATCTTAAGCCGTTAATCTCTGGTGAGTGGACCGGTACAATGTGTTTGACTGAACCACACTGTGGTACAGACTTAGGAATTCTTCGCACGAAAGCAGAGCCAAATGCAGATGGTTCTTACGCGATCACTGGTACCAAGATATTCATCTCAGCCGGCGATCATGACTTTGTTGATAACATTGTTCATATCGTATTAGCACGCCTTCCAGATGCACCTAAGGGCACTAAAGGTATCTCGTTATTTATCGTTCCTAAAGTGAACGTGAACGATGATGGCAGCCTTGCGGATCGTAACGGTGTTGTATGTGGTTCTATTGAACACAAGATGGGTATCAAGGCATCTGCGACTTGTGTTATGAACTTTGAAGGGGCTAAAGGTTATTTGATTGGCCCACCAAACCGCGGTCTAAATTGCATGTTCACTTTCATGAACACTGCACGTGTTGGTACAGCACTACAGGGTTTGGCTGCTTCTGAAGGTTCTTTCCAAGGCGCATTAACTTATGCCAAAGAGCGTTTAGCAATGCGCGCCCTAAGTGGTCCTAAAGCGCCAGAGAAAGAAGCTGATCCAATCATCGTTCACCCTGACGTACGTCGTATGCTGTTAACGCAAAAGGCGTTCGCTGAAGGTGGTCGTGCAATGGCTTACTATCTAGCTCAGCATTCCGACATTGTTGAGCAAGGCTCAGACGAAGAAGCTCGTAAAGCTTCTGATGAAATGATGGCTTTCTTAACGCCTATTGCTAAAGCATTCATGACTGAAACTGGTCTTGAGGCAGCGAACAACGGTGTTCAAGTATTTGGTGGTCACGGTTTTATTCGCGAGTGGGGTATGGAGCAAATTGTTCGTGATACTCGAATCGCTACTCTTTATGAAGGCACCACTGGTGTTCAAGCGCTTGACCTTCTAGGTCGTAAAGTTATGTTGACTCAAGGTCGCTTGTTGAAGCTTTTCACTAAAGAAGTTCACAAGTTCTGCGTTCAAAATGAAGGTAACGAAGCTATTAAAGATCTTGTTGATACCTTGGCTAGCTACAACAAAGATTGGGGTGATCTAACCACTCAAATCGGTATGAAGGCGATGCAAAACCAAGAAGAAATCGGTGCTGCGTCCGTCGATTATCTAATGTATTCCGGTTACGTTTGTTTCGCATACTTCTGGGCACTGATGGCCAAAGTTGCACAACAGAAATTGGATGAAGGTGCGGGCGAAGAAGGCTTCTATAAAGCTAAGCTTCAAACTGCACGTTTCTACTTCAAGCGTTTATTGCCGCGCGCCAAAATGCACGCTGAGTGTATCGCTGGTGGCCTAGACGTATTAATGGATATGGAAGAAGAGAACTTCGCTTTCTACGTTGAGTAAGCTTTGCTTACTCTTCGTCTAATGCCCTGCAAAACTGAAAAGGTTTTGATGTAGGCTAAAGAAAGAAAGGTTTTCTGAAATTACAATAGGCGCTATCAGTACACGCTATCGATAGACACACAAAAGCGTCAACCAACAGTTTCCCTCTGTAGTCCTTTGCCCGCTCAATAGCGGGCTTTTTTTTGGATCGAGTTTTTGTGGGCTTAATGATTGAGCCAAATTATCGGACTAGGTCGGTCCAGGATTTGCGATTACTGTTGAGATTTGGATCCATGGTGGGCGTATCTGCGATGGTGTTTTCTTCAACGTCTTCCCAATTGGCAGGATCATCGATGGCTTCGTTGGAGGTTGCTGACGTGGTGGCTAAATCTGGAGATGGTTCGCGATCGCCGCCAGCAATAAACTCTTGTTCGCTGGGCTCATCATTGCTGGCTCTTTCTAAAGAATCTGGTGAGTTTTCAGTGCTTGTATTATCAAGGAGTGGAGATTCAATCTCTCGCTCTTCTTGTTCTCTAAGAGCAGATTCAGCTTGTTCTTTTTGCAAAGACTTTATGGTGCTGGATGCTAAATCTTGGCAGTCCTTCGTTTGCTTTAGTAGCTCGTTATAGGCTTTAGCTTCTTTCCAATAAGGGTAGTTCTTTATCAGATTTACTGTTCGGCTGCTGGTGGCCTTTTTCTTTAAAGAGGCTGATTGTTGATAGCTGATAGTAGCCTCTTCTAAATTTTCGAAATTGGCAGCATCCTGGGCATCTTCGCAATACTCCAAGGATTCTTCTAGATTGCCATTTTTAACCGTGATAAAGCTCTTGAGTGCTCTTCGTTGTTTGGTGATTTTGCGAATACCTTCAGTAACTGCGCCTTCACAAATTCTAGCGCTTTCTTCTAGGGATCTTAGTTGAATGGTTTCGTCTAATTGTGGGTTTTGCTCTGCAAATGCCTGTGCGTCAATCATAGCTCGAGCCGCTTTTTTGCTTTTGTTTGCCGAATTAAGCATCCTATTGGCTCTGTTTAATTCGCTAATCTTGAAGTCTTCTCGCTGAACAAAAGCTTGGGTGCTTTCACATTCAAGTTTGAATGTTTGATATAACGTGACCATAGATTTTAGTTGCGCTAGATGTTTTTCAGTTTCTTGCTCTTTGCGTACTAGTTTATTTTCGTAGCGTTCACATGATCTCACCTTGCTTGCCAATACAAACACTTCTTCAATAGATGGTGTGATCGCGAATGCATCTTCCTTGTAACGGCGATATTCTTCAAACTCTGTACGGGCTTGTGTGTACTGGGCTTTTTCGTATGAGCTTCTTGAGGCTTCACAATAGGTGAAAGCATGTTCTAGGATTGGGGTGGCTTCAGCGCGTTTAAGATTGTCCTCAACTCTTTGGCAATAGTCGAGGTTGCGATCCATGTCCCTTTCAGTGCTATCTAAAATGCCTTCATTAATGGAAACAGCTAAATCGAGTTGCTGTTTGTAATACATGAATTTTTTGTTAGCTGCGACAATGTTGCTGCTGCGAAGATTGTTAGCATCGATACAAGCGCGAAAGCCCTTGAGGTATTCATTGACTGCAGAGTCAAAAGATTCCGCATCGGCAAGGCTGATGGGAGAAACAAGGCATGCGCTGAACGCAAATAGATATTTTCTGAGTCGTACCTTAGAAATCATAATTCGTTACAAGTATTGCTGCTCAGTGCTATTTGGTTGACTACCGCCTAGCGAACTTAAAACACAGAATCCAATGCCATATGAGGAATAGGAGAGCATTCACCTTAGGCAGTAGTTTGTCCGTAGTTTAAATGAAACCTGTCTGCTAAGTCACAGTCAGATAAGCATTTTTCTTAGGATTGGTTAATTACCAGTGTTGTAATTACAATAGGCCACAGTGTGTAAACGTTTTGTATGGTTGTCAATGGGATCCAGGTGCGATGGTGCCATGTCAGCATGGTCAATAACGCCATTACTAACTTTAGGATTATGTCTCGGATCGATTGTCAAGAGTGTTTATCAAAATGCCTTATGGCATAATGCCCCACCCTCGCGGGATGTGTATGGAGATTGCGAATGTTGTGGTTTTTGCCCGGCCCCATTAAAGGCGTCATAGCATTTTTAATAATGTTGGTGAACACCGTTGTGATGTGTACACCACTGTTTTTACTAACCTTGCTTAAGCTTTTAATTCCTATTTCTGCCTGGCAAACCATTGTTAGCCGTTGGCTGATTGTGATTGCTGAGTCTTGGGTGCTAGTCAACAATTTCGCCATTGCCTTTACTCAGCGAATCGAATGGGATGTTCAAGGTTTGGATGATCTCAAGTATTCAGGCTGGTATATGGTGTCATGCAATCATCAGTCATGGGTTGATATTCTTATCTTGCAAAAGTTTTTAACCAAGCGAGTTCCTTTTCTTAAGTTTTTCTTGAAGCAGGAACTGATTTGGGTGCCTATTCTAGGCGTAGCTTGGTGGGCATTAGACTTTCCCTTTATGAAGCGCTTCTCCAAAGAGTATTTGGCCAAGCATCCTGAAATGAAAGGCAAAGACTTAGAAACTACGCAAAAGGCTTGCGAGAAGTTTAAAGAAATACCGGTATCGGTAATGAATTTTTTTGAAGGAACCCGCTTTACGCCTGCAAAGCACAAGCGTCAGGAATCACCTTATCAGTACTTACTGAAACCCAAGTCAGGTGGTTTGGCCTATGTGTTATCAGCGATGGGTGGGCAACTACATGCAATGTTAGATGTGACTATTGTCTATCAACAAGAAAAGCATGAGTTTTGGGACTTTTTGTTTGGACGCGTCAATAAAGTCGTTGTTCGAGTTACAGAGCGGGAAATACCTGAAGAGATGGCCCAAGGAGATTATGAAAACCACCCTGAATTTAGGGCGCATTTTCAATCTTGGGTGTCGGAAATTTGGGGCCAGAAAGATCAGCAAATCGCTGAGATTTATCAAACGTTACGATAATTGATTGGTTTAGGTGTGTTATGACGCAAGTTCCTGCGGGTGCTGGTGAAAGTTTTCCTGTTAAAGAAACAAATTTAGCGCAACTGTTAATGCGCGCATTTTATTGGGCTGATGAAGGCCTACAAAACTATCTGCAAAGTAAAGGCTGGCCTGAAATTACTAGGGCTCAATCCTTAGTGTTTGTGAACATTGGTGAAGGCATTAAGAGACCTTCGGAAATTGCCAGCAAAGTGGGTGTTACTAGGCAGGCAATTCATCAGACCATTAATGAGTTGGTTGATGCTGGCTTTGTAAGATTAGAACCAGACCCTAAGGACCGACGCGCTAAGGTTGTTCAATATACGGAGTTAGGCGAGAAGATAGGCTTGGAGGCTATTAAAGGCTTGGCCTATGTGGAGGATGCTTTAGCCAATCGAATTGGCAGCGATGTGGTGCAGGCGTTGCGTTCTGGTCTGATCCGCGATTGGGGAAATCCCGTTAAGCCCGATTAGTTTTTTAAGGGATAGAAGCTGTGTGGCATTGCTTCTATCCCGTGTTCTTATTCTAGAGTGCGCTACACGCTGACGAAGACATTACCTTCTTCTAAGCTAACGCTATAGGTCGCTAGCGCCTTTTCTTTACGCACAGCGTTTAATAGTTGAATCCCCGGTGGGAAATTTGCCCAGTCAACTACCTCACCACTACGAATATCGAATCTGGCTCTGTGCAGTGGACACTCAATTTTGCAGCCATCAACGATTTTGCCTTTTTTTAAAGGGGCAAAAACATGGGTGCAACTGGATTGAGTGGCATAAAAGCCATCCTCAATGTGATAAACCAACACATTATTGCCATCCAGCTTTACCGCTTTCATGGTGTTCAAAGGCAGTTCTGACTCATTACAAATTAAATGTTTAGACATAACTAATAACCCCTCTCTATTGGTCGATATCATCTTGGCGCTATTACAAAGGGTACACAAGTCGTATCTATTACCCGAGCGTTACAAATTATTTAAGTTGAGTGGAAAGCTGATCTTAGCTTGATTTGCGCCGCTCATGGGTGTCGTTATCCGATGAGCAGCAGGTTTGTTTAGTGAGGAGGAAGTGGGGCTAATAGCTCTTCTTCTGGTTGTTGGTAGTCTAGCTTTTCACCGAGTAGGGCTTCTATTTTGGGGATTTCGAAGGCATCTTCTTCGCAGGCGAAACTTATGGATATGCCGCTGGTGCCAGCCCGACCTGTGCGACCGATTCGGTGTACGTAGTCCTCAGGATCTTCTGGTAGGGTGTAGTTCACCACGTGGCTAATGCCGTCGATATGTATGCCCCGTCCGGCGACATCAGTAGCTACTAAGACCTGGATTTTGCCTTCCCTAAAGTTTTCCAGAGTTCTTAAGCGCTTATTTTGGGGAACGTCCCCAGACAATAAAGCAGTGCGTACACCGAGACGCTTCAAGTGATCCATCAAGTTGCGAGTCTCGTCGCGACGGTTGGCGAATACCATTACCTTATCGAGATTCTTTTGTGTCACGATGTTGTAGAGAAGTGTGATCTTTTCTTCGGTAGTGGTTAGATAAACCTTTTTCTCAACATTGGCAGACGCAATACTGTCGGGTTCGATTTCCACAAACTCTGCTTTGTGGGTCCAGTTGTTCGATAAGTTAATAATGTCTTCGGTGAAGGTGGCGCTAAATAGTAAAGTTTGGCGGTATTCTTTTTTAGGTGTGGTGCGAATGATCTTTTTAATGTCAGGAATAAAGCCCATATCTAGCATGCGATCGGCTTCGTCAATTACTAGCACTTCAATTTCAGTGAGATATAAGTCTTTATTGCCAATAAAATCTAGAATGCGTCCAGGGGTGCCTACTAGGATATCGATTATCTCATTGTTGAGACGGTTCTTCTGACCACGATAGTCCATACCACCAACAACGCTCATTACGCTAATGGGAGTGCCTTTTACAAATTCTTTCGCATCTTTCTCTATTTGTAGTGCTAGCTCTCGTGTAGGCGCCAGAATCAAAGTTCGTGGTTCGCCGTTGTAGCGCTCTTCTTGCTCTGGTTCCGTCAACAAGTACTGTAACGTGCTAATCAAAAATGCGGCGGTTTTACCCGTGCCCGTTTGGGCTTTGCCGATGATGTCAGTGCCTTTTAAGGTTACCGGTAAAGACTTGGCTTGGATGGGGCTGCAGTGGGTGAAGCCAATTTTATCAATAGCAGCTAGAAGCCTAGGATCAAGGTTGAAATCAGTAAACGGAACTTTAGGTTCTTCTGTTTGTTCAGTCTCCGTTTGCGGATTGCTCGCTAGATTGTTGTCATTATTGTCTGGTTGGGTTGGTGTATCCATAGGCTTCCAAGGGGTGCTACATCAGTGGCAATAGTTAATAGCTAGTATTAACTCGGGGTTCGTTATTGTCGCTGGTTTATATCATCTGGGTAGTCGATATCCAAGAGAATACCTGCATCTTTCACCGTCAGTCGACAAACGTGTTCAGGGTTGTCCTGCACTATAGCACGGCCGCCCTGATCACCGCTAAGATTGAGCAGGTTTTGCAGAAACTTTTTCGAAAAGCCTACTGGGTTGCCTTTTTGCAAACCTGAGTCTGCTTTGAAAAATGGGGCTACGATGTCATTACTTACCAATTTACTGGCAATTGCTCGGTAAGTTGATGTCTCAATCCACGGCATATCAGATAGACAGATCACCCAAGCATCCCAGTTCGAGGTGTCTTTAACGCCTTTTGCAATGCTAATGCCCATGCCCTCAGCTAGATCCTCATTTCCATTAAAACTAAACTGCGGACGGCATGCGGCGATGCGAGAAAGCATTGCCTTTTGTGTCGTCATGCTAGGTCTATAAACCACATGGATCGGAGCATCATTGGGTATGTTTTGCAGGGTGGTTTCCAGTACGGTTAAATCGCTGTTGGGAAGTTTAGTAAGGAGTTTGTTGCCATTGAATCGAGAAGACAGGCCTGCAGCTAATACCAAAAATCCAATTTTGGGGGCGGGGCTTATCATGCCGGTACTCGAATATGACGAACTAAATCGGCAGCAATGGACATGGCAATTTCAGCGGGTGTTTTGCTGCCAATGGCAAGGCCAATGGGGGCAATGAGTTTTTCTAGTTGATCTGTAGTTAGATCCAATTGGCGTAGCCTTTCTTTGCGCGCTTTGGTTGTTTTGCTAGAACCCATCGCGCCGACGTAGAAAGCTTGGGTGGTGAGGGCTTCCATTAACGCCATATCATCCACTCTAGGATCGTGCGATAGCGTGACGATCGCTGTGAACTCATCGTTTGCTCGTTCGCGAATTAAGTCGTCAGGCATTTGGGTAAAGTTTTGGCTGAAGGGGATCGACCAATTTGAAAACGCATCTTCTCTGGGATCACAAACCCAAACATCGAAATCCAAGGCAGAGCAGAACTCAGCAAGATAGTGGGCTACTTGATTGGCGCCAATCATGACTAGCCGATAACGTGGTCCCAAGTAAACCGTAATATGTGAATCCCTAATTTTTAGTGGTTGTGGCTTGGAAGTTTTTATTTCAGCGGTTCTTGCGTCGTTGAAAACCGCACTCATATTAACAGTTCTAGCGAACCCAAGTCGTTCATCGAGGGCATCCACAATTTGCTGAAAGTGTTTTTTTTGCTGTGGATTAGCGGGAATATATTCCATTAATAAATCTAAACGCCCGCCGCAAGGTAAGCCAAACTTTTCGGCTTGGTCTGCAGTTACCCCATAGCTTTCAATAAAGGGTTGTTTTTTATCGCTAAAAAAATCACTGGCCAGCTTGTTGAGTAGGTCGTCTTCAATGCAGCCTCCTGATAGCGAGCCACGATGGCCATATTCCTTATTCCAGGCGAGGCAAGCGCCAGGCAGGCGCGGTGACGAACCCCAGGTTTTGGTAACGGTGATTAGCCAGCAGTCACTACTTTGTTGCAGGCATTCATTGACAAAACCGAGTACAGCGTGGGTGGCACTATCCATTAACTTGCTATTCGATTTAACTGGTTGTCAGTGGGAGCTTTCTGAGACGTTTACCAGTAGCAGCAAAATACGCATTAGCAACAGCTGCTGCTATTGGTGGTACACCGGGCTCACCAACGCCAGTGGGTGGTTCATCTGAATCGATAACATGGATCTCAATTTCAGGTGATTCTGTTAAACGCAGTAATTGATAATCATGGAAATTGCTTTGTTGAACTTCGCCATCTTTTAAAGTGATTTCGCCTTTTAGTGCAGCCGTTAAACCAAAGACAATTCCGCTTTCTATTTGCATCTTAACGATATCAGGATTGATGACGGTACCGCAGTCCAGAACGCATACCACTCGGTGAACTGTGATCTCGTTGTTGTCGACAGATATTTCAGCCATTTGTGAAATGTAAGAATGAAACGACGGATAGGATGCAACGCCTCTATAGCGGCCTGGTTTGGCAGGGCTGCTCCAGTTGCTCTTTTCTTTGAGTAATTTTAGTGTTTGCTGTTGGCGGGGATTGTTGCTTAGGTGTTGCAGACGATAATCGACAGGATCAGCTTTCGCATTGTGAGCCAACTCATCCATAAAGCTTTCTAAGAAAAAGCCGTTAAAGGAATGACCTACTGAACGCCAAAATCCTACCGGTAAACCAACATCATGATGTGCATAGCGAACTTCTACATTAGGCGTATCGTAATGATATTCCTGCGACCCTTCTACGCTGGAATGGTCCAGCATCATGCCGCCATAAATCGTTGGTCCTAGGTTGCCGGTCGCTCTTACCAAACCATCGGGAAACCAAGCTGGCAATACTGCTCCTGCCGCCTCTTGGAAGGTGTAGGACATAATGCTGGGGCCAGTAGATTTATAGGACCAGGTATCGATGCTGCCATCGCTGTTTAATCCTGCCTCTATATTTGCCATCACAGCAGGCCGATAAAAATCGTATTTGGTGTCTTCTTCACGTGACCAAATAAGTTGTACTGTGAGACCGGATGCTCTGGCAATTTGTGCAGCTTCAAATACATAATCTTGATTAAGACGTCGACCAAAGCCGCCGCCCATTAATGTAGTATTTATCTTGATTTGTGAACGGCGTAATCCGGTTGCTTCTTCCACTAGTCCGGCTGCTACATCTGGCCCTTGTGTTGGTGCCCACACTTCGCAGTGATCTTCTTGAAGGTCTACGGTGCAGTTCATGGGTTCCATGGTGGCGTGTGCTAGGTAAGGCACTTCATAAACCGCACGATGAACCGATGCTGCTTGAGCTAGTGCGTTAGCACCATCGCCATTTTTTCTAGCTTTAGTGCCAGTCTCTTCTGCCAATATTTCCTGATACTGTTTTGAGATTGAATCGCTACTATGGTTTTTAAGTTCGGGATACTCCCACTCAACGTTAATTAATTCGAGAGCCTTTTTAGCGCGCCACCAGCTATCGGCGATGGCTGCAATTCCGTTGTCGATAGCCACTATTTTAATAATGCCAGGCGCTATTAATGCTTTACTGGCATCGTATGATCTTACTTTACCACCTCTTACCGGGCAGCGAAGCAAAGCGGCTTTGTGTGCAAAGGGGACGCCGGCATCGATACCAAATGTCGCTGTGCCTGCAGCTTTCATTTTGCTATCGAGGCGTTGATTCTGTTTGCCTATATATTGATAAGAGTCTTTGGGTGTAAGAGCCGGATTCTTAGGGGGGGATAATTCGCTTGCTGCGTTAGATAGCTCACCAAAGTTAAAAGTCTTTTCGCCAAAAATAACCTGTTTGTTTTCAACTCGGCAGTTACTTGTAGCGGTTCCCCATCGATTCGCTGCAGCGCTTGTTAACATTTCTCTTGTGGTAGCTGCGGCAACTCGCAATGGATCCCAGGTATTTTTGATACTGGTGCTGCCGCCCGTGATCTGAATGCCATAAGTAGGGTTTATGTAGTCAGGGTGCACACCAGAGGTTTTAACAGTGATCAAATGGGGTGCGGTTTTTAACTCTTCTGCGATGAGCGTCGTTAGACCTGTAAATGTACCTTGTCCCATCTCAGTGCAATGTAAATAAAAAATAACGTCGTTACTTGGCGTGATTTGTAGCCATGCATTAGGTTCCCATGCATTTTCTTTGCGATGGGGTAGTCGAGCCGCACAGCCGCTTATCATGGGTAGCTGGCAAGCCACAACTAAGCCTGCGCCGGAGGTGGTCATACCTTTTATAAAGGAGCGTCTAGATAGCGACTGCTTGCTCATGCATTGCCCTTAATCGATGGATAATAGTTATTGTTATGCTGGTGTGGCGATTTAACTAGTAAGATCGTTAGGTAGCTCTTTACCTAGCGTTGTTTTCGCTGGAGTCGCTAATTGCATGGCTTTTGCTGCATCATGAATCGCTTGTCTTATTCTTGGGTAGGTTCCGCATCGGCAAAGGTTACCTGACATGGCTCTGTCGATATCATCATCGGTGGGTGCTGAGTTGCTGGCTAGTAAAGCACTGGCCGACATGATTTGGCCCGGCTGGCAGTAACCACATTGTGGCACATTGTTTTTTATCCACGCCTGCTGAACGGGATGTTCTGCATCCTCGCTGAGGCCTTCAATGGTCGTTACCTTTTGGCCTTCGATGGCTGACACTGGCGTTATACAAGATCGGATAGCTTTACCATTGAGGTGCACGGTGCATGCGCCACACAAGCCTTGTCCGCAGCCGTATTTAGTACCAGTGAGACGAATGAAATCTCGTAATGCCCAAAGTAGTGGCATATCAGGCTCAACATTTAGTGTTTGCGGGGTTCCATTTAATTCAAACTTAATCATCAGTGGTTCCAACGTGCTCTGCAATGTTGTGATAGGTCTTAACGCTTATGCTAAGGCTTGCGGATCATTTAAACCATTCTCGCTTACTTTCGCAGCTTTTGAAAGGTGTAGACTTACGGGCAAAATTGCCAAACTAGTAATCGATTGTTAGCTGGCATTGGGTGGTCCTTCACTAAATCTAAGCCGACACTATTCGCTAGTTTGCATACGCTCTCAAAATCACGAATAGCGCGATGAGGTGCTTGTTCTTTCAACCACACATTGAATCGGGCATTACTTTCACTGGTAAACTTGCCTTCATAATTAAAAGGCCCGTATAAAAAGAACATCCCCTGGTTGGTTAAACAAGAAGCCGCAAATTGGAACATCTTTTCCACTTCCTCCCAATGCATAATATGCGCGGTATTTGCCGAAAAAATATAATTCACTGGTGCTTGCTTCCATTCGGCGTTGTTAATGTTCATCTCCATTGGCGAGATGAAATTGTCACGGTTGGCGTCCTCAACCCATGCTTGGATACCCGGCAAATTTTCCACTACATCTGATGTCATCCATGTCAGTTCACGGAAATGCTGGCTCATGTAATCGCCATGTTGGCCTGTGCCACTACCGATTTCTAGCAATGAGGAAGGTTCTTGAATATAGGCAGACAGTGTCGCTCTGATCGGTTCTTTATTGTTTTCGCAGGCTTGTGAGAAGGGCTTGTACATACGTTGATCCTCGTTTAGTAGAGAGGATAACGTGTTGGAGTGTATTTCGCAGTAGGTTTAAATAGAATTACTTACTTGTCGAACCAGAACTCGATAATGGTGCAGTCTTGTTGGTAGGTAAGCTTGTGCTCTGTATGCTGAGGTATCTCAAACCACTCACCGGTTTGATAATGACTAACGTCGCCTTCGAGGTTGACTTCAACGGCACCGGAGATGATGAGGTGCTTGGTGCGGTGGGTATTAATAGATGGTCCCACCTCGGTGTGTTTTTCATAGCTGGTAAACATGACTTCACAGCCGTGCGAGCCCAGCCGAAAGACTTCGTCTTCGGGGGATTGTCCGTTGTGGAAAGATTCCTTAGGTTGAAACAAGCTCATGGTTATACCCTTTCTCTCCAGTCATTGTAAGTATCATCATGGTTTGTGACATTACTGTGATTCCTTTTTTCAGTACGGTGCGTTTTTTCTTGTTGTGGTTAGTCTTGGCCAAAGCCGCGTCATTTATCATGACATTTATGTTTAAGTTTAGTGCATAAAATATGAATCTGCACAATTTTGCAGCATTTTGTCAAGCGCGCCCTTATTGGTCTATAAAGTGTTGCCTTCAAGTGCTTTCTCGTGAAAGACTCGCCCCATGAAGATTGAATGGTTAGACAGTATAAGTAGTGTGTCAGAAAGTGAATGGCAGGCTTGTCTTAATAGTGATTACCCCTTCCTTAAATATGGATTTCTCAGCGCCCTAGAAGCTAGTGGTTGCGTCCAACCAGAAACTGGTTGGGTTCCTCAACACCTGATTGCTCAAGATAGTGGTCGTGTTGTTGCTGTAATGCCTCAATATTTCAAGAGCCACTCGTGGGGCGAGTATGTGTTCGATCAAGAATGGGCCAATGCCTATCATCGTTACGGTATTCGTTATTATCCCAAGCTGATCAATGCGATGCCTTTTACCCCCGCAACTGGGCCTAGATGGAGTCTTCGTTTAGATGCAGAAGAATCTATCGTATCAAGCTTAATAGCAGCTAGCTTGGAACAAGTTGACAGTGAGAAAACCTCCACTTGGCACTGTTTGTTTCCAGATTTAGATAAGCAATTAGAGCAGCTCTTTGACGAGAAGGGGGTTATGAAGCGGGTAGGTACTCAGTTCCATTGGTTCAATCGTGGTTACTGTGATTTCGATGAGTTTTTGTCAGTATTTGCTTCGCGAAAGCGAAAAAACGTTCGCAAAGAACGTAAAGCAGTTCATGATTTAGGGCTAAGCTGTGTGCGCAAATCGGGTACTGAAATGAGCGAGTCCGATTGGATTCGTTTTTATGAATTTTACGCTAGCACTTATTACAAGCGCGGTCATAGTCCCCATCTCAATCTTGAATTCTTTAAGCTAGTTGCCGCTCGAATGGGTCAGTCAATAATGGTTGATTGGGTTTTTGATCAAGGCGGTAAGGATCCAATCGCAGCGGCTTTGTTTTTTAAAGACAGCGAAACACTTTATGGTCGCTACTGGGGGTGTAAATCTGAAATTCAAGGTTTACATTTCGAGGTTTGTTTTTATCGTGGTATTGAATACGCAATTGCGCATGGCCTTAAAAAATTTGATCCAGGTGCACAAGGGGAGCATAAAATTGCTCGAGGGTTTGAACCTATTGAAACCTGTTCATTTCATTACGTAGGGCATCCAGGATTTCGGGACGCAATCGCTAACTTTCTTGAAGAAGAAGCCAGATATGTTAATCAGTACAAGCTTGCCGCGGCCGAACGCTTGCCATTTAAGTTGAGTGAAAATGCTTAGCGAATATTCCGCTTTACTTAGCCGCTTGCGCAATGATTGGCATTGGACAGTCTAGACGCTCGCAAATCGCTCTGAGTAAATTGGCCTCATTAGGCGTTATCTGCTCATCATGCAAAATACTATCGACACAAGCATCCACTAATGGTTGTTTTAGCAACGGTGAAAGTCTGGCGAGCAATTTGAGCGCGTCGCTGAGAGTTTCAATTCCGGGTGGCCGAACGAGTAATTGATTGAAATTGTTTTTGCTGAAGCCAGACATGGCTTGGGTAAAAATGGTTTGTTGGGCTTCAGGCTGGGCTTCGCTCGCTAGTACAATGGCGGCCATTAATACGGCGATGGCATTTTCTACTTTTTCGTAAGACTTAATCTGCCTTTTGGGCTGATCTGTTGTGTTTCGAGGGGCCAGATATTTCTCAACTAAGCTCAAATAAATAAATTCGTAAAGCATAAATTTATTATCAAGCTGAATAAGTTCATGGGTTAGCCATAAAACCTCTATTCGCTTTTCTTCTTCGATTGTTTCTAAAGAAGCTATCGCAACTTCCAAAAGCGGTAATCGAATGGCAGGAGTGGTTTTTCTTAGTGTTTGGTAAACGGCCACCGTTCGATCCGCTACGTTTTCCCCTTGATGCTCTTTGACTAGTTTAATGGCGGGTTTGCCATGAGTAGACATGGTTGTGAGAATTAATCCGTAAATAACACTCGCCGCTACTTTGGATTGGTGCGCTATATCAAGTAGTGACACTGGAATTTGCTCAAACAGATCGTGAGCTTCTTGCACGTGAGTTGGTGTTAGAGTTCCAACAGACTTTTTCAGCGTTTGAGAGTTAATCGCAAAACTTTCGTTCGCTACTGGCTCGGCATTGTTGTTTTCAACATCAACTTTCAGGATATTTGCTTCATGTGAAGGCGCAGCAGAGGCTGTTGCCGAAAAACCAGATGCCTGTGAAACGCCTGATGCTGTAACCGTGGCTGTCATAAGAGGCTGCCCGGTAAAGGCTGTAGTGCCGTCAGCTAAAGTTAAGTCACCTTGATTAAATCGAGACTTCATTCTTGTGGGAAGGCTTGGGTCGATCGCTTTCAGGCGATGCTCTATAGGTGGGTGAGTAGCGAGCATGCCAGAAAGGCTGACCTTTAGCGTTTCGCCAAAACACATGTGGCTCATATCTTCGGCATGTTTTGATGTTAACAGAGAGCCTGATTGTGATGCGCCTATTTTATAAAGCGCACCACCAATACCAAATGGGTTGCGTGTAAATTGTACTGCTGAAGCGTCTGCTAAGAACTCCCGTTGCCTGGATATTGCGGCCTTAATTAATCGTCCGAAAAAAAGCCCAATGTAACCTATAGCCATAAAGGCTATGCCAATTGCAAATTGCCCACCTGAATTGTTATTGCGGCGGGAAGCAAGCCGAGAATAACTAGCGCTTCGCATTAAAGATTCGCCAATTTGGCCTATGAGCAATATGCCCGCCAGAATAGAAATTAAATTAAGGTTGATGCGAGTGTCGCTATTGAGTACATGGCTATATTCGTGTCCGATCACACCTTGGAGTTCATCGCGAGTGAGGGTTTCTAGTGCACCTTTAGTCACTGCGAGAATAGTGTTGTTGGCGTTGTAGCCCGCGACAAAAGCATTTATGCCGGGCTCGTCCTCTAACAAGTAAACTCTTGGAATATGTGTGCCAGAAGCGATAGCCATTTCTTCAGCAATATTAAGCAAACGTTTTTCTAGTGGGTCTGTGGTTTCTGGAAGAACTAGTCTTCCACCCGCCATTATCGCGATGCTATCGCCACCACCACGAATTTGGCCATGACGATAAACACTGCCACCAACAATGACTGATAACGTGATAGCCGCTATACCCCAACACAACGGCGAACGAATCCACATGGCTGGAGTTATGGCGTTATTGGCATCCGACATGAAGAGTGTGAGGAACACTACAGCATTCACTGACACAACGATAAGTATGACGGCGATGATGAAATAGGAAAAGAGCAGGCCAGTTTTGCGGCGTGCTCTATGTTGGTGTTCGTAAAATGTCATAGAGGTGTGCTAAGAGAAGGCTCTTAATTAAATGACACCTTCACCGCTTTGCGTGCTTCCTGATCTTCAATTTCTAGTAGTTGTGCTTCTTGGAAGTTGCCTGGGCCCGCTACCAAACTATTCGGAAACTGTTCACGATAAGTATTGTATTCCATCACTGAGTCGTTGAAGGCTTGGCGGGCAAATGCAATTCTGTTCTCGGTAGAGGTTAACTCTTCCATTAGCTGAGACATGGTTTGATTGGCTTTCAGGTCTGGATAATTCTCTGCGACGGCGTAGAACTTTCCTAGTGCTCCACCTAGGAGGCTCTCTGCTCCTGAGAGGGCTTTCATCGCGGAACCATCCTCTGGGTGCTGTGCGGCGACTTTAGCAGCAGCGAGTGCTTCGTTGCGAGCCTCGATCACGGCGGTGAGTGTTTCTTTCTCATGCTGCATATAGGTTTTTGCAGTTTCTACGAGGTTGGGGATCAAGTCATAGCGGCGCTGTAGTTGCACGTCAATTTGAGAGAACGCATTTTTAAAGCGGTTTTTAAGAGCCACCAGTTTGTTGTAAATGGCGATAAAGTAAAAAACAACAACAGCGATAACGACCAGAGTGATAATGGTTGATGTGGACATGCAAGAACCTCATAGAAAAGCGATAACCTGTCTATATGGTATGCCAGACTGGATCAGAGCGCCAATGAATCTAAGGTGGATTGTATTGCCTAAACTTTCTTTCTAGGCCCAATTAATTGCTGATAGATTGGCCAAAACTGGCTCAGGTAAATACGCTGATATCTGTCGGTGTTGGAATGATAGTGGGCAACCGCCTTTTTGATAGTGCCATGGCGATTCAGTAGCTGGCGAAAGTATTTTGCTGCATAGAGAATGTTAGTCTCCGGATCAAACAGATCAGCTTTAGCGTTGAAGTGTCGGCCGTGATACAAGTGATTGATTTGCATTAGTCCGATATCGACGCTGCGCATATCAAGCTTGCGAATACTGGTGCTCTTGGGATTGGGCAAATACCAACGGCGATTTCGCGAGTAGATATCACTGAGTGCTTTCTTTGCCTCTGTTTTGCTTGCAAAAAAATTATAGCGCTTTGCTTGGCGTGGATATTCGATGGTTAAAAGCCAAGGCCTTGATTCTGTCGCTGAAAGTAAAGCAAGCGCTTCGGCCTCTGATTTAGGTTTAAACCCGATGCCATTGATGTTAATGGCCCAAGGATTACCCTTGGATTCGATATGACAAATGGATCTTAAAACTGGCTCTGGAACTTTATAGGCCATCGACGCTTTGCTGAAGTACCTATCAAAGTCTTTCGTGTTTTGCGGGCTAGCGCTGACAGAAGCAGCCAGCACCAGTGCCGTTAGTGTTGATAAGATACTTAAGTGATTGAACCGCATTTGCTTCTCAAATTTTCGCACTCACATTAGTTTAAGTGTAGCGAATCTAGAGAAAGGAGCTAGTCGGGTCTTTGTATGCTTCTTGTAAATGCCTGGTATTTAAAGTTTCCATACCAATAAAAACTTCAGTGAATTTTCAGTTTCTTTGGTTCCATATTTGTGGGTCCAATGTTGCCATTCCATACCCAGCTGTATCAGATTTGCCTCTTGCCATAGGGCTTTGCCGATATCCCAACGCAGCTGTGGTTGAACTAACGTATGACCCTCGAGCTTTTCTCCGCTTAATTCTAAATTCCTTGAGCCAATGTGCTCACCATGCCCCTCAAAGCTAAATTGCTGATTGCCAACTGAAAACGGGTATTGCCAAAAAACGTCTATCATAAAGCTGTCTTCTTCGCGCAGCTCTTTGTTCTTGGTTTGTTCTATGTATGCAGTTAAGGCAATGCCAAAAAAATTGAATCCAGAGAAGTCAAAATCTACCTGTAAACCGGGCAAATATTTCAGAACGTTATTGTCACCATCGGGGCCTGCATTAATGCCAAGCACTATTCCCAAGTCTTTAATTATTCCATCGTACTCTACGCCAAAAATTTTGTTTGAACTGAAAAAGGGATACCACTCGCCATAAAAATCATTGCCATCGTCTTTGGTTGTGTGGTCTATGAACAAAAAGTTGGAGCCGTATTTCCAGCTGCTAGCGTGTTGAAAAGTAACTATGTTGGTGGATTCTCGTTTTCCAGTGAAGGGGTTTTCTAGATTACCTTTTGCAAAAATGACTTCGGTGCTGCTCCAGTCTGCTGAGTAAGATAGCGGGGAAAGGCATAAGCAACCCGCGGCAATGGTTGCTTTGTATCGATGTTGCATCACATATCCTTGTTATTTTGATGTTAAACCCTGATCAAAGCAGTGTAGAAGAATTAGCTCTGTGTGCCACTCGTCCATTAATTGTTTGCCATGGTGAATACAGCATTAGTTTGGGCTATAGCTAGGCTTGTACCTGGCTGATTATGCTCTTACAAAAAAAGGGGGATCCAATGTCGACATTAATGCAATCAATTAATCAGCAATGGCTACTAAAAGAGCGTCCAAGTGGACTCGTAGAGGAATCAAACTTTGAATGGCGTGAGAATGAGATTCCAGAGCTGAAAGAGGATGAGATTCTTGTGAAAGTGCTCTATCTCTCCTTTGATCCAACACAGCGTGGTTGGCTGAACGATGTGCCTAGTTATGTGCCGCCTGTTCAGATAGGTGAAGTAATGCGCGCAGGTGGTATTGGTAAAGTTGTTGCCACTAACAATCCTAATTACCAAATAGGAGAGTTGGTGCAAGGAACATTTGGCTGGCAGCGCTATTGCGCAACTAAAGGCAGCGGCGTGTTTCCCATTAGCAAGGTACCACCAGGATTTCCGCCAACTTATTGGTTAAGCGTATTGGGGATTACCGGTTTAACTGCCTACTTCGGGATGCAGAAAATCGCTCAGGTGGAGAAGGGTGATGTGGTACTAGTGTCTGGTGCAGCAGGTGCCACGGGTTCAGTGGCTGGGCAAATAGCTAAGTTTATGGGCGCAAAACAGGTGATTGGTATCGCCGGTGGCGCTGAAAAATGTGCTTGGCTGCTTGAGGCGGGGTTTGATGACGCGATTGATTATCGCGCCGAGAGTGTTTCTGAGCGCTTGAAGTCTTTGTGCCTCGATGGTGTGAATGTTTATTTTGATAACGTGGGAGGACCTATCCTGGACGAAGTGCTTTTGAACATGGCGATTAGAGGCCGTGTTGCCCTTTGTGGGGGGATTTCTAGCGGTTATGGGTTGGATCTGCCACCCGGGCCAAAACACTATATGCAACTGGTGATTCGACGCTGTCGTATGGAAGGGTTCTTGGTATTGGACTACGTCAAAGAGTTTCCAGGTGCTATCGAGCAATTGCAGGGCTGGCTTAACCGCGGTGAATTGATCTTCCAAGAGGATATGCAAGAGGGGTTAGAGAATGCGCCAAATACATTGCGGCGCTTGTTTCAGGGTAAGAATATTGGCAAACAGCTGCTTAGAGTCGCTTCAGACTAGTAAGTCGCTAAAGATTAGTCTGTATTAACGATCTAGCGGTTAAGTGGTTGTCTATGATGACTTTTTTGTAATTAGGTGGGGCGCTTTTGGGGAAATAAAGCGCCCCCTGACCTAAACGACTACCGCTTTGTCTTAAGCGGACATTTCAGAATTATTATCATTTGTTATACAATCCCGCTTCATTTTACCTTGGTTGCCAATTTTGGCCCGTTATGGATTAATAGAATTAATCCCCCTGCGGGAGTAACTGCATGAAATTTATGGATTTAGCATCAATGGGCAGTAAATCAATGCCAGACGTTGCATCTGTGTCACAACCTAAAGCACAGGGGCAATTAGACTGGGTTGGTATGAGCGAAATCGAAGTGCCACTTCATGTTGAAAAGCGTGATGGCTCTATCGCTCATTCCGTGGCGAAAGCTCAAGCCTATGTCAACTTAGTGGACCCTGAAGCAAAGGGTATTCACATGTCTCGCTTGTACCTGCTTCTTGACGAGGCCTGTAGCCAAACCCTGACAGTAGCAAAACTGGCAGGATTGCTGGGCCGATTTTTAGAGTCACATAAAGGACTAAGTGATCAAGCGTTTGTGGATTTTAATTTCGACTTCTTGGCTCGTCGCCCTTCGCTGAAAAGCGAATATAGCGGTTGGAAAGCATACCCAAGCCGCATTATTGCAACTCAACACAACGATGATTTGTCCCTAGAGTTGCGATGCGAAATTCCTTATTCATCCACTTGTCCGTGTTCTGCCGCGTTAGCTAGACAGCTTATTCAAAATCAATTCCGCGAAGATTTTGGTGATAAGCAAGCAGTGGACATGGAAGAGGTTTATGGTTGGTTAGGTACAGAGCAAGGTATTGTGGCAACGCCACATAGCCAGCGCAGTATTGCCGAAGTACGTGTACGTATTAGCGAAGGTATGGAACGTTTTCCTTTAGAAGACTTAATTGATCTTGTCGAAGGCTGTTTGAAAACGCCTGTACAGACTGCTGTTAAGCGTGAAGATGAGCAAGAATTTGCTCTTTTGAACGGACAGAATCTAATGTTCTGTGAAGATGCAGCACGCAAGATTCAAGATGGTTTAAATTCAGAAAGCGCTTATCAAGATTTCTGGGTGCGAGTGAATCACTTGGAAAGTTTGCATGCGCATAATGCGGTTAGCATTGTGACTAAAGGCGTCGAAGGTGGTTATTTGCCGAAGCCTT
>JAKSAW010000640.1 GCA_022361455.1 Pseudomonadales bacterium | reverse complement strand
GATTTTCTGTTCTGGTGCTTTCACTTCGTACCTGCATCAAGGTATTCGATTAATAGAAACCTTTGCCGGTGCAGAAATTGCAAATCGCTGTGCCAAAACCTTATTGCTGCAAACCAAAGGCGCCACCCAAGCCCCTTATATCGGTTTGAACGAACGCATTGATAAAATGGACGATGTGGTGCACCAAGCGATTGTGTGGATGAGTGAAAACCTGCACGACGAAATTAATATTGATCGCTTAGCTTCAGACCTGGCGGTTAGCCCACGTACTTTTATTCGTCGCTTTAATCAAGCTACTGGCAAGCCACCCAAGCAGTATCTGCAAAAGCTACGTATTAACGAAGCCAAACGTTTGCTGGAATCAACCAATCTGAGTATCGATCAAATTACTAGTCGTGTCGGATATTCTGATGTGAGTTCGTTTAGACGCCTATTTAAACGTGAAGTGGATCTATCCCCCACTGAGTATCGCAAACGCTTCTGTCAGCTTGAAGAGGCCGAAGCAGTTTAAGTAAACGGCTTCATTTGGAATCACGAGCAATAAAAAAAGGATTCTGCGAATGTTAATCGCAGAATCCTTTTTTGTTTACTTCGAGATAAAGTAATTAGCTTGCCGTGAGATATTTCACGTTAGTCATAGACTCGGAAACATCCCATAGCTTCGCCGCTACCTCAGCATTTCGCGCCTTCTTTGCAACATAGGCAATTTTTGGCGCCCCTTTAATTTCCATCCATCCATCAGGGCCCACATATTCACCACCACGAATACCTGCCTCAGTCGCGGCAAATAAAGTTGGCATTGCACCTTCGAATTGAGACTGGGCGAGTTTATTCATCACACCAGCGCCAGGCATATAACGTTGTAAATTAGTTGATGAGTAACCAGGATGAGCCGCAACGGCGACTACCTTTGATCCTGCTTTTTCTAAACGGCGCTGTAACTCTTTGGCGAACATAAGATTGGCGAGTTTACTCTGCCCGTAAGCAATCCAACGGGAGTAGCGCTTTTCGGAATTAAGGTTATTAAAGTTAATCTTACCCATTCGATGAGCGATACTGCTTAGCACGACAACGCGACCACTTTCGGCAGCCTCTAACAAAGGAAGTAATTGACCAGTCAAAGCAAAGTGACCTAAGTGATTGGTTCCGAACTGGCTTTCAAAACCATCGGCAGTCGTACCAAACGGAGGTGCCATAACACCAGCATTATTGATTAGTACATCTAAGTGATCGAACTTAGCTTTGAAGGCTTCAGTAAAAGAGCGCACCGAATCCAAACTTGCTAAATCTAATTGCATAAAGTCTACGGTCGCAGTTGGGATTTCAGCTTTAATCTCTTCTAAAGCCGCCGTGCCTTTTTCTGGATTGCGACAAGCCAAAACGACATGAGCTTGTTGCTTAGCTAGCACCTTTGCTGCCTCCAAACCAATGCCACTGTTTGAACCAGTGATTAACACCAACTTGCCTGATTGATTAGGGATTTGATCCACACTCCAACTCATTTTATTTCTCCCGAAAACTCTGCATCTCTGAAATTAGGTAAACAGCCAGCGGACTTTGGATATCTGATAGCTTTCGCTATCACTAGGAATCTGAAGGATTCACATGCATCTTTGCCAAGAATTCGCTAAACTCAATAAAAGACCAACGGTCTCTAAATTAAAAGACCACCGGTCTCTTGTCAACAGAGGATTTTTAGAAAGATTTAACCGGTTGATTTATAATGGGTTAAATTTTGGGCTAACCAGTTAAAAAATAGCGACAAGACGCCCAAAAGAAGCAAAAATGCAG
>JAKSAW010000397.1 GCA_022361455.1 Pseudomonadales bacterium | reverse complement strand
TTGGCGTGCTCCCATGCTTGAGCACCCAACAATTTCACCGCTTTCTTTTTCAATGCAAACCACAACTAGCGTATCAGGAGTAATGACTTTGTTACCTATGAAGTAATTAGGTTCACGCTCAAAATTCAATACTACTTGGCCTTTCTGTGGCGTGCTGCCAAATAGCTTTACTAAGGCTTCTGAGTCACAATCCTTGGCTAGTCGAAAAAGATATTTGCTCACGATATCACATCACTTGAGCAAGCCTTGTGGCCGCGCTCTCTGGTAAAGCTTGCCTGGTTCCAGAGTGTTTATTTATTAGAGAAGAAACTTTTGCTCGCATGACAATGGCATTGGGAGCGTTTTCTGGCTCACCTTGAACATGCATATCTGGATCGTGATATGGCGCTGAGTATTCCTGAAAGCCAATACGTTTGTGGAGTGCTTTTGCTTTGTATTTAGCTTCGGACACAACGTAGTCAAAACCCAGCTCTGCGGCTACCTCCCAGCATTTTAAATAGACCTTTCTCGAGGTGATTCTCCCTCGATGCTCTGCCGCTATAACCCATCGAGATACTTCAGCAAATCTATATCGGCTATCAAACGATACTCTTGGAGCCGCTTCATGCAAGGGGAGGAGTGGATCTTGTTGTGTGGCTTCGATGAATCTAAGACATGCCACAACCTCACCCTGATAATGGGCATAGTAATAGGTCGATCGAGATTCATATCGGTCAGGAATCTGGAGTTCAAATCCTTCTTCTTCGTTAAAGACTTCCCGCAGCAACGCTTGGCAGGATTCAATCTCTTGGGAAGATTTGGCGATTTTGTACTGATACACTGATAGCTCTATATAATCAAATTGGTTAATCTAATTTTTGCGCGAGCATAAATTCTTATTCCAGGACCATCAAGTCTCTGCTTCTAGTTATAACAATACGTTTCAAAAAGTAGCGGATGGATTACATCAGGCGGCCTGAGCTTACATAACGACGCATAATTCAGGTGGCTAACCCAATAGAAACTAGGGACAATTCGGCCAGCAGAATGATATTAGGTTGAGATAGTTCGATGCGCGTAGAGCACTTAGAGACATTGGTGGGCATAAGCCTGATATTCTTGTTTGTCTGGGTAGAGCGAAAAAGGCCGATTGTAGCCAACGACAAGAAAGTCCATTTGCGATTAGATATCCTGGGCTTTGTGGCAATATTTCTATTCGGTCGGTTGTCCCGTGCTACCTTAACCGAGTTAGGGGCAGATCTTACCAATTTCTTCGATCAATTCTTTACCATTGTGCACACTAACTACGCGCTTTTGCCATCAGTATTGCGGGTTGTATTGGCGATCATTGTGGTGGATTTCTGCCTCTATTGGATTCATCGATTCATGCATCATCCTGCGTTATGGCGAGTTCACATTTGGCATCACTCTGTTGAAAACCTGTATTGGTTCTCAGGATTTCGCGCTAGCCTAATTCATACCTTCTTCTTCCTGACGCCTCAGGTGTTAATGGTTTACCTACTAGGTTTGACCCACGTGGAAGCAATCGCCGCATTTAGTTTCGGCGTGTTTATACAGTTTTGGCAGCACGCCAACTACGATATCTCTTTGGGGGCTGCTGAACGCTGGATTATGACACCAAGATATCATCGCATTCATCATTCTAGCGAAGCTTATATTGATATGAATTACGGTACGGTTTTCGTTGTTTGGGATCGTTTGTTTGGAACCTATGTTGATCCCGCAAAGGCAGATACGACGGTGCCAGTTGGTTTAGCGAACGAGACTATTACAGATGTAAAATCTAAAAGAACGCTTCGTATGGTGCTGGGAGTTTAACCGTGGTGAGTTTAAATCCCTTCAGGCTTTTTAATCCAATTTTCAATCACTATATTGGTGGCGAAAATAGGGATGTGTTCTTTGACATTGATGCCACCATCCCTGCTTTGCGACACTTAGATAGTAATATCGAGATAATTCAGAGGGAATTAGATACCATACTACCAACGGAAATACCCAAATATCATGAGGTAGATAGTTGGCAGTACAAAATATCCGGTGAGCAGGATCCTGATAAAGATTGGAAAGTTTTTATGTTGTACGCGTTTGGCGAGAAGCATGAGGTTAATCGTGCTCATTGCCCTCGCACAACCGAACTGATCGATAGCGTACCCGGTTTGTTTCAAGCGTTCTTTTCTATACTAGATCCAGGTAAATCGATTCCAGCCCACTCGGGTCCTTATCGTGGGTATCTTCGTTATCACTTGGGGCTTAGAATTCCGAAAAATAATCCTCCCAAAATTAGAGTGAAAGACCAGTTTCACACATGGAAGCGAGGTGAGAGTATATTATTTGACGATAGCTGGGATCATGAAGTGATTAATCATTCGGATGATACTAGGGTGATTTTAATTATCGATGTGATGCGCCCATTACCCCCATTTCCTCATAGGCTTAATCAATTAATCCATGATGTGTTTGGAAAGCTTTATGGAAAGAAACTAGCTGCACAATTTCGGTAGCGTTTCCATTTCAGAATACATCAGTCAGACAATAATCGTAGCTGCGCAATAAGGCTTCTTGCAACGGGACCTAATTTGTCTGCATCCTTTATTAGTAAATATATCTTTGTTTGACGATTCATTCCTTGCGTTAAATTCAGGGGTTTTAGGGTTCCGTTATCCAACAAGTGGTCTATGTGCTTCTTAGGCAACCAGGCGAATCCCAAACCTTTTGCCACCATGTCAATGGAGGTTCTCATGTGGCTAACTGTCCAACGTTGATTTGCGCCGAGCCAACCTTCATCGCGGCTGCTTTCTAATGCGGAATCCCTAACCACGATTTGTCGGCAGGATTTTAAATCCTCGTGGGTTAGTTTTTGTTGTGATTGGTGAAGTGGGTGATCGCTTGCTGCAACGGCGATAAATTCGATTGGCAATAGCTCTTCATAAAAACCGTTTTCTAAGGGAATAGGCGCAAGAGCGAGATCGATTTTTCCCTTTTCTAGTAATTCATTCGCACCAGATAGTGCTGTTTCAGTGAGTTCAATTCTAACCAGCGGAAATTCTTCTGATACTCGGTCGAGAGCTTCATACAAGTACTCATGAGGTACTACTTGGTCCACTCCGATACTTAACTTGGTTTCTTCTCCTGCTCCTAGGCTATCAGCAATGGATTCGATTTTTGCGGCTTCATCGAGCAAGTAATTCGCGCGACGTAGCATTAATTCACCAGCTTCTGTTAGTTGTGCTTTCCTCCCCTGAACCTGTAATAACTTTAAATCCAAGGATTCTTCAAGTTTGTGCACTGCGTGATGCACAGTGGACTGGCTTTTATGGATAGCATCAGCGGCCTGGCTAAAGCCGCCGTTGTCAACGACGGCTTTGAACATACGCCATTGTTCAAGGGTTGTTTTTAACATGTTGGTTTAACTAGCCTCTATTATGGGGGCGATTAAAGTCTATGTCTGGTCCCACAGGTACAACGCGGGTTGGATTAATCGTATGATGGCTAAAATAGTAGTGTCTTTTGATATGCTCAAAATTCACTGTTTCCGCAACTCCCGGATACTGATAAAGCTCTCGTAGATAATTAGAAATGTTGGGAAAGTCCTCAAGCCTTTCGCGATTACATTTAAAGTGTCCGTGATAAACTGCATCGAAACGAATCAGTGTGGTGAACAATCGCCAGTCGGCTTCCGTTATTTGTTCACCAACTAGGTAACGAGATTTATCCAGAATAGATTCTACTTCATCGAGTGCTGAGAAAAGCTTTTCATAAGCCGCAGCATAGGCGTCTTGTGTTGTTGCAAATCCACAGCGATAGACACCGTTGTTAATGTTGTCATAAACCTTTTCGTTAATAGCATGAATATCACTTCGCAAGGACTCAGGGTAAAAATCTAGATCATTACCAGTCAGTTCGTTAAACGCAGAATTAAACATGCGAATAATTTCCGAAGATTCATTGCTGACGATACGTTGTTGCTTTTTGTCCCAAAGAACAGGAACAGTTACTCTTCCTGTATAGTTGGCTTTGTTGGCGGTATAAACTTGGTGGAGGTGTGTAAATCCATGTAGTTCATCTCTACTACTGCCTTCGGATTCATTAAAGGTCCAGCCTTCGTGAAGCATGTCAGGACTAACAACCGATACACTGATGTGCTCTTGCAATGATTTTAGACTACGAAAAATTAGGGTTCGATGGGCCCAGGGACAAGCTAATGAAACATACAGGTGGTAGCGGCCTGATTCCGCGGCGAATCCACCTTCGCCAGTTTCACCAGCGCTGCCATCGGCAGTAATCCAATTGCGCAGCTGGGCTGCTTCACGTTCAAAGTTTCCGTCTTTAGAGGTGTCGTACCACTTATCTTGCCAAATACCATCAACTAAAAGTCCCATGATGATCTCCAAATTCGATTCAGATGTCAGGTTAGAGCAAGGCAACCAAAAAGGTCACCTTGTTGTGTTCTTGTATAAGTTCGAGTCGGCATTATTTATTGGCGGCGTGCATCAATGCTCAGCTTTCCAGCACCATTTGCAGCCAGGACTAAGAAGCCGCCTGCCATTGCAATATTCTTAAAGAAAAATAAGAACTGCATTTGATCACCTAGGTTGCTGTGATATAGCAGGGCAGTAACCACACTAAATCCAGCTAACGCCAGCGCAGTGATCCGGGTTTGAAATCCAACGATCACAAAAGCAGCTGCCACTAGTTCAAATAAAATGACTAAGGGCAGAAGCTCTGCTGGCAGGCCGCCCGACGCTAGAAACTGCGCATTGGCATCGTAATGTTGAATTTTGTTCATGCCAGCTAGAGCGAAGATGGCGGCAAGACCGACTCGTCCAGCAAGATCAATGGCTGGCTTCAGGTTATCTAGAATGTTCTCAATTGGGTTTGCAGTAGCTTGGGCAGTTGTAGTGTTCATGTTCATTCCTCCAGTAGGGTTTGGGTGACTGCTTGGGAATGAGTATATGAACGATATGGTAGAATAAAAATTGGTAAAAATAGAGCTAAACGTTCGAAATATTAGAATGTATAAGCGCTTTGTATCGGTGGTAGCACTTCGTAATAGTCTGAATTAAAACAAAAAAGACCCAATTAAGGGCCTTTTTTGGGTTCTGAGCAGTAACTGGCTTA
>JAKSAW010000639.1 GCA_022361455.1 Pseudomonadales bacterium | reverse complement strand
CGATGACGATGACGATGATCATGATGTAGAGGTGGTGTATGCTCCTTATTAGATTAGGGTTGGTGGGGCAATAGGCCGATGTCTGAAAGCTCAGTAAAGCTGCAAGACCGCTCGCAAATCGGTGCGACTCGACGTTGGGTGGTGAAGATTGGGAGTGCTTTGTTGACCAGTAATGGTCAAGGTGTCGATAGGGAAGCCATTGCTGGATGGGTGGAGCAGATGGCTGCACTCAAAGAAAACGGTGTCGATATTGTTTTGGTTTCCTCTGGTGCGGTTGCAGAGGGTATGAGTCGATTGGGTTGGAATGAAAGGCCTTCGTCAATTCATGCACTGCAAGCGGCTGCGGCAGTTGGTCAAATGGGTTTGGTGCAAACTTGGGAGTCCTGTTTTCAGAAGCATGGTTTGCATACAGCTCAAGTTTTACTCACTCACGATGATTTGTCTGATCGCAAGCGATATCTGAATAGCCGTAGCTCTTTGTTAACGTTGATCGATTTAGGTGTTGTGCCTGTCGTTAATGAGAATGATTCGGTTGTAACTGATGAAATCCGCTTTGGCGATAATGATACCTTGGGGGCGCTGGTGGCCAATTTAGTTGAGGCTGAGCTGTTGGTGATCCTCACTGATCAGAAGGGGTTGTTTGATAAAGATCCCAGGACTAATAGTGATGCACAGCTTATCTCCGAAGGGCGAGCGACCGATGCTGCGTTTAAAGCGATGGCGTCAGGTGCTGCGGGTGCATTGGGGCGTGGTGGGATGGCTACAAAGGTTCGTGCAGCGGAGCTTGCAGCAAGAAGTGGTGCTGCGACGGTTATAGCTGGTGGTGCTGAGCCTAATATTTTGCAGGAGATATATGCAGGAGAACAAGCGGGAACCTTGTTGTTGCCAGATCAGGCTCCTTGGGCAGCGAGAAAGCATTGGTTGGCAGGGCACCTGCAGATGAAAGGGGTTATTACCCTGGATGACGGCGCGATAAGGGCGTTGCGGGAGAAAGGTGTTAGCCTGCTTTCGGTTGGTGCAAAGAAGGTGTCTGGTGAGTTTGTTCGAGGTGATATGGTTTCCTGTGTTGATGAGCGGGGAGATCGCGTAGCCTGTGGTTTGGTAAATTATGGTGCCGAAGATGCAGAGAAGATTTTAGGTATTGCCTCCTCCGAGATACATTCAGTGTTAGGTTATGTGGATGAGGAAGAGTTGATTCATCGCGACAATATGGTCGTGTTCTAGTTTGCCTTCACCTGGCAGGTATAGGCATAGATGCGAAATAGATACGAAAAAGCCGGCTGTTTAGCCGGCTTTTTCTTTTTGCTTGCTTTTCAAAATCAAAGGATGAGCTTACAGGCCTTTGATTTGAGCGTTCAAGCGGCTCTTGTGGCGGGCGGCTTTATTCTTGTGAAGAATGCCTTTGTTTACCATGCCGTCGATCACAGGTACTGCTTGCGTGAACGCTGCTTGAGCTGCTTCTTTGTCGCCGTTCTCGATAGCTGATTGGGTCTTCTTGATATAAGTGCGAACCATGGAGCGCAGACCTGCGTTGTGTCTGCGGCTCTTCTCAGCTTGGCGTGCTCGTTTTTTAGCTTGTGGAGAATTAGCCAAGGTCTTGCTCCTAGTTATTTAATTTGTTTGTTGCGAATTAGCTTAATGCTTATATAGCTTTAAGGCTGCTTGTGCCTTTGTGTAGGCGTAATTAAGCGCTGCTTAATTTTAGGACGCGAAATTATTATGTTTGTGACCTGTCCTGTCAACTTAAATTGCTGTGAAAGTTAGGAATTTAGCGCTTGCTGCGTATAATAGCCGCTCTCGACACCTTGAACCGATTCAAATAGACCACCTAAATGTGGCTCTAGCCACCCAGAGACGTCGCTAAACCATGGACTTGGATTCATCCGACCCAAAAAATACACCTGACAAACCGGCTAAAAAGTCAGCAGGCTTGCTGCGATCTACCGGCATTGTCAGTTTAATGACCATGCTTTCCCGAGTGCTAGGTTTGGCGAGAGACGTAGTTATTGCCAATCTTTTCGGAGCCGGTTCTGGTGCGGATGCTTTCTTTGTCGCCTTTAAAATTCCAAACTTCTTTAGGCGTTTATTTGCGGAGGGGGCGTTTAATCAAGCCTTTGTGCCCGTGCTTAGTGAATATCGAACTAACAAAGGCCACCTTGATGTTAAGCGCTTGGTGGCAGATACCTCAGGGACATTGGCACTGGTGCTATTGATTGTCTCGGTGTTGGTGGTATTGGCGGCGCCCTGGGTGGCATGGGTATTCGCTCCAGGATTTGCCAAGGATCCTGATAAATTTGCTCTCGCTGGGGATATGTTGCGAATTACGTTCCCATACTTGTTCTTGGTCTCTCTTACTGCTTTTGCCGGCAGCGTGCTGAATAGTTACGGTAAGTTTGCCGCACCGGCTTTCACGCCTGTGATTCTCAACATCACCATGATATCAAGTGCGCTATTGCTCGCTCCTATGATGGAGACGCCCATTATGGCATTGGCTTGGGCTGTTATTATGGCGGGTAGTCTGCAGTTGGTGTTTCAGTTGCCCTTCATGCGGCAGATTGATTTATTAACCATGCCGCGTTGGGGCTGGAACAGCCCAGGTGTGGTAAAGATCCGTAAACTAATGATTCCCGCGCTGTTTGGCGTGTCGGTAGGGCAATTAAATTTGCTGCTTGATACGATTCTGGCCTCCCTCTTGGAAGATGGTAGTGTCTCATGGCTCTATTATTCTGATCGTTTGATGGAGCTTCCTTTGGGCGTGTTTGGTATTGCCATTGCTACTGTAATTTTGCCTAGCCTTTCGCGAAAGCATGCTGCAGATTCGCCTGATGCTTTTTCTGATACTATCGATTGGGCGGTGAGAATGGTGCTTTTAATCGGTGTTCCAGCTGCACTGGCCTTGGCGTTTCTCGCAGAGCCCTTATTAATAACCTTGTTTCAATACGGCGAATTTACTGAGCAGGATGTGGCTCAGGCAACATTGAGTTTGCGGGCATATTCACTAGGACTATTGGGGTTCATGTTAGTAAAGGTGCTGGCCCCTGGTTACTTTGCCCGTCAAGACACCAAGACTCCGGTGGCAATAGGTATTAAAGCCATGGCGGCAAATATGGTATTCAATTTGCTGCTGATTGTTCCCTTGGCTCATGCTGGCTTGGCGTTGGCCACCACTTTGTCTGCCTTTGTCAACGCAGCCCTCCTGTTTATGGGGTTGCGTCGTGATGGTGTCTATCACAAGAGCGCGGGTTGGACAGTCTTTTTAGGTCGTTTGCTGGTGGCAAATGTTATTTTGTTAGGCGTTATGATTGCGCTAAATCCCGAATCGCAACTGTGGTTGGGTTGGGGATGGTGGGAGCGCAGTATGCAAATGGCGATACTGGTAGTTGCCGGAGTAGCCGCATACTTCGTGACGTTACTTGTGCTAGGGCTTAGGAAACACGACTTATTGGCCGGCCGAACTGGTTAAATGCCCCGACAGTCCGATATAATCGGCGGCTTTGATTTGGCAGAGATTCAAGTTTTATGGAGTTTATCCGCGGTTTACACAATATGCGTGCGCAGCATCAAGGTTGCGTTGCCACTATTGGTAACTTTGATGGAGTCCATCGTGGTCATCAGGCCATCATTGATCAATTGCAGAGAAAAGCCAGCGAACTGAAATTACCGTCACTGGTGATGGTATTTGAGCCGCAGCCTCGAGAGTTTTTTGCTCCGGATCAAGCGCCCGCTCGATTAACCACCGTTAGGGAGAAAAGTGAGTTTCTCTATGATCATGGGGTTAATCGGGTGATGATTATTGGCTTTAACAAAGCTTTTTGCAGTCAGAGCGCCCAAACCTTTTGCCAGAACGTGCTGATTGATGGTTTGGGTGTGAAGCACTTGGTGGTAGGCGACGATTTTCGATTTGGTAGTGATCGTGCAGGCGACTTTAATTTCCTGAAAACATTTGGATCAGAAAACGGTTTTACTGTTGAAGATACCCAATCACATACTATTGATGGTATCCGGGTTAGTAGCACTGGTGTGCGAGATGCTCTAGCCGCTTCTGATTTTGCTAAAGCGGAAAAGCTGCTGGGTCGCCCCTATGGAATTTCAGGGCGGGTGGTCCATGGTGACAAGTTGGGACGCACTATTGGTGTTCCGACTGCCAATGTTTTATTGAATCGTGTTAAGTCGCCACTGAATGGCGTGTTTGCTGTCTCCATAGAGGGTATTGATCAGCAGTTGTTGCCCGCTGTGGCAAATGTTGGCATCAGGCCCACCGTGAATGGCAAACAGCCAAGAGTAGAAGCTCATTTACTCAATTTTGGTGGCGATATTTATGGCAAGCGAGTACATGTGCTTTTTCACAAAAAAATTCGCGATGAAAAAAAGTTTTCTGGATTGGATGAATTAAAAACTGCGATTGGTAAGGATATCGATCAAGCGAAGGCTTACTTCAATCTTTAGACCCATTGATTTAACTTAATTGATGTTTTGGAAATATTTTAAATAACAGCAAATGCTGAACTAGAGTGACCTATGGCCGACTATAAACATACTTTGAATTTGCCTGAAACCGCTTTTCCAATGAAAGGCAACTTGGCTCAACGTGAGCCAGACATGTTAAAGAAATGGCAAACTAAAAAGCTTTACGAAAAGATTCAGGATGTCACTAAAGGCCGTGATCCGTTCATTCTTCACGATGGCCCTCCTTATGCCAACGGGGACATTCATATTGGTCACTCTGTTAACAAAATACTCAAAGACATCATCTTAAAGTCTAAGCGATTAAGCGGCTTCTACGCACCCTACGTTCCTGGTTGGGATTGCCACGGATTACCCATAGAGCACAATGTAGAAAAGAAAGTGGGCAAGGCCGGTGTTAAAGTTCCTTTTAAAGATTTCCGCAACAAGTGCCGCGAGTATGCGCAAAAGCAAGTGGATGGTCAGCGTCAGGACTTTATTCGTTTGGGTGTTTTCGGCGATTGGGAAAATCCATATCTCACTATGGACTTCAAATTCGAGGCCGACATTATTCGTTCACTAGGCCGCATCGTTGATAACGGTCACCTGGTTAAAGGATTTAAACCGGTTTATTGGAGTGTGGTGGGTGGTTCCGCGCTTGCTGAAGCAGAAGTTGAATATCAAGATAAAACCTCAACGCAAATAGATGTGCGTTTCGCTGTGCTTGAGCGAGATGCTTTTTTACAGGCATTTAATGTAGAGGAAGATTTGCCAATCTCCGCTGTGATCTGGACGACCACTCCATGGACCTTACCAGCTAACCAAGCGGTAGCATTGCATGAATCCCTTTCCTACAGCTTAGTGAAATTGGATTGTGGTCAAGGAGAGGAACTTATTCTTCTCGCTTCGGATTTAGTTGATTCTGTTACCCAGCGCTATGGTGTCGATCATTATGAAGTCTTGGGCCACGTCGAAGGTGCGAAATTAGAGCAAACGTTACTACAGCACCCTTTCTATGATCGCCAAGTGCCAGTTGTAATGGGTGATCATGTGACTACTGATGCTGGTACCGGTGCGGTTCATATCGCTCCGGATCACGGTGTGGATGACTTTAATGTCGGCCGCAAGTATCAAATCGAAACATTAAACTATGTCCAAGCAGATGGTACCTACAGTTCTGAAACACCATTGTTTGCTGGTGAGCATGTTTATAAAGTCGAGGATAAAGTTCTTGAAACATTGCTAGAGAATGATCGCCTTATCAAGAAAGAAGCGATGCGTCATAGCTATCCTCATTGTTGGCGAACTAAAACACCTCTTATCTTCCGTGCGACGCCCCAGTGGTTCGTAAGCATGAACGAGAAAGGTTTATTAGATCGGTGTAAGGAAGAGGTAGAAAAAGTTCAGTGGTTGCCTGAATGGGGCAAGAATCGTATCGACGGTATGCTTGAGCAGAGCCCTGATTGGTGTATATCTCGTCAGCGTACTTGGGGTGTGCCAATCACCTTATTTATTCATAAAGAAACTCAAGCATTGCATCCAAACACTAGTGAGTTAATGCAAGCGGTTGCCAAGAAGGTTGAACAGGCTGGTATGGATGCCTGGTTCGATTTAGATCCTGCTGAGTTATTGGGTGATGATGCCGACAGTTATGAGAAAGTAACCGACACATTAGATGTTTGGTTTGACTCTGGTGTTACTCACTATGCTGTTCTTGAGCAGCGAGAAGGGTTGAGTGTTCCTGCTGACCTTTATTTGGAGGGTTCAGATCAGCATCGCGGTTGGTTCCAGTCTTCTCTTAAAACCAGTATCGCTATTAGAGATGCTGCCCCGTATAAAACTGTTCTTACTCATGGATTTACCGTTGATCAGAATGGTAAAAAAATGTCGAAATCACTGGGCAACGTTATCTCGCCGCAAAAAGTAATGAAGAGCTTAGGTGCTGATATTATTCGCCTATGGGTTGCTGCCACAGACTATCGCGGAGAAATGACAGTATCTGACGAGATATTGAAACGTACCGCAGATTCTTATCGTCGCATTCGTAATACATCTCGATTTTTGTTGGCGAACTTGGCGGGTTTTGATCCTGCCGAACATCAAATGCCATTTAACGAAATGGTTGCATTAGATCGTTGGGTTGTGAATCAGGCGGCATTGGCGCAAAAAGAAATTATCGAACATTACAACCAATATCAGTTCCATAGTATCTATCAGAAAATACATAACTTCTGTGCGGTGGAGTTGGGTAGCTTTTATCTAGATGTTATCAAGGATCGTCAATATACCGCAGCGACAGAAAGTCATGCGCGTCGTTCAGCACAAACCGCGCTTTACCATATCGTCGAAGCTTTGGTTCGCTGGATGTCGCCAATTCTTAGTTTTACCGCGGATGAGATTTGGCCTGCGATTCCAGGTGAGCGTAGTGAATCGGTATTCTTTGAAACTTGGTATGAAGGCTTGCAAGAGTATCAAGATAACGAGTCCCTGGGAGATGAGTTCTGGCAGAAAATGTTGACTATTAAAACCGCAGTCAACAAACAGCTTGAAATTGCCCGTAAAGAGCGTCAGTTAAAAGCGAGTTTGGACACCGAAGTCGATTTGTATTGCGACTCTGATATCAAAGCCCATCTTGATCAATTGGGAGACGAACTACGGTTCGTGTTAATTACATCTGAAGTGCGTGTGCATGATATGGCGGATGAAGGTGAGGCAACTGAAGTTGATGGTTTGCGAGTCAAAGTAACGGCAAGCGCGCATGAAAAGTGTGTGCGCTGTTGGCATCGTCGTCCTGAGGTTGGCAGCATAGAAGCTCATCCAGAATTATGTCATCGCTGTGTTGAGAATGTTGATGGCGCTGGAGAAAAACGAGAGTTTGCTTAGTAGCGCACCAGTGAAAGTTAGGATTAATTGGCAGTCAAATGAGTAAGAAAAAAAAGCAGAACCCACCCAAAAATGAAGCCAAAATGGTGGAAGCTGAACAATCAGAATTGGGTATGTCGCATTGGCTATGGTTGTCTGGTTTCGTGATCGCGTTGGACTATGTAACCAAGCTTATCACTATAAAAACTATGACTTTGCATGAACGCATCGAGATTCTGCCTTTTTTTAATTTTACCCGAGCCCATAATACTGGTGCTGCTTTTAGCTTTTTGGCTAATGCCGGTGGCTGGCAGCGCTGGATGTTCGCTGCTATTTCTATTGGCGTTAGCATCGCATTAGTTATCTGGTTGCGTAAAACGCCTAAGAACGATCGTTGGATGGCATGCTGCTTAGCGTTGATTGTTGGCGGTGCGCTTGGAAATCTCTATGATCGTTTGGTCTATGGCTATGTGGTGGATTTTTTAGATTTTCACGGCAGTATTTTTGGGCTTATTTTAGGATACAACCACTTTCCAGCATTTAACGTGGCAGATATCGCGATTAGTGTTGGTGCCTTTATGATGGCAGTGGATGTGATACGCAATCCACACAAATAGTACGTTTGTTGGTTGTTCAATTATTTATACAAAACGTTGAGTTGTCGTTATGAGTGAAGAAATAAGTGTTATTGGTGAAGGCAAGCGTGTAACGCTGCATTTTTCAGTATCTCTCATGGATGGCTCGATCGTGGATACCACCAAAGAAAAAGATCCCGCGACCTTTAGTGTCGGTGATGGTAGTTTGTTGCCTGGTTTTGAGCAGGCTTTGTTTGGCTTAAAGGCTGGTGACAAACGCTCTATTTTTTTGCAAGCGCAGCAGGCGTTTGGTGAGCACAATGAAAAGAATGTGCAGCATATGCAGCGAGAGCGTTTTTCAGAAATGGATTTAGAAGAGGGTTTGGTGTTGTCATTTTCTGATCCGGGTGGCGGTGAGTTGCCGGGTGTTGTTACAAGTGTTTCCGATAGCATCGTTGTTATAGATTTTAATCATCCATTAGCCGGTAATGATTTAACGTTTGATGTGGAAATTATCAATGTGGTTGATGGGGCATCTCAATCAGTGCAGTTACAAATAGGAGGTAAAGCCTAATGGAAATTAAAATGGCGAATCCTCGTGGATTTTGTGCGGGTGTAGATAGGGCCATCGCGATTGTTAATCGAGCGTTAGATGTTTTCGGCGCGCCCATCTATGTGCGTCATGAGGTAGTGCATAATAAATTTGTTGTTGATGGTTTGCGAGATCGTGGTGCGGTGTTTGTTGATGAGCTTCACGAAGTGCCTGACGATGCCATCGTCATTTTTAGTGCTCACGGAGTATCTAAAAAAGTGCAAAACGAAGCCGCTGATCGTGGCTTGAAGGTATTTGATGCCACCTGCCCATTGGTGACTAAAGTACATATGGAAGTAATGAAATATTCTCGAGATGGCAGGGAATGCGTGTTAATCGGGCATCAAGGCCACCCGGAAGTTGAAGGTACCATGGGGCAATATGATGCCAGCTTTGGTGGTACCATTTATCTGGTTGAAGATACTAAAGACGTAGAGGCTTTATCAGTTTCTAATCCTGAGCAGCTGGCTTACGTAACACAAACAACTTTATCCGTTGACGATACCTCGGTTGTAATCGACGCCTTACGTAAGAAATTCCCTCAAATAGAGGGGCCAAGAAAAGACGATATCTGTTACGCCACTCAAAATCGTCAAGACGCGATCAAAACACTTGCCTTAGAAACAGATGTGGTTTTTGTGGTTGGTTCTCCTAATAGTTCTAATTCTAATCGTCTAAGAGAGTTGGCAGAGCGCTGCGGAACTAAGGCTTACCTTATTGATAACGCAGAGCAGCTCGAAAAAAGCACTTTAGAAAATGTAGGTGTAATCGGTGTTAGTGCCGGTGCATCAGCTCCAGAAGAGTTAGTGCAACAGGTCATTGATCGTTTGAAAGACTGGGGCGGTGAGCAGCCTAATGAACTCGCAGGCCGTGAGGAGAATATAGTTTTCTCTATGCCTAAAGAGCTGCGCTAGAGACTGACTACCTTCAACTCCATCTCATATTTGATCATTTCTTATGTGGTCTATGTCTTTTGTTATAGGGAATGGCAAAAAAACAACGAGCATCTCAAAATTGGTACTCTGCTCAAGCATTGTAAAAATTGCACTTTAAGCTCTGATCATAATCCTACATAATTCCTGCGATCAAAAAGGATTGCTCAAAATGTTCTCTTGAAACTTATGAGCTTCTAAGTACTCATGGAGCCAAGAAATGAAAACAAATAAATATACCAGTGGCTTCACATTGGTTGAGTTGATGCTGGTTTTATCAATCATTGCTATCGTGGCAGCGGTCGCTTACCCATCCTATACGGATAACGTTCGCAAAACGCATCGCAAAGAAGCTGCTGGAGCCGTTTTAGATATGGCTGCGGCTGTCGAAGGAGTGCGTGCTCAAAGATTTAGTTATGCTAGTGCCAATGGAGAAACCCGCGCTCTGGATCGATATAATATTGATGTGGTTGCCGACGCGACAAGTTTCACTGTTACAGCAACTCCTACCGGAGATCAGCTTAATGATCGATGTTTGAAACTTGTATACAACGATGACAACGTCTGGCAATTCTTAGGTATGGATGATAGTGATCTTGGTTTAGACGAAGAAACCTGTTTCGAGTAATCCATTGAAGGTGTCATACCGCTAGTCTGTCAAAAGTTCCATTCGTCCTTAGCCTATTTCCCCCCGAAGTTAAAATTCATACTATTTCGGTTATATAAATTTAAGTTTGTATAATTTTTAGTCATTTGTGTCCCTCCATGGGCGTCTTAGGGAATGAGAGATGGAATGCTATAAACAACGCAGTGGCCAAAGTGGCTTTACCATTGTTGAATTGATGATCACACTTTTGGTGGCAGGTATTGTCTTGTCGCTCGCTGTTCCGCCTTTTAACGGTTTGATGGATAGAAGGCAGCTAGAAACAGCTACCTCCGAAACGATTAATGCTCTTAAGAATGCCCGCGAACGCGCTGTCGGCCGCGAAGAAGTGGTAGATATCGAGCAAAGGGCAAAGTCACTTACCTGCAATCATGATAGCGCAACCAATGATGATCCTTGTGACGGATACAATATTGGTTACGATGCAGTCAGTATTACAGCAGATCATGATTTTAGTTTTGACGAGCGTGGCTTGTTAGAAAATGCCAACCCCGGTCCCGGTGTATTAACTCTTACCCTATCCCACGAAGATGTCGCTACCCACAATTTTGAAATCAGAATTTTAGGTTCTGGGCGTATTTCTGTCAGACAAGTGGATATTTAGGAGCGACAAACATGAAAGTGAATATGCGGCGTTCCAAAGGCGTTAGTTTGATAGAGGTTTTGGTTGCCTTGCTTATCCTTGGTGTCGGGGTGATGGGTTTTGCTGCGTTGCAAATGCGAGCAGTGGAAACCACTAATACCACTTATTCAAGAACTCAAGCGATGGCAGTAGCGAGAGATGTCATCGAGCGAATAAATGCTAATCCTAGTGCCTGGCCGCTTGGCTATGCTGGCGGCGATGTATGGGGGGGCAATATTCCTCAAGTCGCAAACCCCTGTATCAGAAGAACGGTTGAGGATGACCCGGATTGTGATGCAGCTGCAATGGCCGCAGCAGATGTGAATGAGATTCGCCAGATCACACAAAGGATGCTTTTTGGAAGTAGTGTTCTGGTGCAAGACCGTTGCCGAAACCAGCAGGTGGCATGTGTGGTTGTTGCATGGGAGGGTGCTAATCCCGCCGTTTGCGATCCCGATTTAGTGAGTATCGGTGAAGACGTCAATAACGAAAATCAAAATGCGAATTGTGTGATTGTTGAGTTTTGGCCGCAACAAGCAATTATTGCTGCCGTTGGTGGGGGAGAGTGATCATGCTAAATCGTCAGAAAGGTTTGAGTTTAGTTGAACTGATGGTTGCGCTTGCGATTGGCTTATTAATTACCGCTGCGGTAGTGCAATTATTTATAACAAACCGTCAGACTTTTAATTTACAGCAGGGTGTTGCTTCTGTTTTGGAGCAAGGTCAGTTTGCGGTTGATTTCTTGAGTCGAGAAATGATGAGTGCTGGCTATGGCAATGTTCCCAATGCCTTTGTACTCGGAGCACCTATAGATGGTGGTCAAAGTACCGATGGTAATCGTTATGACTCAGTACGAATAATGTTAGATAGCGGGGATGATTGTGCCGGGGGGGAACTTGATGAAGATCATGTCCCGGAGCCTTGGAAACACTATTCTGTTGTCGTACAAGATGATGGCAATGGAATTTTGATGTGCCAGGACAGCGATGGAAATAATAATCCTCTGATCGATAACGTGGAGGCCTTTCAGGTGCTATATGGGATAGGTGTTCCTGGTAGTGTCACGCCTAATTACTATGCCAGCGCGACCACAGTGAATTCCTCAAATATCGTTAGCGTTAGGCTAGGGATATTGATTGCGAGTAATGGTGTTGCTAGCCATGCTGGTTTGGGTGAAGGGGCTATCACAGTTCTCGATAGAACCTATGATTTTGCGGATGAGAGTGACGGTGCTATTGCTTTTGATGATGGGCGAATTCGCAGGTTGTTTGTCTCAACAGTTGCTATGCGTAACTTAGCGGGTGAATAGGGAGCATTATGATGATTAATAAGCAACGACAACAAGGTGTGGCATTGTTCGTAGCCTTAATTTTGCTGTTAGCCATTACTCTTTTGGGTGTTTCCAGCTTAAAAAGCGGTATTTTTCACGAACGAATGTCAGTGAACTCACAAGCTGACACGCTGACTTTTATGGCGACAGAGTCGTCGATCAATTCGATCATTTCATTTGCATGGCAAATTGGTCAAAACGATGTGGATGAATCTTTTTTTGCGGAATCGATACTTGGTGCAGGGCAAAGGAATTGTATCGCCAAGGACGCGGTTCTTGATGGTGATTGCACTGTAGATAATACCTTTGATCGCCGAGCCAGTGGGATTTTAATTGCTCAGGCGGATACAGAGTATGATGGTGAGTCACCAGCAGAAAACAGTGATGCGACTTTTGCGTATCACAAATTCACCACTATTGGAAACGCTTACTTTGTTGCCGATCTTGATTTGCCTTTCGCCTACAGTAATAGCCAAGGTTGGAAAAAACTTGGAGTGGGTCGAGGCTTTTCTTTCACCGCAAGTGAATTAGACCAATAAATCTGGTTAACACGTAATACAAGCATGGAACACGGAATCATGTTCAAAAATAAACTGAATGTTTTGCTCCCCTCTGCTTTTGCTGCGCTACCGATGATAGCCAGTGCAGATGATTTGGATATTTATGCAGGGGAAACGGTAGAGGTCTCAGCGCCGGTTGAGTTGGTTTTTGCGGTTGATACTTCTACTTCTATGGCCTGTAGTCCCTCGCAGAGCTTTTCTGATGATCGCGGCGATTGTTATGAGAGCTTTTATGGTGCGCAAGCCGGATCCTCAAAAGCAGATATAGTGCAAGATGTTTTAACTGATCTATTTGAAGATACCGACGTACTGCCGGATGCTGTGCGCGTGGGTCTGGCTTATTATAATGAGCCTGGTGGATCTATCGTTCGTCCGATTAACGAATTGTCTGCGGCCACTGGAATCGAGCAATATCCTACCCAGAGATCGTTGCTTATTAATGAAGTTGATGCTTTCATTCCCGGAGGATCAACTCCTATTCTAGGTACCTTGTTGGAAATAGGTCAGTATCTTACTGGTGAGCGAGTTGTTTCCGGCATTTCTCGAAAAGGCAGCCCTTTGGTGTCCACTGATAGCACTGGCTGGGGCGGTGAATATGTTGCACAAACTTTCGGTGAAGTAGCAAGAATCAGTAACGAAAATACTATTATACCGGGCACTGGTTCTTATCGAGCCAGTACTGAATGCCTTTCAGCTATAACAAATAATGCTATTAGTGGTGCTTATAATGCCGCTTGTAGCGGAGAAAATCTCGCAAATAGTGGCCTGAATTTTGTCACTTATAACGAAGACATTAATAGCGCTAGTGTTTGTTCTGCAAGTGCCGATTCTGGAGATACAACAGTTACCACCCAGGTGGTGTTGATTACGGATGGATTGCCAACCTTGGAGCAAATGAGTTTACCCATGCATGACACACGCATGGGTACTTGGGTAAAAAGGTTTGTGACAGGCGATAGTTCAGAGACTGGATTTTTAGCAGTTGGTGAGGGTGCTCTACCCATGGACTCTGAGCTTCCGCAGGAGGCTCATTTTGCAGATTTTGGTTGTCCTGTGACTGCCAACGTTAACTCTGAGTATGACGAAGAAGAAATCACACTGCGTTTAGATATTATAAATAACCATCCAGTAGGAGCGCCCCCCACCCGTGATTATTTAGTAGCGAGCGCCTGGCTGGATAGAGAACGCGGAAAAGCCTCTAGGGCCAATATAATTCCGGGTGATTTAATCAATACCGCCGCCAGTTACAGCGCTTCTGATGATTTCTTTGTGAATAGAGTGAATGATGCCAATCTTACCCTGTTAGAACGTACTATCCCTGATTTTGATACCCAGCGTAATTATTATGAGAGTTGTTTGTTTAATGTGGCGCTTAGATTTCGCGAGTTGGGCGTTAAAGTTCATGTGATTGGTTTTGGTCTTGATGGTGATGGTGTTGACAATTCCTTGCTGGAAAAAATCACTCAGATCACAGATGGTCAATGGATTGCTACCAGCGATGCTTCCACACTGTCGACATTCTTTGAATCAATTGCCTCTAGCAGCATTAAATCGTCTGCTGTGCGTGCGACTATGTCTCCTAGCGTATCGGTTAATCCAGGCTCGATTTTATCAAACTCTGATGAAGTTTATTTCCCTATGTTTAAAGCAGGGGCGAGCAATTTCTTATACGGAAACTTGAAGAAGTATCGTTTGGAGACTGATACAGAAAACACTGGTGATTCAATTGCAGCTACGAGAATAGTTGATGCGAATGGTATCGAAGCAACCGAAACTTGCGATGTTGTTAATGACAATGGTGAAACTGTCGGTCAATACAGTTGTTTCAGATCCACTAGTGAAAGCTTTTGGAGTGATGAGGTTGATGGTGCCATCGTTACAAAAGGCGGAGCTGCTTCTCAGCTTGGCGTTTTTGGTTTAGATCCCGATGGTGATCGCAGGGTCTATATACAAAACGGAGACGATTTAGATAGTCTCCAGTTAATCTCCGCGGCTGGTGCGGATTCAGATACCATGGATAACGAAGGTAGTGGGAATCCCGACGATAGCGCTTACCTTGTTGATATCGCAAATCCCGCTACCAAAAACTTATATTCGAGGTTAGTGCCAATACCGGAGTCACCCGGGGTTACCTTCAGTTCATATGCGGCTTTATCGGCGCACGATGATGAGGAAAATTTGAAATTGTATGGCCCTGCCTACGATATGGTGCGTTGGTTGATTGGCGTCGATGAAAGGCGATTTGATAATGACGGTATCTATAGTCCTATTCTATCAGGGCAAGAGGGGGCTCAAAGTGAAAGGGCGCTGCTAGTAGATAGCAATGGAGATTCGCTGGCACCAAGCTTGAGGGCAATTCTTGATGATG
>JAKSAW010000348.1 GCA_022361455.1 Pseudomonadales bacterium | reverse complement strand
TGTTTGAAAATTGGCGGTCGGTAAATTGTCACCAATGATATTTAAGTCAACAGATTCAATATCTGCACAACCTTGAAATCCTGCCATGCGAACATCTCTCGCAATCATTTCCATAGCAATACGTGCAGATTCCTGGATTTCCGCCAAAGCCACCCCAGCGTAATCGTTCCGTTTAGAATCGATAAATAGTGTGATTACACCAACAGTCAGGAATAGCCCGATAGCAGAAGCAATCATCAACTCAACGACAGTGATACCTTTTTGAGTTTTCTTAAATGTACTTTGAGAAGCCATGTTCATATTCGATCACCGACTAGCTGTTAGAGGCTTACATTCATGGTGTAGTTTTGTTGAATAACCGCTTTGCTATTCGCCTCTGCGTCCCAATCGGTTTCGCTCCATGTGATTTGAATAGTAAATAGGTTGCCTGCACCTCTGGTGATAGTGCCGATAGCGTTGGGAAGTAAAATTGCGCTGTCATCTGCGCCCGACACCAAGTCGGACCACTCAGCCATATCCAAATTAACGATAGTGGCGGCATTGCAACCGGCTGCAGTGGTAGCACAAGCTGGTGCTTCTATGTCGTTGTCTTCTGTGGTGAAGTTATCGTAATCACCCGCGATTGCTCTTGCTGAATTCATTCGCATGCGATCAACGATATCCGAAGCCATAATGCTAGCTTGAGTACGATTGTAGGCCCCTTGATTGCTTCGAACACCTGTTAACTGCATGCCGACCATGCCAAGCATTCCTACGCCGATAATCATAACGGCAACTAGGTTTTCCATCAGGGTAAAGCCGCTTATATTTCTCTTCATGCTGACTACTCCAAATTCTCAATCGTTACGCTGGGCAAGCCGCGTTGCCGTCGGGATGGTTCACAATACCGTCGGCGTCTTCATCTACCGCAAAGCGAGTTTGCCCAGATATGTTCATGACGACTGCACGAGCAGAGCCAGCGCCGCGGTCATCACACAGAACGAAAGTGCCGCTGGAAGCCGGAAAACCATCGGAATCCATCTGAATGAAATTGGCATTGTCAAAACTAAAAGTTCTTAACGTGTTGTCGCCGCTTAGGGGACCGAAATACTTAACAATCACATCGCCATCCGCAGCATCAACAACACGATCGCCATCAATATCTACGAGTACAATGAAACCAACTTCCCAGTTCGGGGTATTAGTACATCCCGCACCGTCGTCTGAGGGGCATAGTGTTATGGTGACTTGACTGCGCTTAGCGCCTTCACTGCGGGCGAAAGAAAGAGCACCTTTCACCTCATTTATTTGTGCGGCTACTCTATTTTGTTGAATGGTATTGACCATCGACGGTCCTCCCGCCATGACGACAACGCCAAGAATCGCCAGAACGACCATTAATTCAATTAAGCTAAAACCACGCGCCTGCATAATCGTTACTTCTCTTTTTATATAAAACCACAGCCTTAACTTAGGTTTTTTATTGAGCAACCACCAGCAGCCCTGGATAAACGGTAATCAACTCTGCTGGGCGGAATGTATCCGTGGTGAATAGTTATAAGAGCGAATTTATCTATATATTTTTTGGCCTACTTTGATTTGGGAAGGCAGATAATTATTTGCTGATGCGTTATAAGTGACTGAATATCTATGCCTTTTTAACTAATCAGTCACCTTTGTTTTTGTGATCAAGTTAACGCTTTTCCTGAGGTGCTTAGCATCATCTATGAGCGTCGCATCGAAAAATAACGTTTGCATATATGTGCAAATGTGCGATAGTAATAGCTTAAAGTTTATGTGGGTAAAGACGCTTCGATGATACAACTGCAACGAGCAAAAAAGATTCTCTGGTTATCGATTCCAATTATTGGCGGAATGATTTCGCAAAATCTATTGAACCTGGTGGATACTGCAATGGTGGGGCAATTAGGTGCCTCCGCATTGGCGGCAGTGGGTGTTGCGAGTTTTGCAGTGTTTATGTCGAACGCAATTGTGCTGGGATTATCATCAGGGGTGCAGGCGGTCGCATCGCGACGTGTGGGTGAGGGCAGGTTATCCCATGCGGGAGTGCCGTTGCTATCCGGATTGATTATTGCTCTGTTGTTAGGTGTCTT
>JAKSAW010000637.1 GCA_022361455.1 Pseudomonadales bacterium | reverse complement strand
GAGTACGCCACGGATCTATTTGAAGAAGCCACCATTATTAAGTTTGTGGAGCACTACAAACAGTTGGTGGATAGCATTATAGCTAACCCAGCTATTTCCATCGGTGAATTAAATATTCTCACCGAAGCAGAAAAAGCCTTAGTGTTGGGTGAATACAACAGCACAGATCGCGATCTTCCTACTGATTCAACCATGCATGGTTTGTTTGAGAAGCAGGCAGCAGCAACACCGGATGCGATTGCGCTTGTCTATGATAATGAGCGGCTTACTTATGGCGAATTAAATGCACGAGCCAACCGGGTTGCTCGCCATTTGCAATCATTAGGTGTAATTAACGAAACATTAGTGGGTGTTTGTCAGTATCGCACTACAGACTTAATCGTAAGTTTGTTGGCAATCTTAAAAGCGGGTGGTGCCTATGTACCACTAGATCCAGCTTATCCTGCTGACCGTGTGGCTTTCATGTTGGAAGATGCGCAAGCGCCGGTGTTAATGACGCAATCAGAGTTGTTAGAAAGTTTGCCTAAGCCAGGCGATGGTCATCAGTTTGATGTCTTGGCCATGGATCAAATGGAAGGTGTGTTCGCAGACTATGAAGCGAACGATCTTGGCGTTGAAGTCGATAATCAGCAGCTTGGTTATGTGATTTATACCTCTGGTTCTACCGGTAAACCAAAAGGGGTAATGATTACCCACGCCAACGCCACTGCAATGATCCATTGGGCGCACACCGTTTATTCCGCTGACGATTTATCCGGTGTGTTGGCGGCAACGTCTATCTGTTTCGACTTGTCCGTTTATGAAATCTTCGTAACCTTGGCTGCAGGCGGCAAAATCTTGCTTGCTGAAAATGTGTTGGCATTGCCACATATTCCCGCCAAAGATGAAGTTAAGTTGGTGAACACAGTTCCATCAGCGATTGCCACTTTGCAGCGTGAAAATGCCATACCAAATAACGTAAAAGTGATTAACTTGGCCGGTGAGGCGTTGCCTTCCAGCTTGGTTGATTTGCTTTACGAAAACACCAAAGTGGATCGAGTTTATGATCTTTATGGTCCTTCGGAAGACACCACTTACTCTACCTATACCTTAAGAAAGCAGGGCGGCGAAGCCACCATTGGTCGACCCATTAGTAATACCCATGCCTATCTAGTGAATAAGCATGGAGCCTTGGTACCTCCAGGTATTGCCGGTGAACTGTTGTTATCTGGTACGGGTATTACTCGTGGTTATCGTAATCGTGATGAATTAACGGCAGAAAAATTCCAAGCGAATCCATACGAGTCTGGTGATAAATATCAGCGTTTGTATCGTACCGGTGATTTGGCGCGTTACTTGAGTAACGGTAATTTGGAGTACCTGGGACGTATTGACCATCAGGTAAAAGTTCGTGGTTTCCGTATTGAGTTGGGTGAAATTGAAAACGCCATTAATAGCGTGCCTGAAATTCAAGAAAGTTTAGTGATCACCCGTGATGATAACGCCGGCAACAAAGCGTTAGTTGCTTATATTGTTACCGGTGCAAATGGTGAGACGATTCCAAATGCTCGTGCTGCAATCAAGGCTGATCTTCCTGATTATATGATGCCGGCTGCATTCATCACCTTGCCGGCATTACCGCTAACACCTAATGGTAAAGTGGATCGTGCTGCATTGCCTGCACCAACTGCAGACTCGCTAATGGGCGATACCTATGTAGCGCCGCGTAATGAGCCTGAAGAGAAAATGGCCGCTATCTGGCAGTCTATTTTGGGCTTAGAAAAAGTAGGTGTGAAAAGCGATTTCTTCGAGTTAGGTGGTCACTCATTATTGGCCACGCAATGTATGTCGCGCATTCGTGATGTGTTTGGTGTGGATCTACCGGTTAAAGCGTTGTTCACCGCATCCACCATTGAAGATTTATGTAAACGACTGGAAACTGGTGAAGCGGTTTCTAGTCTGGCTCCGCCGCCCGTTGAAGTTATTCCGCGCGATGAAGAGTTACCACTATCGTTTGCCCAGCAACGCTTGTGGTTCTTAAACCAATTTGAGACGGGTGATTCCGAGTATAACATCAGTACCTCCTACAATATGCCAGCGGCAATTCGAATTGGAGGTATGCTAGATACCAAGATCCTTAAGAAGGCATTCCAAAAATTAGTGGAGCGTCATGAATCCTTGAGAACTTCGTTCTTAATTGATGATGGTGCTGCCACACAAGTTATTCGTGAACCTTCAGATTGGTTTATGGATATTCGTGATATTAGTAATTTAGAATACGAAGAACGCGAAGCGGAAATTATTCGCTTAGCTCGCGATGAAGCGACCCGTTCTTTCGACTTGATCTTAGGTCCAATTAATAAAGCTCGTCGTATTCGCTTAATGCGTACTCGTTTGTTAAGAACTGGCGATCAAGAGCATGTGTTATTGCTGACTATGCATCACATTATTTCTGATGGTTGGTCTTTGGGCATATTAATTGACGAGATTGCTGAACTTTACGGTGCCTTAAAAGAAGGTCGTGAAGCGAAAGTACCTGAGTTGAAGGTTCAATATGCTGATTACGCTAAATGGCAGCGTGATTGGATGGATGGCCCTGTGTTTGATCATCAGCTTTCTTACTGGAAAGAACATCTACAAGATGTGCCAGTGCTTGAGTTGCCTACCGACAAACCGCGTCCACCGATTCAAACCTTTAATGGCGCTTATGAGCAGGTGAAAATATCTGCCGAGTTAACAGCGAAGCTAAATGAGCTAAGTCATAGCCAAGGTGCTACGTTATTTATGACGTTGTTGGCGGGCCTTTATGCTTTGATGCAGCGTTATAGTGGTCAAACCGATATCTGTATTGGTACACCAGTTGCTAACCGTGCGCGAGAAGAATTTGAGCGACTTATTGGTTGTTTCGTTAATACCTTAGCATTGCGCGTTAACATGGAAGAAGATCCGCGCTTTGTGGATCTGTTGATGCAAGTGGAGGATGTCACCCTTAATGCTTATGGTCATCAAGATCTACCATTTGAGCGCCTGGTCGATGCGTTGGGTATTGCTCGCGAAAAGAGCCATTCGCCATTGTTCCAAGTAATGTTTACGCTGCAAAACGCATCTTCTGAGCATGAGTTACGATTGCCTGGTTTAGATTTAGAGCTTCTTCCTTCTGTAATGCAGACTGCGAAGTTCGATATCACCTTAAACCTAACTGAGAAAACTGATGGGTTGGTGGGTGAGATTGAGTACAACACTAACTTGTTCAATCGCGATACTATCCATCGCATGGTTGGCCATTTAGAAACCATTCTTGAAGCGGTTGTAGCACATCCTCATGTGCGTATTTCTGAATTACCGCTACTCACTGAGAAAGAGAATCAACTCATTCTCAAAGAGTGGAATCACGTTAATGCTAGCTATGATTTTGAAGATACCATTCACGGTATGTTTGAGCGTCAAGTGGCTGCCTCGCCAGATGCGCAAGCGGTTACCTTTAATGGTTCATCTTTAACCTATGCAGAGTTAAATGCTAAAGCTAACCAGTTAGCCCATTTGCTGCGTGCTAAAGGTGTTAAGGCAGATGATCTAATTGGTGTCAGCTTGGATCGTTCCCACGATATGATCGTGGCGATTCTCGGTATATTGAAAGCCGGTGGTGCTTATGTGCCTATTGACCCCGCTAATCCCGCCGAGCGTAAGCAGTTTATTCTTGAGGATGCTGCATGTCGTTTATTGGTTGCCCATAGTGATGTGGGTGATGATATTCCGGAAGGGAAATACGAAGCCCTTTATATGGATGCGATTGCAGGTGATCTTGAGCAGCAATCCGCTGACAATTTAGAGTCAGTTGCTGGTCCGGATAATCGAGCCTATGTGATCTACACCTCTGGTACTACCGGTAAGCCAAAAGGTGTGTTAATTCCGCACTCCAATGTTATTCGTCTATTCACGGCTACTGATCAGTGGTTTGGCTTTGGTAGCGATGACGTTTGGACATTGTTCCACTCTTTCGCATTCGATTTCTCGGTCTGGGAGATATGGGGTGCGCTGTTCTATGGTGGTCGAGTGGTGGTAGTGCCTCAGGCTATTGCCAAAGCTACGGAAGATTTCTACAAGCTCGCCGTGGAAGAGGGGGTTACTGTTCTTAACCAGACGCCTTCTGCTTTTACGCAATTTATCAAGGTTGATGAAGCGCAGTGCAAGCAGGAAACCGAGTGGGCAAATCGACTTAATCTTCGTTATGTGATCTTCGGAGGCGAAGCCCTTGATTTTGCGGCCCTGCAAACTTGGAACGATCGTCATGGTTTAAGCAAACCGCAATTGATCAATATGTACGGTATAACCGAAACCACGGTTCACGTAACGTATCACCGGATTACTGAAAGTGATCTTGATCAGCGTGCCAGCTTGATTGGTCGCCCGATTCCAGATTTGGATCTCTATATACTGGATGCCCATATGAATCCAGTACCTGTTGGTGTGCCAGGTGAGTTACATGTGGGTGGCCAAGGCGTGTGCCATGGTTACCTAAATCGTGAGGAGCTCACCAATGAGCGCTTTGTGGAAAATGCGTTTGGCGCCACCGTTGCTAGGGAGTCAGGTTTATATGATCGACTCTATAAGACCGGCGATCTCGGTCGTTACCTTGCAGACGGTACTATCGAATATATGGGGCGTATCGACCACCAGGTGAAGGTGCGTGGCTATCGCATTGAGCTGGGTGAGATTGAGTCCAGTGTGAGTCAGCATTCTGGTGTGCGTGAGTCGGTGGTTCAGGTTTGGAATGACGAAACCGGCGATAAGCATTTGGTGGCCTATGTGGTGACTGATGATGCTACTTTGGAAGCTGCAGCACTTAAGTCGGCCCTGCGTAAGTGTTTGCCGGAATATATGGTGCCGGCCTTCTATGTCTTGTTGGATGAGTTGCCGCTAACGGGGAATGGTAAAGTCGATAAAAAGGCATTGCCGGCGCCGGATGGAGCCACTTCAACGGTCGGTCAGTACATTGCGCCGCGGAATGAAACCGAAGAGCAACTGGTTGAAATCTGGCAAGAAGTACTCAATCGAGAGCAAATCGGCATCAAAGATAACTTCTTCGACATTGGTGGTCATTCATTACTAGCTACCCAAGTTGTGTCGCGAATTCGGGAACAGTTTAACGTTGAGTTGGCGCTCAGCGTGCTGTTTGAAGATCCTACCGTCGAAGGTGTGGCCTTACATCTGCTTGAGGCAGAATTAGGTGGCGCAGATGATGAAGATTTAGCCGCTATGTTGGCTGAAATCGAGGGTCTTTCCGATGATGATCTAAAAGATCTGTGAAAATAGTGACCAATGTCGCCATCTGAGTACCAGCCCCTAACTGGGGCTGGGCTTTCCATTAACTCTCCTATAAAATGTTGGTTCTATTCTGTTGTCTGACAATAGAATATTGGTTATTCAAAGGATTGAACTGAAAATTATTGAGAATTAAAGGCGAACTTGGTTTATTGGCCGTTAAATGCCTTATAAAACAATAAAATAATAACTATAAAAGCGAATCAACCAACAGCTTGTTGAAATGGTTAGGGGCAAAATAGGTAGTCTTTTAAGATGCCTGCTAGAGTTATAAGTAAGGTTTTGTTGTGGGGACAACTCTTACGCAAATAACTCTTATCATTTCGTGAAATGCGTGTTGTATGTGTTGAGTCGCTAAGGGGAAATGAGGGTTAGTAAACCCGCCGTATTCCCCCTCTGCAAATCTTCTTTGTGGGCTTTTGCAAATATCACTATGGGCAGGACGCTGTGCCACGATGTTTGTTGAAGAAGCAATTGCAGTGCAATGATAAGAAAAATTGAAACAGGCAATTCTTAATGAGTGACAAGCAGTTATTAAAACGGTTGGCAAGCTTATCGCCGGAACAGCGTGAGCTATTGCTGAAACAACTGCAAAAGAAAAAAAGTAAACAAGCACAACCAAAAGTGTGGGCCATCAAAGCTTACGATCGTGAATCGGATCGTTTGCCTATGTCTTACGCACAACAGCGCTTATGGTTTCTAGATCAGTTCCAATCGGGTAGTGCTAGCTACAATATCTCCGCTGCGCTCAAGCTTCGTGGGAATCTTGACGTTGAAGCTCTGCGCCTCGCATTTGAAGAAATAGTTAATCGTCACGAATCTCTAAGAACTACCTTTGTCACTGAAGATGGCCAAGGTAAGCAAGTTATTAATGAATCCCAACGTTGGGAATTGCCCACCATAAGTTTGGAGCCTTTGTCTGAAGAAGAGCAAGATGAAGTCATTCAAACACGCTTTCAAGGGGATGCCCAAACTTCCTTCGATCTCATCAATGGTCCGTTACTAAGAACACGGTTAATTCGTTTGGCCTCTGATCGACATATTTTGATCGTTACCATGCATCATATCGTGGCCGATGGTTGGTCCATGGGGGTGTTGATTAAGGAAGTCGCCACGCTTTACGAAGCTTACTCTGATGATCGCACGTCACCTCTTCCTGATTTAAAAATTCAGTACGCTGACTATGCCCACTGGCAAAGAGAGTGGTTGGCAGGTGAGCGCTTAGATACGCAATTAAATTACTGGAAGCAGCGCTTAGAAAATACGCCGGTATTGGAGTTGCCCACGGATTATTCGCGGCCACCGGTACAATCATTTGCTGGGTCCAATATTCAATTTGAATTGGCACCGGATCTATCAGCCAAATTGAATGAACTCGCCAAAGGGCAAGGCGTAACCTTGTTCATGGTATTAATGGCTACCCTTAAGGTGCTTTTGCATCGCTATAGTGGCCAAGATGATATCTGTGTTGGAACCCCTATCGCTAACCGCGTTCGCCCAGAATTAGAGCCGCTCATTGGTTGTTTCGTAAATACCTTGGCAGTACGTAGTGATCTTTCCAACAATATATCTTTTACTTCTTTGTTGAAACAAGTTCAGCAAGAGTTAACCGGCGCCTACGATCATCAAGAAATTCCATTTGAACGTTTAGTGGATGAGTTGGGTGTGGCACGCGAAATGAGTCATACACCGCTGTTCCAGGTGATGTTTGTATTACAAAATGCAGCACAAACTAGCTCTTTGAAATTGCCTGGATTAGATATTGAATTGCTCCCGGAAGAGTCGAAGACTTCTAAATTTGATATTACCGTTAACCTGCGTGAAGAGCAGGGCGCCATTAAAGGTGATTGGGAGTTCAGTACAGACTTATTTAAGCCCGCCACCATTGAACGCATGATGGGGCAGTTCACCAATTTGTTGGCAGCTATTGTTAATGATCCTAGCACGGGTATTGATGAGCTTAATTTACTCAGCGCACAAGACCGTGATCAATTATTGAATAGCTTGAATGAAACCTCCGCTGATTATGAGCGTGATGATTGTATTATCAAACGTTTTGATGAAGCCGTTGCGGCGTTTCCGGATAGCACAGCATTAGAGTTCCAAGAAACCAAGCTGAGTTATGTAGAGCTAAATAGCTTGGCGAATCAAATTGGTGTTGCACTGGTTGAAAAAGGCATTAAGCCTGAACAGCGAGTGGGGATCTGTGCCGATCGTTCAATTGAAATGGTTGCAGGTATTTTGGGTATTCTAAAAGCAGGTGCCGCATTTGTGCCTTTAGATCCTGCTTATCCCCAAGATCGATTGCTCTACATGCTAGAGGATACCGATGCAGATCTAGTTTTGGTTCACCGCCATTTGCGTGAACGTTTACCCATCGCTGATAACCAAGCCTTGGAACTGGATCAATTTGAGCCTTCCTCTGCAGTCGTTGAAAATTTAAATATATATGTGTCGCCTAAGTCGCCTGCTTATGTGATGTATACGTCTGGTTCCACCGGTAAGCCTAAAGGCATTGAAGTTATTCAGCGCAATGTCGTGCGTTTAGTTCGCAATACAAATTTTATGACATTGGATGAGAATGTGGTGTTTTTGCAATACGCACCTATTTCTTTCGATGCGGCGACACTGGAAATTTGGGGGTCCTTATTAAATGGTGGTGCTCTGGTGGTTTGTCCTCCTGGGCAGCTATCTGCAGAGGAATTAGGTGCGGTTATTCAGCGCCATCAGGTCAATGCAGCTTGGTTAACTGCTGCTTTGTTCCACTACATTGCTGAATACCACATTGAGTCATTAGCTGGTGTACGACAGTTACTCGCTGGGGGTGATGTGCTTTCACCGGCTCTGTGTAAGAAGGTGCTTTCTACTTATTCAGACACGGTATTGATTAACGGTTATGGCCCGACTGAAAACACCACCTTTACCTGTTGTTATCCAATGCATTCTGTCGAAGATGTGCGTCAGACTGTGCCCATTGGAAAGCCGATTGCGAACACTAAGATCTATATCCTAGATAAACAGCTAAATCCTGTTCCGTTAGGCGTTCCTGGAGAACTTTATACTTCTGGGGATGGCGTTTCCAACGGGTATTTAAATAGGGATGAACTTACCCGCGATGTGTTTGTAGCCAACCCATTTAACGATGGCGACGATCCGGTTATGTACAAAACCGGCGACCTTGTTCGTTATTATGATGATGGCAATGTCGAGTACATCGGGCGAATAGATCAACAAGTTAAAATTCGCGGTTATCGTATTGAATTAGGCGAGATCGAAGAGGCCCTTGGCAGGATTAATGCAGTACGTTCAGTAGCTGTAATAGCCCGTGAAGATGTGCCGGGTGTTAAGCGCTTGGTCGCTTATATTATTCCTCATGATAATGAATCTGTTGTCACTCATGAGTTGAAAACTGAATTAAAAAATTCATTACCGGATTACATGATTCCTTCAGCGTTCGTGGCAATGGAATCATTTCCCGTTACAGCAAATGGGAAGTTGGACCGTAAGGCATTACCAAAGCCTGATGTGGAGTCTGAAGAAAGTGGCGAAAAAGTTGCGCCACGCAATGAGAAGGAGCAAGCCCTAGCCGATATTTGGCAACAAGTGCTAAATATCGAAAGTGTCGGTGTTTACGACAATTTCTTTGAGCTGGGCGGTGATTCCATATTAAGTATTCAAATTACCAGTCGTGCAAAAATTGCGGGCTTGCATTTAACGACGAAACAAATCTTTGAAAACCAAACTATCGCAGAGTTGGCCGAAGTAGCGAGTGAAGTTGAGGCACCGATTCTAGCCGAGCAAGGTTTGGTAATAGGGGATCTGCCGTTATCACCCATCGAGCATTGGTTCTTCGAGCACGACTTTAAAGATGCCCATCATTGGAACCAGTCTGTTCTGTTAAATATTCAAGACGGCGTAACATTATCTAACGCAAAAATCGGCGAAGCCCTATCGCTTGTGATTGTACAGCATGATGCGTTGCGTCTGCGATTTGAGTCGGAAGAAGAGGGGATTCGCCAATTCCATCACGATGATCCTGATGGCTACAGTCACTTTGCGCTTCATGAGATCAATTTAAAGAATAAGCCTGCTCATAGCATCGAAGACGAAATTAGTGCTCAAGCAACGGGTATTCAGTCCAGTTTAAATTTACAAAAAGGTCCCATCGTCACAGCGGCTATTTTTGAGTTGCCAGAGAATCAACGTAAGTTGCTATTGGCAATTCACCATTTGGTGGTGGATGGTATTTCTTGGCGTGTGCTACTTGATGATTTTTGTACGGCTCTAGATGCGTTAGCCAATAAAAATTCGCCCAAGTTCCAACCTAAGACCACTTCTTATAAACAGTGGGTTGAGGCTTTGCAAACCCATGTGGTTGAAGGTGAGCTTGATAAAGAAGTCGATTATTGGAAAGGCGTGATCTCTAAAGGTAAAGATAATCTTCCCGTTGATCATCCCGAGGGCGATAATCAGGTTGCTCTAACCGATAAGCAAACAGTTGTTGTAGACGCAGCGAAGACGATAGAGCTGTTGCGGGATGTCCCCAAGGCCTATAAGACAGAAATTAACGATATTCTCTTAACTGCGCTAGCAAAGACCATTACTAACTGGTCTGGTCGTAGTGAGTTGTTAATCGATTTAGAAGGTCATGGTCGCGAAGTTTTCAATGAGCGAGTTGACTTAAGTCGTACGGTAGGTTGGTTTACATCTGTCTATCCTGTGCGTTTAAAGTATGATTCAGCCTTGCCTATAGATGTTAACGTTAAAGGCATTAAAGAGAATCTTAGAACCATTCCTAATCGTGGTTTCGGTTACGGCGCCCTAAAATATCTTTCCGATAACGAAGAAGTTAAGGCAGCATTTGCTCAAGCGCCTAAAGCAGATGTGGTGTTTAACTATCTTGGGCAATTTGATTCAATTCTCGATAACAATGCATGGTTTAGTTTAGCTACTGAAGACAAGGGTTCAGAGCACAGCTTAGAAAGTCATGAGCCCCATTTGTTGAGTGTGAATAGCCATGTTGTTAGTGGTTCTTTGCACGTTGAGTGGATTTATAGTGCAGACATATTTGATGCTGGAACCATAGAATATTTAGCGAATCAATATGTTGAGAATCTTAAACAGATTATTGATTACTGTTTAGATCCAACCACTTTTGGCTACACCCCTTCGGATTTCCCATTAGCGAATTTACAACAGCCAGAGATAGATCAGCTGTTTGGTAAAGATCCTAATGTTGAAGCTGTTTATCCGCTCTCTCCGATGCAGGAGGGGATGTTGTTCCACAGCTTGTTCGATACGTCATCGGGTGTTTATTTTGAGCAGCTTAGTGTAGATGTTGTTGGCGATATCCAGCGAGAAACCCTTTACCAAGCTTGGAATCACGTCGTTAATCGCCACCCGGTATTGCGCAGTGCGTTTTTATGGGATGAATTAGATAAGCCATTACAAATGGTTAGCAGTAGAATCGAAGCGGAAGTTTCTGAGTTCGATTGGTCTGATTTACATGAAGATGAAGAACAGCATCGTTTACAGCTCTGGTTAGAGCAGGATCGCCAACGTGGTTTTGATTTTGCTAAGCCAGGTTTGACGCGACTAGCTTGGATTGATTTACCCAATAATCGTGCCCGTTTGGTGTGGAGTTTCCATCACGTCGTATTAGATGGTTGGTCCTTACCATTGGTGATGGGAGAGGCTTTCCAATCCTATGCGGCTTTAGCGCAAGATCAGCAACCACAGTTGGCATCTCCTGGTAAGTATGAAGACTTTATCGCTTGGCTATCAGATTTCGATAAGGCGGATGCATTACAGTTTTGGAAAAACTACTTACATGGTTTCCAAGCACCAACACCTTTGGGTTGTAAAAAACAGCCTAAGCCAGATGCGGCAAAACTTTATTTTGAGAAAGAGATCTTTTTATCGGAAGATCATACAACCCAGTTGCAGCAGTTCGCTCGCGATAACCACATTACCTTAAATACGGTGATTCAAGCTGGCTGGGGCATATTGATGGCCCGCTACAGCGGCGAAGAAGATATTGTTTTCGGAACCACTGTTTCAGGTCGACCCGCTGATCTTACCGGCGTTGAAAATATTGTCGGTCTGTTTATTAACACGTTGCCGCTACGCATCCAAATTACAGAAGATACTCAGATTGTTAGTCTGTTGCAGTCGATGCAGGAAGAACAATTGGATCTGCGTCGTTTTGAAGCAACGCCTTTGGTTGATATTCATCACCACTCAGAAGTGCCTGGTGATCAATCCTTGTTTGATAGCATCTTGGTATTCGAAAACTATCCTGTTGGTGATGCCGTTCGCGAGGGTGATCAGCTTCTTGATATTAGCCAAGTTACTAGCATAGAGCACACTAACTATCCGCTGACACTAATCGTTGAGCCTAATGAAACGATTCGTTTGAAGCTTTCATACGACTCAACCTTATTTGACGAAACTGCCGTTGTTAGCATGTTGAATCACTTAGAAGTGATTCTAAAAAGTGCGCTTTCTCAACCTGATGTGCCGGTTAAACGTTTTGAGCTATTAGATAGAGAAGAGCAAGACAAGATTCTAATCGAGTGGAATCCAGAACCTGCTAATTATCCACGCGATAAATGTTTGCACGAGTTATTTGAGCAGCAAGCTGCACAGCGTCCAGATCAAATTGCGCTTCAGTTCGGTCAAGAATCTGTTAGCTACGAAGATCTAAATAAACGTGCCAATCAGCTAGCCCGTATCCTGATTGCTAAGGGAGTGAAAGATCAGAGTTTTGTGGCCATCGCCTTAGATCGCTCGATCGATATGATCGTTAGCATTCTTGCCACCTTAAAGGCGGGTGGCGCTTATGTGCCCTTAGATCCAAGCTATCCGGAAGAACGTTTAACTTTCATGTTAGAAGACACCAAAGCGCCAGTTATGGTGACCAAGTCTCAGCATGCAGACATCGTGCTTCCGATTGCGGAAAAAGCTGGCGAAGTTGTTCCTGTGTTGTTGGATCGTGATCAAGATTATATTGCTGAACAGTTTGATACCAATTTAGATCAGCCAATATTTGGCGATGCCAACCGCTTAGCTTATGTGGTTTATACGTCTGGTTCTACCGGTAAACCGAAAGGGGTAGTGTGTACGCAATTAGCGGTAAATCGTTTAGTGATTGATGCTAATTACATAACCTTTACCGCCGAAGACAAAGTTGCTCATTTATCCAATGTGTCTTTTGATGCGTCTACCTTCGAAATATGGGGCGCATTATTAAATGGTGGTTCTTTAGTTATTATTGATAAAGAACTTCTACTAACCCCCGAGGATTTTGTTGCTGAAGCAGAGCGCACTGGTATTAACGTGATGTTTATTACCACGGCCTTATTTAATGCTTTTGCAATCAACCATCCTCACTTTTTCGAACAGCTGGATTATTTGTTGTTTGGTGGTGAAGCCTGTGACCCACAGCAGGTCCGTAAAATTGCCCGTAACCATAAACCTAAGCATTTCTTGCATGTGTATGGCCCATCGGAAAATACTACTTACTCGACTTGGTTCGAGATTGAAGATGTGCCCGAAGGCGCTATTACAGTGCCCATCGGAAGAAGTTTGTCTGGATCAACCGCTTATATTCTTGATAAGCACCTTCAGCCCGTGCCTGTGGGCGTGACTGGTGAAATCTATGTGGGAGGCGACGGCCTCGCCACGGAATATTTAAATGATCCTGATAAAACCAGCCAAGCCTTTATCGAAGGTGCTTTGGTTGGCGAAAGTGACCGCTTATATAAAACTGGTGACTTGGCTCGCTTTACTGACGATGGCCAAATAGAAATTCTTGGTCGCGCGGATGATCAGGTTAAGGTGCGTGGTTTCCGTATTGAATTGGGAGAAGTGGAAGCCAGCTTAACCCGTATCGATGCTGTTCGCGAAGCGGTGGTTATTGTTAGGGAAGATGAGCCTGGTCAGAAGCGATTAGTGGCTTATGTTCAGGTCGACGTAACGATGGACAGCGGTGAAGTGCGTCGCGAAAGCACTAAGGTTCTACCTAAGCATATGGTGCCTTCAACTTTCGTCGTGATGGATGAATTCCCGCTAAACCAAAACGGAAAGGTTGATAAGCGTAAGCTACCAGAGCCTACGGCAGAAGCATCTCAATCCACTGAATATCTAGCACCAAGAAATGCCAAAGAATCTATTCTCGTCGATATTTGGCAGCAAGTGTTGAAGGCGGACACCATTGGTGTTTACGACAACTTCTTTGAATTGGGTGGTGATTCCATTCTATCCATTCAAATCATAAGTCGTGCCAAGCGTGCTGGTTTACATATTACCGCTAAGCAGGTATTTGAGTTCCAGACTATTGCAGATCTAGCGGAAGTTGCGACGGATCTCAAAGATATTGTTAAAGCTGAACAGGGGCTTGTTGAAGGTGAAGCTTTATTAACACCTGTACAGCAATGGTTCTTTAACCAGCAGCTTGCAGACATTCATCACTTTAACCAATCGGTGGTGTTTAAGTTAGATGCTGGAATTACGCAAGCTCATTTGAAAGAAGCTTGGGAAGGCGTTTTGTATCAACATGACGCCTTACGGTTATTGTTTCATAAGGAAAATAGTAGTCATATACCTGCTAAGCAGTGGCATCAAACCTTCCGACAATCTGAACATATCGAAGCCTTATTAGATCAAGTCTTTGAAGTTGTAGATCTGTCCACGTTGCCAGAGTCAGCGCAAACCGAACAACTGGAAACCTTAGCCGACCAATTCCAGACAGAAATTAATTTGGAAAAAGGCCCACTGATAAAAGTGGTGATCTTTAATCTTGGCGAAGCTAAAGCTAGCCGCATGCTAGTGGTGATACATCATTTAGTGGTTGACGTATTCTCATGGCGAGTCATTGTTGAAGATTTGCAAACGGCCTTAACGCAGTGCGCTGAGGGTAAGTCGGTAGAATTGGGTGCTAAAACTACTTCCTTTAAGCAGTGGGCAGAAGCGCTGGAAGAATTTAGTAATTCTAATGCATTGGAAGAAGACTATGACTATTGGAAGTCTTTACTTGAATTGGCAACGGTTGATCTACCTAAAGATAATAACGGCAGCAACACCATTTCGAGTGTTGAAGTCGTCGAAACAGCACTAAGCGCAGAGCAAACACAAGCGCTATTAACCAAAGCACCGAGCTGCTATCGCACTGAAATTAATGAGTTGTTGCTAAGTGCGTTAGCGCTAACGTTGTCAGAATGGACAGAGCACGAAAACGCTTTGGTGGATCTAGAAGGCCATGGCCGTGAACATATCGCTGATAGTATTGATATTTCTCGAACCGTGGGTTGGTTTACCTCAATATTCCCATTAATCCTTCAAGTCAAAGAGGGGGGGCTGGGCGAGGTTATTAAATCTGTTAAAGAGCAAATGCGCGCTGTGCCGATGAAAGGTATGAGCTTTGGTTTGCTGCGCTATATGCATCAAGACAAAGAAGTGCGTGAGCGTCTTGCGGGTATCCCCACGGCGCATATCAGTTTCAACTACCTTGGCCAGCTCGACAAGGTTGTTGATGCAGACGCTTTAATTCAGCAAGCAGAAGAAAAGCCTGGTAGTGAAATTTCTCCGGCTTGCGAGCGCGACTACGCGCTAGAAGTTTCTGGCAGAGTACAAGGTGGTCAATTACAACTGGCGTGGCGTTATAGCACTGCATTGCACCATGAAAAAACCATTCGCCAATTATCAGATGCGTTCCTTAATCATTTAAATAATGTCATTGAACATTGTGTAAATCCGGATAATGCGGGTTATACGCCATCAGATTTCCCTCTCGCGAATCTGGAGCAAGCCCAAGTTGACGAGTTGTTCGTGGGTAAAGACGGTATAGAAGCTGTCTATCCGTTGTCACCCGTACAAGAAGGTATGTTGTTCCACAGTTTGTACGAGCCCGGCTCTTGGGTTTACTTTGACCAAGTAAGCGTAGACTTGGGCGGCAATGTTAGCGAAGCCAACTTGTTCAAGGCTTGGGAAGCGGTGGTTAGCCGCCATAGTATTTTACGCACAGGGTTTGTTTGGGAAGGAGTGGCTCAACCACTGCAGGTGGTTTATGAGAATATCGAGCTTCCAATCGCCCGATATGATTGGAGTCAGTTTAGCGAAGAAGAGGCGCAAGAAAAGTTAGAGCGCTTCATGATTGACGATCGTAATTTCGGCTTTAATTTCCGCAATGCCGGGGTGTTGCGCTTAACTTGGATTAAGTTGCCCAGTCAGCGCTATCAATTAATATGGAGTTTCCATCACATCTTGTTAGATGGTTGGTCGATGCCGGTGGTGTTTAAAGAGTTGTTTGCGTGTTATGAACAGCTAAATCAATTGGGTGAAGTTCAGCTACCCAGCGCACCACGTTATCAAGATTTTATCGGTTGGTTATTGTCTCGCGATAAGCAAGCAGAAGATGACTTCTGGAGTCGTTATCTAGCAGGGTTCTCAGCACCGACACCCATTCCACTACGCAACTCTCAAGCCATTGTGTCGCAAAAAGAAAAAGCAGGGGATAGTGCAGCCCGTTATTGCGAGAGTGAAATTCTAGTGTCCGGTGAGTTGTTAGATCGTTTACAACTCATTGCTAAAGACCAACGATTAACCCTAAATCATATCCTGCAGGGCGTATGGGGCGCGTTATTAAACCGCTACTGTGGTGAAGACGATATCTTATTTGGTACCACTGTTTCTGGTCGTCCGGCTGATCTGCCTGGCATTGAGAATATGGTGGGTTTGTTTATCAACACCTTGCCATTACGTATGACGGTGCAAAACGAATTACCATTTATGGAATGGTTGCATCGAGTACAAGACCAACAAGTGGATATGAAGCATTTCGAATCCAGTTCGTTAGTCGATGTTCAGAAACATAGTCAGGTATCCAGTAAGCAGGCGCTATTCGAATCCATTTTAGTTTTTGAAAACTATCCAATCGATGAATCGTTAGAAGAAGATTCGCAGAGTATGTTGGATATTGGTGAGATCGAAGCGTTCCAACAAACGAACTTCCCACTGACTTTAGTGGCGATACCTGGTAAAGATTTAATCGTTCGTTTCTCTTACGACTCGCATTTATTTGAACACGATACGATAGCCCGTATCTTGTCTCATATTGAAAATGCGTTATTGGATATTGCCGAGGATCCTAATGTGATCGTAGGTGATATCAATATCCTGTCAGAGGACGAGCGATACAAAGTGCTCAATGAGTGGAACCACACCTTTACAGAATTCCCTGATGAAAAAGGTTTGGCACAACTCTTCGAAGAAGTGGTTGCTAAGCATGGTGATTTAACCGCCTCTACCTATAGAGACACCAAGTTAAGCTTTAGCGAAATGAATGCCGCCGCCAACCGTTTAGCTCACTATCTAGTTGAGCAAGAATCGGTGCAGCTAGGTCAGCCTATCGCGACCTGCTTTGATCGCTCACATGAAATGTTGATTGCGATATTGGCGATTCTCAAAGCCGGTGGCGCCTATGTGCCGATCGATCCAACTTATCCTGAGGATCGCGTTCAATACATGTTGGACGATACTAAGGCACCAGTGCTGCTAGTTGATCAGCAATATGAAGATCGATTTGGCTACTTAACCGAAACCAAGGCGGTTAATTATCAAGGGTTGTCTGAAACACTTGCCAATTGCTCAGATCAAAATCTGAATCTAACACTGCCAGATGGCGGCGCTAGTTTAGGGATTGTGATTTACACTTCCGGCTCTACCGGCAAGCCCAAGGGCGTGCTATTGCCGCAAAAAGGCGCGGCCCGAATGGCAATTAACACCAACTATATGGATGTTAAGCCGGGGGATAAATTTACCCATGCTGCTAACTTGTCGTTCGATGCTGCCACTTTTGAAATTTGGGGCGCGCTTTTAAACGGCTGCGAGTTGGTAATTGTTGATAAAGACACTGCATTGTCACCGGATGCTTTTGCTGATCTAGTGAAGTCCAATAATGTGAACTTGGTGTTCTTAACAACGGCACTGTTCCATGTGCTATCTAAAACTGTGCCTAGCATGTTCGCCGATTTGGATTACGTCATGTTTGGCGGTGAGGCTTGTGATCCGAACTTAGTCCGTGACTTGGTGGAAAGCGAGCATAAGCCTAAGCATGTGATGAATTTCTATGGGCCTTCGGAAAATAGTACTTACGCTACGTACTATGAAATTAAGGAAGTGATCCCTGGCCAAACCTCCATACCTATTGGTTATTCAGTGGGTCACAGTACGACCTATATTTTGGATAGCAATCGCCGCCCAGTGCCGTTTGGTGTGCCTGGTGAAATCTTCGTTGGGGGTAAAGGTGTCGCTATCGGTTATCAAAATCGTGCTGAATTAACCGCTAATGTCTTTATGGATGATCCTTACTGTGTGATTCCAAATGGGCGCATGTATAGCACGGGTGATTTGGGAAGAATCATGCCCAATGGCGCGATTGAAATTCTAGGTCGTATCGATGATCAAGTGAAAATGCGTGGTTATCGTATTGAGTTAGGTGAGATCGCTACGGCGCTGACTAATTTAGAAATGGTGAGTGATGCTTGTGTGCTCGTTAAGCAAGATCAATCTGGTAATAAACAGTTAGTAGCTTACTTTGAATCTAGCAGCGAGCCAGACGTGGGCGAGCTGCGTGCCAAGCTAAAACAACAGTTACCAGACTATATGGTGCCTGCGGCATATATCTTTATGGAGCGTTTGCCAATTACACCAAATGGTAAAATAGATAAACGCGCACTACCTGAGCCAGCAGCAGATGCCTATCAAGCTGCTGAGTATGTAGGCCCAAGAAACAATGTAGAAGAAGGGCTAGTAGAAATCTGGCAAGAAGTTTTAAGTATGCCTCAAGTGGGTATTTACGATGACTTCTTTGAGCTGGGTGGCCATTCGTTACTCATAACTAAGGTTTCTTCACGAATTAAAGAAAAATTAAATGTGGAGTTACCACTAAGAACTTTATTTGAAGTCCCCACGATAGCTGCACTTGCTGAAATTATTGCCTCCGTTATGTGGCAAGCAAAACCACAAGAAGAAAGCAGCGAGGACGAGTGGGATGATGAAGATTTTGAGGAAGGTACACTATGACAGTCTTCGAGCTTATGTCGAAGTTGGGGGCAGCCGGAATAAAACTTTGGCTCGAAGAAGAACAATTAAAGTTTAAAGCACCAAAAGGGGCACTAACTAAAGATCTAAAGGATGAGTTAGTTGCCAAAAAAGCGGATGTTATTGAGTTCCTTAAGGCCACCCGAGTTGGTGAAGAGGAGGAAGCCAGCATTCCGTTAGCGGATCGTAAACGGCCTTTAAAACTTTCTCATGCTCAAAAACGCTTATGGTTCGTTGAGCAACTGGTTCCAGGGAATAGTACCTTTCATATTCCTGCTGCCCTTTACTTGCGGGGTATTTTAGATCGCAATGCCTTAGAGTCAGCATTCGTAGCGCTCATTGAACGCCATGAATCTTTGCGAACCGTTTTTACCTCCAAGAAAGATGAACCTATCCAAATCGTCCAGGCTAAACCTAATTTTCATCTGGTGTTTAATGATTTAACGGGTGTTAAGGGTGAGGAGCAAAAAGCGGAATTAGCGAAGATTGCCCAAGCGGACATTGCGCAGTCTTTCAATTTAGAAACTGGACCATTATTGCGAGCTCGCCTCATTAAGTTAGATGAAAACCTTCATGGCTTAACGGTGGTTATGCATCACATCGTTACTGATGGTTGGTCCATGGGCGTGTTTGTTAAGGAAATAGCTGCGCTCTACGCACATTATCAATCTGGGCAACCATTAGCGTTAGAGCCTCTGAAAATACAGTATCCCGATTTTGCCCAATGGCAGCGGGGCTGGTTAACGGGAGATTTGCT
>JAKSAW010000440.1 GCA_022361455.1 Pseudomonadales bacterium | reverse complement strand
CTCTTGTCGCTAGATGGTGGGTCGGTTCGATAAGTAAGGGACGTGTCCGCGCACCGTAGGCTTTGGGTGTCTAGACCAAACCGACGGGAGCGGACATGCCCAAAGACATCCTAGCGCAGCACCACTTGCTGCCTGAAATGAAACTACTGAGTGTGGCGCACGGGCCACACGGAGGGGTGGACTTCTTGGTCTGCCTGACGAGTGCGATGGAGGTGTGCCCTAAGTGCGCGTCGCCCAGCTACAGCATTTACGACCGGCGCTGGGTGACGGTGCGCGACGAGCCGATGCGTCGAGCTGAAACTCGCTTTCGAATCCACAAGCGTCGCTTCATGTGTCGCCCTTGCGGCAAGCCATTCACTGAGCCAGTGCAGGGAGTCCTCAAGGGCAAGCGCACCACTGAGCGTTACGCCAGAGCAGTCAAGGAGTCCTGCGAAGACTTCGTGGACCTCAAGCGAGTGCGGGAGAGATTCCGTTGTTCGGGAGGCTACGTGTACAGCGTTCTTTACCGCCACCTTGAGCTCAAGCAGCGAATGCGCCGCCGCGACTGGCCAGAGCGAGTCGGCATCGACGAACACTTCTTTCGCCGCGGACAGGTGCTTGGCTCTAGGGAATTTGTGACCATGGTTGTCGATCAGAGCAAGGGTCGCTTGTTGGAGGTTGCACACGGTAGACGTGGCGTCGACGTGCAAGCGGCGGTCGGCCACCTTGAGGGCCGTGACAATGTGCGCTGGGTAGCGCTCGACCTTTCCGACCCCTACAAGCGCTTCGCTACCGAGTACTTTCCTAACGCCAGATTGGTTGCCGACAAGTTCCACGTCCTGCGCCTGCCCCAAGGCGCGCTGATGAGGTACCGCAAGCTGGCGGAGGGAGGCAGGAACACGGGCTACCTGAGAAACCTACTGCTCAAGCCGCGCCGGCTGGTGTCCTACAAGTGGCGTCAGCCGCTGTTCGAATGGTTATGCAAGCACCCTGAGCTCAAGGCGGTGTACGAGGCCAAGGAGGCTCTGCACAGCTTGTATCGAATTCGCAGCCGCAAGCAGGCCAGCCACGCCTTGACCCAACTCACCGACACCTTGGCGCTGAGCCACCTACCCGAGCTGCAAACGCTCCGCTCGACCCTGGTCAGATGGCGCAGCGAGGTCCTCAACCATTGGTGCTGTCGGCTGACCAACGCTCGGACCGAGGGCTTCAACAACAAGGCCAAGCTGG
>JAKSAW010000214.1 GCA_022361455.1 Pseudomonadales bacterium | reverse complement strand
CATCAGCATATGCCTCTTCAGCATTTGCCAGAAAACCATTTACCAATATCTTCAGGAAATTTTTTGCGACCAGGATAAGCCACCTCGGCTTAGGCAGGTCCTGTATGTGAATGCCGTCCGCGAAAGCAAGCGGAGGTAGATACGTATAGTTGTACTCATAAGGCCCGAGAGTTAACCCCACCGGCAGTTTGTCTTTAAAAAGACCCATGACTTCCTCCAATCCGCACAACGGTCGCTGCCAAGCTCCCCAAAACCGATGTCGTATTTAATATTAAGAAAAGGTTTAAATGCGAATTCATTTTAGCACCTTATACCTTGTGTCGATGGAGAAAAATAGCATGTAAATGCAGAACTCAAAGATACAAGAGCCGGCGATTTATGTTAAGCCGTCTGAAAGCCCCCGAGATAATGCCCCTTATGGAGTAGCCTTTCATGGACCTGATAAGACTTGCTTACGCTTCTAAAAGAACGATCTCACTTAATTACGATACGGTCAAGCAACTCATCGATACAGCACGCATCAACAATAAAGCGGAAGATGTTACCGGCATCTTAGTCAACTTCGGCCCCATTTTCTTCCAGGTCCTGGAAGGTCCCTGTATCAATGTGAATCGTATTTTCCAACGGATCAGCCGGGACGAGCGCCATGAACAGATCCAGGTGGTCTATTGTCGCGAGATCGGCCAACGCTATTTTCCGGACTGGTCGATGCGAAGTGTCAACCTGAGCAACGATTCAGACCAATTGACGAAATATTACCTTACAGAAAAAGAAGGATTTCATCCGCACTTAGCTTCTCATTTCATCATTGAGCTGGTTGCCCGCTACACCAAGGCCTGAGATCAGGCCGGCAAAAACTGCGACTTTCACAATTTTTGACCCGAAGGCGTGTCTTAAATCGCTTATGATAAAGAAGCTTCGTATGAACTCGCGGAGGAAGTATTGGTATCGACACGGACAGACCATCCGGCATTGACCCTGGACCACGGGGATGAGGCACGAGCCGTTCTCAAGGCAAACCCGGTGTGTTCGTCTGTACCTCGGGCACGGCACTGGCAAACGCCTATCCGGCGGTGATCGAGTCGTCTGCTGAAGGCGTGCCCATGCTGCTGCT